>JANQLQ010000026.1 GCA_028280565.1 Fulvivirga sp.
ACGTTCAACGACACAGCAGATTCCTGCTCTCGCGCATCGCTCACCCTGCAAGGCAGGCAGGAATGACGATAAAGAAGTTTTTTTTCGTTTTTGATGAGGATATCCAACGGGTTCCTCTATTGTTAAATCCCTGTCTATCATATAATTGAATGTGACAAAGTAGTACTAGTTTTTTACCCTTCAACTAGTACGCATTTAGCGTAGCGTAATGCGTACTTATCGTAGCAAAAGGATTTGTAATCCGGGTGCTCTCGTTTATGACTAATGACCAAAGTACACCCCTACTAATCCTCCCCGGGAGTCCTTAAAGAAGGCAGAAAACATCCAACGAGTACCACCCCTGGTGTGTTTGGCTGTTAAAGTAAATGGCTCGAAGCGCATTACAAATGTGCAGGGAGGAAAGCGATTTACGACCGAATGTGTTGAAGATGGCCACGCTTTATAAAAGCGCGCCAGGTAGTATCTTAAAGAAGATCCCTTTGTGATTCTTTGAGCTTTGGTGCCTTGATGGCGAAGCTTCCCGGGCCACTAAGACGCAAATGCACCAAGGGTGGCCAAGCTTACTCGCCAAAACTGCCCTGGGTAACATCAAACTGGTAAACAATTATCGAGTCCAGGTTAAAACGTCCTTGAAAATTAAATTTGATAGGAAAGCGTTTAGCTTTGACAAATTAGGCTACATTTTTGGAATGTTTCGGATAATGCCAGCCTCGTAATGAGCAGTTTAAGCAGGATTTTGAGGTTCTAAGTCCAGTTTTCATTTTCTTTTGCACGCCCATGCCAGAGGCATCCCTTCGGGGAAAGAAGACGAAACAAAAGAAAAGGGCGCCAGCAACAAAGCCCATTTTCCACGCTAAACGCACAACACAGCCCCTATAAGACGCTTGCCAACGGGCCTCAAATGTGCCGCGCTGTTCCTGGATGTCTCCTCTCCATATGCCGTTTGAATTTTCAATGATGCCCTTCTTAAAGTCAGCAGTTGGCAAAGGGCAACCCTATATTTTTTTGCCTACTGCCTTTTGCCGATTGCCGACTGATCGAGAACCTTCCAATACCTCAAACCTACTCATCTCGTACCCGGTACCTCATTTAAGGTTTAGCTTAACACTAGTTTTCCAGGCCTATGAGGATTGATTGATATACTTGCCAATGATGGTAGCCGTAATAATGACCAAGTAAAACTGCCCCAACAAGCCGATGAGGATAGTCGCTTTTTCTGCCGATGACGTGACGGGAACGATATCGCCATAACCTACTGTGAGCAACGTTATAAAGCTGAAATAGATCAGGCGGTCCGTAGTGCTTTCTACCGTGGCCCCTTCCGCGTACAGCCCCCGGAAGGAGCCGGGGTGGAGTAACTCGATGCTTAGGCATATAAAAAAACCGATCAGCCCCAAAGAAATATAGCCGCTGATCACGCCAAAGATCACATTATCACGGATCTGCTTGGCTCGCCATACCTGCTTTATTATTTCAGTAGTGATCACTATATGGAATAGAAAGTAGATGATCATTCGGACAATTCCTATTTTCCTTTGATCCGCGCTTTCCATCATAGAGATGCCCAACAGGGCCCCGGCTATCATCAGTAAAACGATGGAAAACCACATGAGCCTCTTTTTCCCTGAAATCAATAATACCCCAGCGAGCAGGTTCAACTGGAAAAGTATGGGCGAAAGGATATTCTCAAACCCATCGGCCGGCACGAACAATGACCCGAACAGGATCGCTAGCTGGCTAAAAAAGAAAATCTCGAACCGGTATGGATATAGTGTTAGCAAGTGTTAATCCAGCAGATCTTCGTTGAAAGCATATTCTTTATAATCTACCTTGTAGAGCACACTGAAAAAAGAAGGGATGAAAAGCAGGGTGATCACCGTACCAAAAAGCAACCCGATCATGATTGTGACTGCCATAGGTTCCCATATGGCTCCCCCGCCAAGGTAGAGAGGGATCAGCCCTAGTACCGTAGTGAAAGTGGCCAGCAAGATCGGCCTGAAACGCTGTAGACAAGCCCCGATGATAGCATCCTGCGGAGTCCTCTTCAACTCCTTTTCCTCGATCTCGATACGGTCGATCAGTACGATGGCGTTATTGATGACGATACCTGCCAGGGATATCACCCCCAAAAAGGCCATAAATCCAAAAGGCACACCAAACAGCAATAAGCCAAGGACCATGCCGATCACTCCCAAAGGAATGGTACAAACGATCATGACCATTTTTCGGAAAGAGTTGAACTGGATGATGAGTAGCATGACGATAATAAATCCAGAAAGCGGCAGGTATTTTGCTACTGCCCCCATATTTTCTGCCGTACTTTCTGCGTCACCACCTAGTTTGTAGGTGTATCCTTCCCAGGAAGCTTCTTGTTCTTTTAGCCAAGGAGTAATTTCAGAAACAATCGCTGAAGCATTACCATCTTCGGTCAATTCGCTGGATACATTTACCGTCCGTGCCAGGTCCAGCCGTTTGATCCGCGTGTATTGCCATTGCGGCAGTATAGAGGCCACCTGTAATAGCGGTACACTCTTACCTGAATTTTGGGCATAAATATTCAAGGTTTCCAGCGAAGCTAGCGACTGCTGTTGGTCCTGGTCACTCAGGATCAAAATAGGAATGGATTTGTCTCCCTCGCGGAATTCCCCGGCCCGGAAGCCATCGAGTACCGTTTGTAAAGAAGTAGCAATATCTTGGTTGGTCACCCCGGCCAGCTGGGCCTTATTGGGGTCGATGTCGATGACAAATTTCTTGCCCTTCGGTCCCCAGTCGTCCTTCACATTCTTGGTACCGGGTATGGAAAACAGCCGGCTTTTGATCTGTTCGGATATCTCGGCCAGTTTATCCGGGTCATCCCCGGAAACTTTGATCTCTATCGGGGTACCTCCTCCACCGGAGCCCAGCAGGCCAACTTTGATATCGGCATTCGCAAAATTCGAATAGCAAAAAGCATCCAATCGTTTCACCATCTCGGCATTCACCAAAAAAGACGAGGTATTCACGAGAATGTGGGCGTAGTTGGAGTTAGGCTCATCGGCACTGTAACCCAAGTCGTACGCAGACGGTCCTTCGCCCGTAAAAGCTGACCAATCGATTATACCTTCCGTTCTTGAATCGGTTACGACCAGCTCTTTTCGTATAAAATCCTCTATGGCCAGCACCGTTTGCTCCGTCCTTTCGATCTTGGTGCCCTCTGGAAGGTTAATATCTATGGTGATCATGTTCCGGTCACTATCCGGGAAAAATACGAAGGCCAACTGGGTGAACCCTACTAATGATAAAATGAATAATACCACGATGCCGACTAACACTATTCTTTTCCATGATAAGGCCAATAAAATAAGGTCCTTGTATTTCGATTTAAGGCGCTCAATGATCCTATCCAGCAAGCCGGGTTTTCCACCCTCTTTCGTCTTTTTTGCTTTCAAAAAAAACACGCAGAACAAGGTAATGATGCTCAGTGAGACAATCCAAGAGGATAGGAGGGCGATGGAGATGACCACGAAGAGAGGCCCCATAATATCCCCCATTACAGATTCCGCCATGTAAAAAGCAAGGAAGGCGGCCGATGTGGTTAACGTGGATATTAACAAAGGAATAAAAAGCTCCGAGCAAGCGGCAATAGCAGCGGTTTTGACATCTGTTCCTTTTTCCAGTTTTACTATAATGGATTCCGCCACTACGATACCATTGTCCACCATCATACCCAGTGCCATGATCAGGGCTGCCAGTGTGATTTGATTGAGTCCCACGCCGATCAGCCCCATGACCATCAGGGTGGTGATGGTCACGATCGGTATTAAGCTGGCTATGATCAGCCCGGTGCGCAAGCCCAGGAATACGAGCATCACGGCCAGAACAATACCTACAGCCTGCAGCAGGTTGTTCACAAAATCGCTGATCTTCAAGTTAATGTATTCGTCTATGGAAGAGATACGAAAAACACTTAAACCCACCGGGAGTCGATTTTGCCACTCGGCCAGCACCATGTCAAGTTCTTCACCGAGCTTTATGATGTTGGCCCCATCTTTCAGGGAAACATGCAAGGATATAGCGTCCCGGCCGTTGATCCTGACTATTTGTTCCGGGGGATTGATATAGCCCTTTTTTACCAAGGTAATATCTTCTAAGGCCACTACCTGCCCACTCTCCCCGATGGGGATCAACATTTTTTGGATGTCTCCCAATGAATTGAAGTTTCCCGTAGGTTCCAAAATGATCCGCTCATCTTCCAGGTTGACCTGTCCCCCGGAGCTTAGGATATTGGTATTAGAGATCAGCCCTTGCAGCCGGCTCGAGGTGAGTCCATAAGCCTTGAGCTTTGTATTATCGAACTCCACGAAAACCCGTTCCTCTTGGGTACCGTTGAGCTCAACTTTGGCGGCGTCTTCCAATTTGATCAGGTCATCTCTTAGCTCATCGGCATACTCCTTCATTTCTGCATAAGAATACCCATCGCTGGTAAGCCCCACGGCTATCCCGAACACTTCTCCTATGCCATCATCTTTCAGTTGTGGATTTACATTACTCGGGAGATCATCGATAGCGTCTAACTTTCTCCTGAGCCTGTCCCAAACAGGTTGAAGATCTCGCGGCGCTACTTCCATTTTAAGCTCAACTTGCACTACGGACAGCCCCGTTCGCGAGGTGCTTTTCACATTTTTAAGCTCGGGAAGCTCTTGGGCCACTTTTTCGATTTTGTCCGTGACCAACTCCTCTACCCGTTCGGGGCTCGCTCCCGGGAAAGCAGTGACAACACTGGCCACACGAATGGTATAGGGTGGCATACTATCACGTGACAGGGATTGGTACAGCACGATACCAAGTACTAAGGTCACGAGCAGGATGCTGATGACCACACGGTTTTTTTCTATGGAAAACTGGGTAAGATTCATGAGCTAAGGCGGTCTTTTGGCTATTGTAATCGTACTTTTTGCCCGTCGAGTAGGGTTTGCAATCCCGCGGTGGCTATTTTTTGTCCTTCTGTGAGGCCACTGATCACCTTAAAGCCGTCCGGGGTCAGCTCGCCGACCTGGATGGGTTGCTTTTTTACAATGCCGGTCTGCGCATCTCCCGGTTCGATCACAAATACAAAATTGCCTTTCCCATCCTCGCCAACGGCTTTCAGCGGGATGATCAAACTGTCATCGTCTACCCCATCTTCTGATTTGAAATTGAGGGTAACATTGGACGCCATACCGGGTTTAATGGCACTAGAAGGAGAGTTGATCCCTATTTTTACCGGGTAGGTAGCCGAATTTGGATCGACAATGGGTGAAACTTCGATAACGCTTCCGGCAAACTTTTCATCCAGCGCCGAAAAAGTCACTTCCACGTCCATACCTAGGCGGGCTTTGTTGATCACGTTTTCCGGTAGGCCCACTTCCACATTGATGTCATCCCCTGCATTTAGCACAGCCACCACGTGCCCGGCATTGATGTTCTCATTTTGGCCACCATCCGTATCAGCAATGATCCCGTCACTCGGGGCGTAGATGAACCCGTAACTCACTTGGGTCTGTTGGATGCTTTTGTTCCGTTTTGCTGATTCATATTGATCCAATGCGGACTGGTAAGAATTTTTAGCGGCCTGGTAGTCGCTCAGCGAAACGCCCTGTCGTTCATAAAGGGCCTTGATCCTGTCCAGCTCTGTTTTGGCAGTATTCATGGATGACTCTGCCGCTTTGAGGGCCGAAGCTGACTTTTCGTACGCCAAATTGGCTTCAATATTGTCTAGCCGCGCTATAAGGTCACCCTTTTTCACGGCTTGCCCTACTTTTACGTTGATGGCCGAGATGATCCCCGAGCTCCTGAAGCTAAGCTCAATTTTATCCCCGGCCTTCGCAATGCCGCTGAAGGTGCGTATTTGTTGCGCATCAAGGGTGCCCACCACCTGGTACCTGACCGGTCGTAGTACTTCTTCTTTTACTTCCTTTTTTCCACCGCAAGCCGCCAGCACCATTGAAACAACGAGAAGAAAGCTCTTTTCAAGTAAGGATATATTCATAGTTCAACTAATTACCAGATATAAACTGTAAAAAACGGTCTTGGAATGCGTCAAGCTCTTCCTGGGTTGAAAACTTTGAGAAAAACCCTACGGCAAATTCTAATTGTACGTAGGACTGCAAGTAGTCGTAAATAGATAAAGCATAGGCCAGGCTCGCATTTAATGACGCCTGTTGTGCATCGATCAGCTGGGTAATATTGACGAGCCCTTGCAGGTAATTGTCCCTGACCAGTTCGTAGTTGTCTCGTCCATTATCTGCCGCCACCTTGCTGAATTCGATGTTGGTAGAGGTATTGAGCAGTTCAAGCGTCCTGCTTCTGACGGCCAGTTCTAAATTTTGATCGAGCCGTTGCCGGGAATAGTACAATTGTTCTAGCTGCAGGTTAGAGCGCTCAAGATTGGCCCGGCGATTTAAGCCTTGGAACAGGGGATAGTTCAGGGACAGGCCTACCTGCCAGGAGTTATCGACTAGCTCTATTCCATCCGGGGCCACGGACCCTTGGCCCCCTCGATCCAAGATTTGATCGGTTTGTGCATTCAGCGCTACTTGCGGAACGAACAGCAGTCGTTTGTTCTGTAATTTTTCACGCTCGGTAGCTTTGATGTTTTCCAGCAGGAATTCCTTATTAGGGTTACCGCTCATAGCCTCACGGACCAAAAAATCCGTGACCTTGCTATAATCATCCGGGGTTTTTACAAATTCTTCCAACAGCCCGTCTTGAAACTCTTGAAACACCTCGTCGTCAATCGTAATATCTTCTACATCAAATTCATCTTCCAATGTATTGGCAAGTAATGTGTTCAGCTGCAGCTTACTGGCGATGACTCCGGTTTGAGCTTCCACCACGTTTTGTTTGGCGGTGGCTACCTCGCTTTCCCACCGGTATAGGTCAGCCCTGCTGGATGAGCCCAGTTCCACCCGGATTTTAGCGAGTTCCAGGTTAGCTTTGGTATTTTTAAGGTTTTCCTGCTGGATCAAAAGGTTGGTCTTTGCGGCGAGCAGGTTAAAATAACCGGTATAAGTATCTAGTAACACGGCTAATACATCGCTTTCCGTATCAAATTCCTGGGCCTTCTTTACATGGTACAGTATTTTAACCCCGGCAATGGCTTCTTCCGCATAAATGAGTTGGGTCAGCCTTAACTGTCCTGCCAGTGATCTTTCGGACGATCCGAGGGCGGCATTGGCTCGTTCCTCATTGATGTGAAGGCCTGTAACAGACATATCGAGAGATGGTAGCAACGTGCTGCGGGCGCTGACGATATCTTGTTCGGCAAGGTCAATGTCTTTGTAGCTTATCTTAATGTCGAAATTCGCCTCCAGCGCTTTTTGCATGATCTCCTCCAAAGAGTAGGTAGGCCGGTCTTCCGGGTCCCCATCTACCAGGTTGGCAGTGAAGATCACCTCGAAAGGTGGAGAAAGACCAATGGCATCGGCCGTTTGCAGGTTCAGGTAAAACTCCTCTTTATGGTTGATCACCACGGGCATATTTTCTAGCGGTTCCCCGGCAAAAACACCATCAGCCATCACCGAAAGCTTCCTGATCACTTGGTCCAGCCCGTTATCATCGGAAATGCTGCCTAATATACCTTGATCTACATGCCATTTGATCGTGGAGAAGGAAGGCAGTTTCTTTTTTTTGAACTCCTCGGCCATCAACTTGACCTCTGTAGGGTGCTTGGTATACAGTTCCGAGAGGTATACAGCATCACAACCTGGTGGTATGGAGGCTAACGATTCCAAAAGGTTATTTCCTACAGGCACCACGGTGATGGCCGAAGAAAACACCTGGCTTAAGGAATCAATGGCTTTCTTGGTCGCTTCCAGGTCAAACGTGGTGGCCGAACCCTCATTGGCCAATACGGCTAGGCTCTTGAAATCATAAAGCCGCTTGAACTGTTGGATCTCCTTTATAAAGTCCGTCGAAGCCCAGATGTAACTAAAATTTTTTATACCGGACCGGCCATTTTCGAAAGGGATCCCTTGGAGGCCGGGATCAGTGACACCCAACCCGATCGCCGGGGTGTTGAAATCTGAAGACAATGCCCCTTTTGTACTGATACTACCTAGCAGGATGACCAGGTCGACTTGTGGCGCTAACCGGGTGTAACTCTCCGCCGCCCGGGCCAAGCTACGTATTCCATATATTACGCTTCCAGTAGACAACGTCACCTCTTTGGAAGACCCTGTTGTCCTATCAATTTCATTGACTATGACCTGGATTATCGAATCAATAGCCACGGATTTTTCCAAATCCGTGATAATGCCAATCCTAGTTTTTTGAGCGTAAACCTTGCCCAAACTTAAAGCCAGTAGCAAGATAATAAATGTACTCCAGCTTAATTTTCGCATATGACTCCGTTGAACTTCTCGTTTTATTCTATGATAATTTTGCTAAAATACCGTTGTAATGCAAGCAATACCAAGTCAAATGAGGTTAAAGCTGAAATATTAAAGTTTTAAAACGAAATAAGAGGTTTCAAAGGGATATCTACATCATCTTGGTGAGGGTGGCTTTTGATCAGCCAGCAATTGGCAAAGGGCAGTAGGCATAGAGTTGCACATTGCCGGCTTTACGTAAAGAACCTGGAAAATAGTTTGACCATAAATAGTCCTAAGGTTTGGGTTTGAAGCCGAAAGTACGGCCTATGAAACGCTAATCGGGCTCATTACTTTACCGCTTGGAAAAGCCATTTAGCAGTGAATTCATTCTTCTTAACGATTTCACAAGGCGGATTTAATGATCAAGATTAAATTGCTGATCCCTAAAAGGTTACTATCCAACAAGTCCATACATTAATTGTTATATTCCATCAATCAATACTGTAATTATGAAAAACCTAGTAAAATTTTTTAGCCTGGTATTCTTCCTAGCTTTCGCCGTTTCATGCGGGGACGATGACAGCGATTCTCCTTCAACGAACCTGGAGAATGCAGAATTTGAGTTTAGTATGGCAGAGCCCCCGATCACGGTCCCTACGGCTTTGACCCAGTCTAATGACCAGAATGCGTTGCAAATTAATACTTGGCTAGGGACAGCCAATGCTATGACAGGCTATCTCTCCAATTTCCAAACCCCGGCAGGAGCTGCAAAGTCCAATACCCCCGTGGGTAAGAAAGGAGCCGTGAATGGCAGGACGAAGGAAGACGTAGTGGTATACACCTACACTTCCGATGATGGCATGGGAAATACAATTTCGGTAGCTTATCAATTATCTGAAGATGCCGATGACTATATCTTCGAAATTTTCTGGCAATACAATGATAGTGAGTTCCAGCGATTGATCTACGCAGAAGAGTCTAAAGACCCGTTGCGTAATGGTTTTATGGAAGTATATTTTATTGACCCTACGTCATCAGGATCATCTTCCGAGTTTATCTTGAGATATGAATGGGAAGAGACAGCAGCAGGGTTTACTTTCAGGGTGTTCGATTCAGGTGATGCTTTTGAATTGATGATCGTAGTGCTGCCAGATAATTCCGGGTCTTTAACGCTAAGTTATAGCGGTGTCCGTTCTTATGAAGCTACTTGGAATGCCGATGGTACTTCCGGGACTTTTTCCACGTTTGATTCCGAAGGAAATGAAGAATCATCAGGGACCTGGAGTGTGTAGTTGAGAATACCATTTAAAAATAATTAGGGGGACGTCTTTACTTAAAGACGCCCCCTTTTTGATTAGGTTAAATCAATACGTACAAATTGTTTTCCAATCAATCTTTTGGACTTGGCCTATTGCAAACTTTTAGCGATACCCTGGACTCGATGATCATTTATCACGTTGGTGTTATCCAGGGGAGTTTTAGCTAGTAAGCTTGGTGAACCTTAGTGCATTGGCGCCTTGGTGACGAGGCTTCCCCAGCCACCAAGGCACGAAGCTCCAAGAATCACAAAGGGGTCTTTTTACTATTTGGTCCAGCCCTATTTTCCTACCGAACTCACATCTACAGTAAATACTCCGGGATCAGTGTCAGTGCCAAGTATTGATTCGAGTTATCTGTTCCCAATGAAGATATGTAATTTGCCTGGTATGTGCTTGTATCAATTTGAACAAGGTATGAGCTATCCAAATTCCTGTCATAAATGATGGCGTAAATTGTCCCATCATTATCTTTTACCATTTCCCTGTGATTCAAAGTATTTCCACTGATATCCACGGGAAAGTTATTGAACCTACTGGTGATAAATGACGTCAGCCGGCCCCCCGTGTTCAAGTCAAAGACATCAATAACTATTTCTCCATCGTTAGAATCCCATCCATTGCCGACCCTGATCGTATTTGCGTTTTCTGTGGGGTCGTAGATCATACCGAGACCACAGCAAATTTCCATTTCTAAGGTGGACAATGAACGGCCGCCATCAGTACCAAATTTCACCATGCCGTTTCCATCATTGTTGAAATCACCAATAACAAGGAGGCTGTCATCTTCTGCTATGGCAATACCGACAATAGCGTCCCAAATGTCATATGCGCCGTTATTCCCATCGTTTTCATTGATTATGATCGCTTCTTTTGAAGCCCGGTCTACCCTGAAAAGCCTACCTCCAAAATCAGTGATTTCTGAAGCATAGAATTGCTGTATCCCGTAATGATAAACAAAGGCCCTTATCCCCTTTAAAGTGTCACCTTCATACCGTGGGGCAAACAACTCCTGCCGGGTTCCTGTCGATTTATCCAGCTTGTAAAAAATACCCGTTCGCCGGTTGGCCGCAACCAGTGCTAGCCGATCTTTTAGCGTCACATTAATATTAATGCTTTCAGTAACGGTAAATGATGCCGATGCGGTGTTCACATCAGCCGGGGCTATACTGGAACCCGACCAATCAAAAATAAATTTGTCAATAGCTAGGTCTTCATTGCCGTTGTTTACCTTAACTAACATTGTCGTACCTAACACAATGCCGGTCGGCTTTTCCGTTTCAAAAGTAGCTCCATTATCGATTGAATAAAGTAACTGTAAGGTGCCACCGGCCGTATAGCCCGTATCGTCAATGGTTGCCTCGTTTACGGCGAGCTGGGTTACCGTAACTACGATTTCGTCAGTATCTTCACTACCTCTCCCGTCGGTCACGGTTAACGTATAGGTAGTTGTGGTGGAAGGACTAACTGTCGGATTGGCGGTCGTTCCCGCGTCATTGTCCCACGAATAGCTGTAGGTGCCATCCCCTCCTAAAGCTACAGGTTCGCCACCCAGGGTAACGGACTGTCCCCTGGTAATCGTAACATCAGGGCCAGCTATTGCGATCAACCCAGGCACTGGGTCTTCATCATCGTCACTACACCCAAAATACAGGAGCGATGAAAGCCCTAAGAACAAAACTAAAAAGAATGGATTTTTCATATTTATATAGTTAAAAAATGTGTTTTCCTATAACCTTGGTTGTAAAAAAAGACAGGCATACGTTTGGACTAGGCCTATATACTAACCCACCTAAAACTCCATCAAGCGTGTAATTTTAAACATTCAAACAGTCTCAAAAAATGACCAAACTTGGTCATTTTCAACTATATAAGATCGTATCTTTTTGAACCTGGAGGGCTTTAGTTTATTTAAAAAAACCTAGCTGGCTTGACCTGGTGTTCAGTGAAGTGCCATTGGACGATTAGCTATTTTTTCCAATCCCGTTCTTAAAGTCGTCAATGGCAACCTGGTAATTTTTTGCCGACTCCCGACTGGTCGAGAACCTTCCAATACCGCAATAGTGTTCATCATCTAACCCTATACACCAGCTGAGGCTTGACTGAACACAAGCCGTTTCCAAGAAGCTGGAAATACGAAATGGCGCGAGCGACCCTGGTTTTGGAACAGCCGGGAAAGGCGAAAAAAGCCGGATCCAATCAAGTGAATAAATCAACATGACTTCTAGACAAATTCATCGTGGACCCAGGCTATTTTTATCCAGGGCTATAAATACCAGCGGGTAAAAATTTTTTGGATTAGGGTATCTTTGCCTATGTTATCCTATTTTGTCCTTCGTTTTGTGAATTTAATTCCTTGATTATAAAGTATTTAAAATTTACTTTTAAAAAGTTTAGGCTAATCCTTCTTATATAATAACATCCTGGCCTAGGATTCGTTAATGATTTAATAACATCAAGCTTTACACTCGATCACTCACCCGTAATTTTATTTGTAGTTCGGATTCGAAATAAAATTGATCGAATTATGAAAGATTGGTTGCTTAGGTTAAAGGTCCGTTGGAAACTCCTCATTGCTTTTGGTTCAGTATTAGTGCTGTCAGTAATCCTGACATTAGTGGTTATAAGCTCTACAAGATCCATATTAGATTATAATCAGCTTAATGAAAAAATGGACCGGGTCAACATTACAGTGCTGGTCATGAATGGACTGGTGAAAGATTTTTATTCGCACGGGTATAAAAATGAAAGCTTCCAGGTCACGGGTAAAAGCAAGCTTGTTGATGAGTTTGAAAAAGTCTTTACGGAGCAGGATAGTCTCTTACAATTGATCTCGGGATATGACCTTTTTGACAAGACCAACCACACACAGGACCTGGCAGAGCTGGAAAAGGTACATTATGATTACAAGGAGAGTTTTTACAGGCTAGTTGACCTCTTCAAAGAGAGGGGCTTTAAAGATCATGGGATAGAGGGAGGGTTAAGGAACTCCATACATAAAGTAGAAGATACTTCCTATGAATATGATAAGGCGCTCATGCTCATGCTAAGGCGCCATGAAAAAGATTTCTTCCTGAGAAAAGATGAAAAATACCTGCAGCGATTCAACGCGTCCACGGCGGTATTTCGGAGTGCCATCCAAAACTCGGATTCGTCGGGAACAGCTGCTGCCGCTAGCATATTATCAAACCTTCAAGACTACCAGGAAAAGTTTAACCAGGTCGTTGAGGTAGAGAAGAAGATAGGATTGAATACCTCGTCGGGAGCCATTGGGCTGATCAACCAAAAATATGCGATGATCAGTGATCAACTGGCAGGCCTCACGCAACTAGTAAAAGAAGAACGGGGCTTATTGGTGCAGCGTTCTTTTGTAAAAATATTTCTACTGCTGGCATTACAAGTCATTGGAGGTCTTTTACTCATCCACATTTATTCCAATGCCCTAACCAATGCGATAAAAGAAATACAGGGGGCTATGATCAATCTTTCCAACGGCACTTACCCGGAAACCCTGGTCACAAAAGTTAAGGACGAAATTGGCCAGACCAAAACCGCGCTTAACCAACTGGTAGATCGAATAAAAGAGGCAGCTAATTTTGCGAAGAGCCTGGGTGAAGGCAAGCTGGATACCCAGTATAATGAACGTTTTAAGAACGATGTCTTGGCAAAGTCGATCATCAATATGCAGGATCAACTGGTCCATATCAACCAGGAGCAAGAGATCACAAACTGGACCAACCAGGGGCTAGCCAAGTTTTCAGACCTATTGAAAGAAGATAACGCTAGCCTGGAGTTGCTGGCAGATGCTATAATTGGTCAATTGGTCAAATACTTAGAGGCAAACCAAGGGGCCATTTACGTTTTAGACGATGAAAAAAACCTGTTGCGCCGGGTAGCTACTTACGCTTATGCCAAGAAGAAATATGCGGAAGATACGATACGCGTAGGTCAAGGCCTATTGGGCCAGTGTGTGCTGGAGGCCGATACGATCTACTTGTCCGATGTGCCAAGTGACTACGTGAAGATTACCTCGGGGCTTGGAGAAGCTACCCCCAGGAATGTCCTGATCGTACCGCTAAAATCTAAGGATACCATAGTGGGGGTACTTGAGTTAGCCTCTTTTACTATGTTTGAACCTTTCCAGGTCTCTTTCGTGGAGAAAGTCTCTGAGAATGTGGCGAACATTCTTTCCAGCCGTATGATAGCCGAAAAAACGGAGAAACTCCTTGAAGAATCACAAGCAAAGGCCGAGGTGCTTGCGGCGCAGGAAGAAGAACTACGTCAAAACACGGAAGAGCTACAAGCTACCCAAGAGCAAATGCATAGAAACGAGGTAGAATTCAAAAGGCAGATCCAGGAGCTAGAACAAAAACTCTTACACAAAGAAAAAGAAATGCTTATCCTCAGGGCGGCAAGAACTAAGCTGACACGGCCTAACGAAATTATCACTGTGGATGACGATGCTTGAGTAGCTCGAAGGGACCGTGATAGATATTCTTGATGATTTTTATCTTAAGAACAGCACCATTGCGGAAATTGCGCAAAAACTGGACTCCCCGGCCAGGACAGTAGAGGATAATCTTTACCGTGCGAAGAAAAGGTTGGCAGAGATGCTGAATGATCATTTGAAATAAGTTGACCTCTATGTTCATGGCGTTGTTGATTTGAAAATTACAAAAGATCGGATAGATGTGGACTGGGTCTATGCAAACCCTGTTGAGCAGACGATATCCAAACGTACAGGTTATTCAACTTCTGTCCACTTTTGATAGTGGCTTTTGCTAGGTCACCTAAATACCCTGGGGGCTTTCAGTCCATGTTGGACTTTATCTCCATTTGTAAACGACTTTAAGCGTTTAAAAAATGATTAGCCGAATAGGGTTAAGGTTGTTTTATGCAGTTTTTAGGTTTGGTTTAGTAGATGGGTAATGGTAGTATTGTTATAGACAAGTTATAATCGAATACTAAACTGGTGTAAGACGCTTATCTATGAAATCTATTCTAATTTTTCTCTTATTATTTGCTACCGTTAAACTTGTTTCCCAGGACTTGGACTCTTTAAAAGAAACTGTTAATTCGGATTTTGGCAAATTGGATAGTAATCCCGACTATTTGGTTCCTTTTCGTTTTGACCATAAATGGGGACTTTACAATATAAAAACCAAAAAAATTGCAGTTCCGGCTAAATATAATGACCTAAGCTTTTTCACTCCCAATATGTCCGGACGTATTAAGGATCTAGATTTTATGATATCTCGTGAAGGAGATGTTGAATTTAAAGAGCAAGAATATGATCAAGAAGTATATGTTATTGAAGAACCAATAGTAGAACAATCAAAAAACAGTAATATTCAAGTCAAATCGGAGAAGGGTTTTAACGGGTTTAACACTAATGAAAAAGGTGAAATTACTGCCTTTTCCTTTAAATATTATTATAATAGGTCCAGGCCAGCGGCAAATATCCAGGCTGTCACAATTCAAGGTCAAATTTATGCTATTGTCCGCGATACAAAATCAAAAAAGCTAGGGATCATCGACAGTATTGGAAATACTCTTCCAGGATTCGAGTTTAAATATGACGCGATCATACATAATAAATTAGCTATAGATAAAAAGAATGCCTGGTTTTTTGTCATGAAGAAAGGTGGAATATGGAAATTAATAAATGATAAAGGTGAGTACAAAAAGGAAAACCTGGATGTTTCAAATCCATCCATTGAAAGAACTCTCTTTGGTTTAGGAAGGATGCAAGTTGGAAAAGATACCGGCATCTTCGATTACACAAAAATGAAATGGTATGTTGAACCTGGTAAGATAGATCGCTTCAATACTATCCGGTATAGTTCGTCAAAAGACTTAGATGTTCAAAACCCAAAACATCGTAAAAAGGCACATATTTATTGTAGTTTTATTAAAACAAACCAAAGCGGTCGTCAAATCTATTACATGGATACTACAGGTAAAAAACATATACCAAGCGAGTTTAAAAATTGAAGGGTACGAGTCTATAGGCGGACGGTGCGCCTCTCATACCACCCAGCATAAGGTTCTTCTTTACTATTTTATCTAGCCCTATTTTTATATTGAGCTGACGTTTAAAGGAACTCCAAAGCTCTAATGATTTCCAAGATATCTAAAATAGATTGTGAAGACCAAATGGCTAACCATCGATAGTCAAAACGGGCTACTAGCAATTTTAACCTCGACTGAAAAATGAAAAACAAATTCACAGAATTAGAAGCCCGTGAATTGGAGAGGCAACTGGCCCATCCAAGTGGAAAAACTGGAATTGAGGTCGGAAAAAATATGAACGAAACCAATATTGGCATGACGCTAAATTCAATCGAATTTCTCGAGCTGAAAAACGAAAATTCGGTTTTAGAACTTGGTCACGGCAATTGCGGACATTTGGGAAGACTATTGGATTCGGCAAAGGGGATCACATATTTTGGACTGGAGGTTTCGGAAACTATGTGGATAGAAGCCAAAAATACCAACGCCGACAAACAGGCTGAATTCCAACTTTATGACGGAGAAACAATCCCGTATGCAGATAATTTCTTTGATCGGGCATTAGCTGTGAACACTATTTACTTTTGGTCAAACCCGGGAAAACTATTAAACGAAATTGAAAGGCTATTAAGGCCTGGCGGAATTTGTGTGTTGACGTATGGAGACAAGGAATTTATGCAAAAACTACCTTTTGTGGGGCAGAAATTCACTCTTTTCGACAAGAATGATATTGAAAAACTTGTCGGAAAAACAGGAATGAGAATTGTTGAATTTAAGGATGAAACTGAACACGTGAAGAGTAAAACGGGAGAAGCCGTAGAACGAAACTATACAATGGTGAAATTAAGCCGGCTCTAGCTGACAAACACTATCATCCATACGCTAACGGGGCTATTTGCAAAGGCCGGTGCTATAAGATACTTTTATATCTACAGAAATATGGAAAGCCTGGTTTACCCAGGATGTTTAGACATTATGTATTACTTATATGAAAGAAAAAGAAATTCAAGACAAGCTCGAAGGCCTTGAGTCTAAGCTTTACGAGCAAGAGCATAGGCTTTTTTCAGTTTGGTACAATTTCTTTAATCGTAATAAGTTTTCAAAAGGTGATCATAGACGGTTGGCTATAAATAAAGCCTTGATTTGGAGTTTTGTACCCAAACCTACACCAACTGCAATTGCAATATCTGGCTTATCATTACTAACCATTTTTTTAGCCTATCAAGCCAACATTAAATTAGAAAATCAGAATACATTACTTCTTGTTCAAAATGAGCTTCAAGAATCCCAAAGAAGAGCTTCACTCAATATAGAAATTAGTTCCATAATGCAGCAAATCAATAGTGAAAGAGAATCTTCCCGATTAAAAAGTCTTAAAGATGAACAGCATACAAAGAAGGGACATAAAGTAGCTCCCTACACTCTTTCAGATATCACGGCCGCTCGAATAGCTTCAATCAGCAGATCTTTAAGACCGTACCGAATTCTTAGGACTGACCGAATTGATTCAAGCGCGAATTCAATTTCAAATTTTTTGAAAGGGGAATGGTTTGGTTTAAGCGTGAAGAAAATTAGGGTAGAAGATTTTCTTGAATCAAAACTAAGAAGTCCTGAAAGAGAACAATTATTGGTTGCATTGTTGACAATGAGAATATCCTTCTCGAATATTGGAGCGAATTCCAACTTTGACTATGCTAGGCTTGAAAATATAGGATCAGATTTGAGCAGATCCGATTTAAGAACAATCAGGTTGAGCAATTCGAGCCTCTCAGGGAGTCACTTGAGCTATACCATTTTCGATGGAGGTGTATTGAGTAATACTGACTTTACAAATGTATTTGGGACAACGCTATCATTCATTGCAACGGATTTAGCTGGAAGTAACTTCAGCAACGCTTCCATCAACAGCAGCAATTTTACGGATGCTGACTTATCTAATGTGAATTTCTCAAAAGCAAATTTGGTAATGAGTAATTTTACTGGCTCTACACTGACGGGAACGGACTTTTCTGATGCAAACCTAACAGGTATTCCATATGCAAAAATGAATGGTATTTTAGACGCCGCTTCGCTGAGAAACACCTTAATTGAGAATATGGAAGATTTCCCTGGCTCTGTATCACAAAAACTTATTGATCGAGGTGCAACCAGTAATTATGAAGAATATCAAGAACGCTTAGAAAGAAACCTAACAAATGGTAAGCTCCAGGAGCAGACTGGGCCATAAGCACTTCTTAGTGTGGAGCAGTAACTTTGATAAATAAAAAGAATGCGGGATGCTCACGTGAGCTTATCCATCCGGACGTTAGGCACAACGAGGGCAAGATTTTTAGATGTTTTAAGCATTATCCTCTTGTTTAGCTCACAGCTGTTTTGCCAGGACAGTGAAATCCTTGATACGGTTGATGAGCCCAAAAACATAAATGACTGTATTGAACTAATTAATATGCAGTTAAATGATTCGCTAAAATCAGTAATCAAAAGCTGGCCGGAAGACGAATTTGTAGCCAATGTTCACATGGGTTATGGCCTGAATTTAAGGAACCGTTGGGGATTGTGGGGGGATTCTAGACTTTCTAAGTATTTCAATGATTTAGGAATTTTTCATCCTGATGATATGCTAGGCATTATTCTAACAAGCTACTACCGGCATTTGACTCAAAGGGAACTTCAATTGGATACACAGGTTAATTATTACAAATTATATTGGCTAGCTATAGAACCTCCTAGTAAAGAGGATCGTCCTAATGGACTTAAAGATGTAGAGTTTGGATCAGCTCGATACTATCATTTGGCTAAAGATAATAAACCAGGGTTTCTCCATTTTCAAACTAATTCAAAGACCGATTCAACGTGGATTTACGACTATCACTTTGGTTGGAAAAACCTTTCAATACAGCAACTAGAATATATTGAATCCATAAAATCAGGTAGTTTGGAAATTGTCTTGACAGATATTTTTAGTAAAAACTGATAGTGCCTACAGGTCATTGACTGAAAATCAGCAGACCCGGATTAGGGCAGGGTGTCCTTGAAAATTGAATTTAACTGGAGAACGTTTAATTTTGGCAAATTAAGCATTGTTTTTAAGATGTCTCGGGTAATGCAAACCTCGCAATGAGCAGTATACGCGGGATTTTGAGGTTCTAAGTCCAGTTTTCATTTTCTTTTGCG
>JANQLQ010000050.1 GCA_028280565.1 Fulvivirga sp.
AGGAATCTGCGAAGTCGTGAAACGAAAACCCAGTACATGCAAAAAAAGGTTCACGTTCAACGACACAGCAGATTCCTGCTCTCGCGCATCGCTCACCCTACAAGGCAGGCAGGAATGACGATAAAGAAGTTTTTTTTCGTTTTTGATGAGGATATCCAATGAGCTTATTTTTCGCTAAATCACTATCTATCAGATAATTGAATGTGACAAAGTAAAACTAGTAACCTAGACTCGATAATTGTTTATCAGTTTGATGTTACCCAGGGCAGTTTTGGCGAGTAAGCTCGGTGACCCTTGGTGCATTTGCGTCTTAGTGGCCGGGGAAACTTCGCCACCAAGGCACCAACGCTCAAAGAATCACTAAAGGATCTTCTTTACGATTTAATTATTTTTATATCGAAGTCACATTAGTAGTGCCTGATTCACGTTGATTGACAGGCAGGTGGCATTATGGTCCATATCTGCGATATTGGGAAGCTTTCGATCAGTTGGCAATGGGCAGAAGGCAAAAAAAGGTCACCCGGTAAGTATGGAAAATAAGAGTTTTAGAACTATTGATCTAGGTGAGTACTAAAACTCCCTTTTTTTCCTGTGAAAATGTTTTCTAAGGGGTTATGCTTGATGTTATCAGCTTGTATAAGTATCGTTTTCGTACCAGTTTTACTAAGGCAAGTTTTCTGCCTTGATCACAGGGTTCGTTGAATACCCGCATTACAAATGCTGACACTATGGCCCTCTATCACTCAATGGGTCCACGTTGCAAACGTGGACCAGTTTAAGGGTACACCACGGACCAGTTTAAGGGGTTGTTCTACATTTTTCTTCCTCCTTTTTTATCACCGTCATCCTTACTTTCTAACATCGTCATTCCAACTTCAAGCATTTTTACGAAAATGTGCTTATTCGTTACGACGAAAAACCAAAAGTAGGCCATGGGTACCGGGTTGGGCTTACAGAACTAGCCGCATTCGAAGGAATGTCCTCTACTCCACACAACCGGTTAAAGCATTTTTATGTCGTTATTTTCCCTGGTTTCTTATTTTTCATGTTATGAATACACCACGATCTTTTATACAATCCATAATGAAATTTTCTTTAACGTTTATCCTACTCTTTCCAATGCTTTACGCCTGCACTTCTTCGCCGCCAAGCAAGGAGCCTGGGCCGGATATCACTAAAACGGCTTTAGACCGGGCAGAAGCAATTGCAGCCTCCATCGCCTTACCAAAGATCCCCAGTACCCGTATTGACTTGGTGGAGTTTTCCGGTAAAGCGCCGGATGAAGAAGGCAGTCATGACTTCCGGGAAGATATAGAAAAAGCCATAGCAGCACTGGTTGCACAAGGTGGGGGTACTCTTTTTTTCCCGCATACTCGGGGAAAAAATGCCTGGGTAAAACAGGTGGAAACTTACCGTGTGAAAGGTCCCATCCATCTTAAAAGTAATATTCGGCTGGCCTTTGATCCTAACCTGCGGTTGTATTTTGAATTTGACCCTGCGTCTTATATGCTCCCGGGCGGTACGTTGCGCAGGTACGAGGGCACAACTATGTTTTCTTTTTCACCGCTGATCTATGCTTTTGACGAAAAAAACATCGCCATTGTCCAAGAAAAGGGCGCTGGCGTACCTGCTAAAATTGACGGTGATGGCATGAGATGGCAACGATGGGCCGTAGAACAAGATGGAAAGCGAAGAAGTCGAGGGTTAAAGCCTTCTTACGAGGCTATACGCGATGTTAATCACCGGGATACGCCTCTTAAAGACCGCATTTTCACAGATGTGAACACGGATGTTTTTCGCCCGCAGTTGATCTCTTTTTTTATGTGTGAGAATATTTTGATGGATGGTGTACAAATGGAAAACTCCCCATTCTGGATGGTGCACCCGGTATTTTCTAAAAACATGGTGTTCCGTAACCTTATTTTTGACGGCCCGGTGGTAAACAACGACGGTTTTGACCCGGAGTCTTCAAGCCATGTGCTGATCGAAAACATCATATTCAACAATCATGACGACAACGTGGCCATTAAAGCCGGTAGAGATAAGGAGGGGCGTGACGGTGTACAAGTAGCAGGCACGCTCCTGCAGGATATCGATAACGAATACATCAAAGATGGTCGTTTGGGAGGGCCTACTACCCATGTCGTAGTCCGTAATTGTACCTTCCGCGGTCACCATGCCGTAGCCATAGGCAGCGAAATGTCTGGGGGTGCCCACACTGTTTTTATCTATGATAACGTAGGACCACAGCAAGTAAAAAACGCCCTCTATTTAAAAAGCAGTAGAAAAAGAGGGGGCACCATACAGGACATTTACATGTTCAACAACCGGTTAAATTACGTGGAGTCGGTCGTCGCCCTGCTCCCGAATTACGATGGCGACCAGGAAAGTCCTTTTATCCCTACGTTTAAAAATGTTTGGGTAATCAATACGCAGGTAAAAACCTCGAACCACGGGATTAGGATCAAAGGCTGGCCTGGAAAGCCAATTGCCGGGGTTACGCTAACCCATGTTTCCATTGATTCGGTCAGGAAAGAAGAGCATCTTTCTATTCAAAATGTAAAGGACCTTACCTTGGATCGAGTGGTGATAGAAGGAAAAGCGTATGACCAGGTAATAAACCAGGTGGATTCCACGGCTTTGCCAGAGAAGTCTATGTGAAACAAGTGTTCAGTCAAGGGGCGTATTTATGATGGGTTAGAACGGCAATTGCTTAACCGCTGAGAAAACGGAGGAAACCGCGGAGGGCCGCAGAGATTACTCCCTATCCTTTGTGTACTCCTTCGTGTCCTTCGCGGTTGAAGACTAGCTTCAATTTAAAGCCCATGACGTTTTTGATATCCTAGGGATAACATTTTCGCTAAATCCTCTGGGTCTCTTCCATAATCTGTTCTTAACCGTGTTCTTACACGATCACGCATGGGTTGTGGGAAAATCCCCGGCCCGTGCAATGCCCCGAAATAGGCGCCGGCGAGTTGTGCGTAAGAATCGGTATCGTAACCGAATTCTATGCACAGTTGCATAGTGGCGAGCGGGTCATAGCCTGTGAGTTCGGCCAAGGAAAGTACTACGACCATGGGGGTCCAGGCATCCCACCATTGGCGGGCCTCTATACGCGTTTCCAATCGTTTAAATACCTCGGCCACAACCCCGTTGGACTGAGCTACAAAGTGCTCCGCCGAATCCAGCCATACCTGCAGCCTTCGCTGAGTCCAAGGGACTTTCCTAAAGTGGTAGGGGTCCGTGAGTTCCATGGCGGTTTTGATCGCCGGCCAGTTGCTATCTTTTTGCAAAGCGCGGGCCAGCCCTACGATCACGGCGGTGTTGATGTCCAGCGATTGTCCCTGGTCAAAAGGATTGATCTCCCATGCAAGCTCATAGGCCTTAGACAAACGGTAGGGTTCTAGGGATGCCACCGGCGACAGGGCCATCTGTCCCATCAAGGTAGGTACGCCGGCCCAAAGCCTGTCCTTGGGCAGCCGACCGGAAAGCATAAGTCCTGTTTCGGCCAGCCACTTATCGTTCAACCCTCGGTAGTTCGCCGGGATGCTGTCTTGGAAGGCATGGATCGCCTTTATGAAATCCTGCTGATCCGGGTAGGGGTTAGAAGCTATGGCATTTACAGTGATCAATTTCCAGCGGGAATCATCCGTGACGGTCCCGGGAAGTGCATTCTTTTCCCACACGTTGTAGAGCCCTACCGGTTGCCGGTAGGCGCCTAGCTTGAATTTGTTCGCCAACGTTTTGATGTCTTCAGCAGAAAGGGGCGTATCCTGCTGGCTGATGGTGGATCGCCTAGGGGGCCATTTAAATTCGGGCGGACCTCCTGCTGCATCACCAATCAATGTCCCATAGATCATTCCCTTGATCTTTGCCTCCAAACGATCGTAGTCCGGGAGGGGCTGGGTATGGAAATTCAATACGCCCCCGGAAGTGAGCTGATCATGGGAAACTTGGTAGCCGGGGTGTACGGCCCCATTCCAAAAAATGGAATCGATAAAAAGATGATCCCCGGGCTCTTTACGTATCACCAGCTCCTCACCCGGGTAAAAGCGATCGTCCAAGTCTAAAGTGATCTCTTCAAAATAGGGGGTGGTGAGCTGGTATACAGGTTTACCGGGGCAGTCCGGGTAGATCCCCATCATTGAAAAAAGAAGCCAGGCGGAAATGGTCCCGGTATCGTCGTTACCGGGCAACCCATGCGGGAAGGTATTGAAATGGCGGTCGATGTTTTCCCTTACCGTTTTCTGTGTCCGCCATTCTTCGCCTTTCACATAGTTGAATAAGAAGGGGTACGCCATATCGGGTTCGTTCCATAATTCGAAGTAGCCCTCGTCAAAAGAGCGTTGCAAGTGAGCCGTGTAAACACTATCCCCTCCCATGAGTGTTTTTAAGCCTTGTTGGTCATGTGGCACAAACCAGGTGTATTGCCATGAAGAACCTTCTACAAAGCCTTTTCCCCCGCTATTTGTCCATTCTAATTCCCCCTGGATGCTCGTGGGATCAAAAGGAGACAAGAAAGAACTATCCATTAATCTTGGCCTGAGCATTTGGGTAGAGGAATCATAAAGGTTTTTATAAAAACCGACCCGCGGCCTGAACTCCTCGGCCTCATTTTCTTTTCCCAAACGTTTTGCTAACTCCAAGATATTCCAATCCGAGATACCGTATTCCAATGTAGTGGCCACGGAACCCCACAGCGGCTCATCCTGCTGGTCGTCGGGCAAATAGCCATATTGCAAGTAGTGCCGGAGACCGGGCCGGAGAGGATTAACAGGATCATGCGCTGTGGCTCCTTTTTTCATGGCTTCAAAAGCGGCTTCCACGTCAAAACCTGTCAGCCCTTTAACGTAAGTATCCGTAATCACGGGCGGAGCCGGGTCACCTACCATCACGAACGTTTCCTTACCGGCCAGCTCCCATTTGGGCAGCCACCCGTTTTCTTTGTACATGTCTATCATGGTCCGCACCATATCGAGCTGCCGGTCCGGGTAGACTAATGTAAGCAGGGGATGCACGGTCCTGTAGGTATCCCAAAGGGAATAGACCGTATAGCGGTTTTGTCCCGCGGGGTATTGGAGAGTAGCCGGGTTTTCACCCATGGCAGGGTATTGGCCATTTACATCCGAGATCACATTAGGATGGATAAGCGCATGATAAAGTGCTGTATAAAATACGGTCTTATCCCGGTCTGTGCCTCCTTTTACACGGATTTTTCTTAACTCCTGCTCCCAGGCTGCCGACGCAGCCTGTCGTACAGTGGTAAAATTGTCCTCGCCTTGCTCTTGGTGTAGGTTTTCCCAGGCATTTTCAGTACTCACATAACTGATCCCCACTTTCACTTCCAGCGGCTGTTCATCCAATGCGTCGAAGGTAAAATAAGCCCCAAGGTTATCCCCCTCGGCTTCCATACCTTGTACCAAGGTGGTGTCTTTCCATATTCCATACTGCGAAGGTCTCTTTTCCAACTTCATCGCAAAATATACTTGGTGGCTGGCCCCCATACCGCAAAAATTACCGTCCGTCTTGGATCCTTCTATTTCGGTGGGAGACCTGAATTTTACTTTAGCCCCCTTGTTATCACTTATACTGGAAAACAAGTTAAAAATGAGGTTTCCTTTTGCGGAAGGATAGGTAAAACGGCTGATCCCACTTCGCAGCGTGGTGGTCATCTCCGCGGTGACACCATAGCGATCCAGTGTGGCCCGGTAGTAGCCGGGAGAAGCTTTTTCCCCGGAATACCCGGATTTATAGTCTTCTGCGGCAATAAGCACCGGGCCCGTGGTAGGCATGAGCTGGATACTGCCCATATCCCGGCAGCCTACACCGCTTAGGTTCACATGTGAAAAACCATAGATAAAAGGCCTGCCATGTTTATAGCCCACAGGATGGTACCCGGGGCTGGCAAAGTCTACATTGATCGGCGACAGTGATACCATGCCCCAGGGCACCAATGCGCCCGGGTGTACGTTGCCTTCCCCGGCAGTGCCGATAAAGGGGTCTACATAGTGGGCCAAGCGGACTTTTTCCTGTTTGGGTTCACATCCTTGGAAGGCTATACTTAAAATAGAAATGAAAATTAACAACTGGCTTTTTCGGATCATTTTGCCAAGGTATTGAATGATTAGATGAATAGTTAAATGTACTTTACAACTTAGATTCAAAATAAGAAGGAATTTATTTATCGTCATCGCGAACCCAGCGGGTGGTCCTTGGGGCTACATGGAGCGATCCACTGCCCACAGTAGGCGGTACAAACCTTATTCGCATTACTTGACGGGGGGATTGCTCCTTCCTCCTGCCGTCGTTATCGCAATGATGGGTAAAACGTATTATTTTTGTTTTCATTTAAGCATTGTTATCCCCAGTCCGGGTTACAAGTCTATTGCTTCATTCTTTAAAACCTGCACGCGATCATTATTTATCAGTTTGATGTTACCCAGGGTAGTTTTGACTCGTAAGCTTGGTGACCCTTGGTGCATGTGCGTCTTAGTGGCCAGGGAAGCTTCGCCACCAAGGCACCAAAGCTCAAAGCATCACTAAGGGATCTTCTTTACGATTTCATCTAACCCTATTTTTATATCGAACTCACGCCTTTAAAAGAAAAATCAAGAGGCTATCCACTGCGCGATGGGTTCCCCTTTAGAAGTGAGCGGCTTTATCTCAACGGCATTGAACCCAAGGCAGTTGTAGCCCACTTCATAGGCAACGGCCAAGGCACTAACCCGTGCATTTCCCCCGGGATAATCCTTCTTTATAAAACCCTTAAACACTCCTTGGCGACCATCCGCTTTGATGACCTTACACTGGCCACTTGCTGGCCTGGCGGGACAGCGAGCAACGAAGTCCAGGGAAAGATAAAAGGCCCCGTGAAGGGCCTTAATGGGTTTATTTATGATCATAGGTCTTTTTTAAATGGGTTCAAAGGCCATAACGATCGTCCTCCGCTCCCCGATAATGGGTGAATTCACATCTACCTCCACCACCAGCAAATCATCGGTAAGTTCCACGACACGGTAGAAAAAGCCGACCTCGGAATCACCGATATAGCTATTAAAAGTGGTCAAAATAAAGTTATCGCCGTTCCTATTGACCAGCCAATTGGTTTCCCCGGGTTCACCAATGGGACCACACTGTCCATTGAGCTCTACCAATCGCCCGTCTCCATTATTTTCGGCCAGGTAATCTCTTGAAGCATTAAAAGTATACCGGTCATCCAGCATGCAATCTTCTAACAACACTTCGAAAAACAAGGAATCTGCTCGTTTCACATGGTAAGAAGAAACCAAGGTATCGCGGGTAAATTCATTTTCTTGCCCCACGTTAAAGGTAAAGTTACGGACAACAGAATCTTCTTTGAACGCCCATGTCTTGGTGCCTGTACCATACAACACGCCATCGTCCAACACTCTTACTTCCGTACTGGTGATGTCGGACCTGTCCTGGTCACTTAAGCGGTCATCATTGCTTGTAACCGTGAGCCGTATGGTGTAGGTACCTGGCAAAGCGTAGGTGTGAGTCGTTAGGTTGGGGTCGATCGATGTATTCCCATCGCCAAAATCCCATTCTAATGCATCTGCAAACGATGATGTGTTTTGCAGGTTCACTTGCAGTGTAGAGGTAATATCATCAAAGCCCAGTTCAAAACCTGCCACAGGCGCATTAGCCCCGTCAACGACCACCTCTTTCGTGATGGTATTTACCCCAGCAATGTTTATGGCAGTCAATGAGACCTGGTAGGTACCGTTCTCTTCATAGACCTTGGTAGCCCCAACTTCACTGGATCGAGTGCCATCTCCAAAATCCCATATAAAGTTAACCGCCCCGGTAGAAGTAGAGGAAAAGCTTACTGACCTGGGGTCGTTCTCCTGTACTTGGAAGATAAAATCAGCGACAGGCAGTGATCCCGGGTTAGGGTCCTTGATCTCGTCGTCACAGGACATGCCTAGTGCTACCATAAGTAAGAATACTATATAATTCGTTTTCATGATAAATTCTATTGATAGCCAATGTTTTGAATTAACTCGGGGTTTTGGACCCTAGCCCCATCCGGGATAGGCAATAACAACCGGGTCTCATCGATATTATAGTTAGGCGCTACATTGGTCAAGCCTACGGCTGCCGGGGCTATCGTGGTATTGTCCATGGCGTCATAACGCAGCATATCCCACCATCGCTGTCCTTCAAACATCAACTCACGCCGGCGCTCTTCGCGGATGGCCGCTCTAAAGGAGGCCTGGTCGGGAAACATGGAAAAGTCCCATTCGTCGATCCCCGGGGTAGGAGGATTATACTGTAGATCTTGTGCCCTGCGCCGGATCCTGTTGACGATCTCCATGGCCTCGTTATTGGG
Source organism: Fulvivirga sp. (assembly GCA_028280565.1). Lineage (GTDB taxonomy): Bacteria > Bacteroidota > Bacteroidia > Cytophagales > Cyclobacteriaceae > Fulvivirga. The sequence goes on from JANQLQ010000050.1 coordinate 8,354, forward strand.
ATAGGCTTGCTCATTTAAAGCCTCCGCTATGTTCAAGTAGGCTTCCGTAGCCCTGAAGATGATGAAATTGAAGGGGTCACCGTTATCAGGATTCCACCACGGGAAGGCATTGGCATACTTTACGGCAAATATCTCATTGGGATTTTCCCGTCTTTGTGTCATCGATTCTGCTTTTCGCACATCAATGATCTCGTCTTCGTCCCCTTCAAAAAGATCATAAGCTTCCAAGGTAGCTCCCCTTCTCGGCCTGCCATCTACAGTAAACCAAGAATACCCCCCGGTGTTGTTAAACTCACCGGCACCTGCCAAGGTCTGGATCTCCAGGATCGATTCAGAGGCGTTTTGACTCCCCTGCACCTCTGCATCGAAGATATTCACCCACCTTTCCGTAAGGGGGTATTGACCGGATTCAATGACCTCTCTTGACAAACGAATGGCATTTTCCCAATCTTGGTTCTGCATGGCAATGCGTGCTTTGAGCATCTTCGCTGCGGCTACCGTGGCCCGCCCCTTTTGTGTAGGCTGCGCATCCGGGTCGTCGGGTTGTATGGCCCCGGTAAATTCAAAGTCGTAGTTAAGCGGCAGATCCCTTTCCGCATCATCCAGGTCTTGGTTTACAAGTGCCATAATTTCGTCACGAGTAGCGCGGGGAATACGGTAATCTTCCGGCTCCACGCTTGTAGGCGGTTCTGTCACCAGCGGCACACCTCCCCAGTACTGCACCATGTTGTAGTAGGTCCACGCCCTCAAGAATTTAGCTTCTGCAATGATCTGCGACTTGCGGTCCAGCTCGGGAAATTCTTCATTAAAAAATACCCCGTCATCCATTAATGCCACTTGCTGAATGACCAAATTAATGTTGGCCAGTGCCTGGTAGCTATCAGACCATAACCCGTTGACATTCCCATCATCCGTGGTCATGTTGGGCCTCCACATGAACCTATCCGATTCTTGTCCCTGCAAGGGAGCGGTCATATCATCAGAGGATCGTGTGGAGAAAAAGAGATAATTGACACTATTGCCACTACGGAATGAAAAGTTATACGCCCCGATAATGGCCGCCTCTGCATCTGAGCTCCGGGTAAAAAAGTTCTCTACCGTGATCCGATCTTCCGGGACTTCGTCTACCAATTCTTCGCATGCTAGGGTACTTATGGCCATGAGCGCTACGAGTAATATGATTTGTTTTATCGTTTTCATCTGAACCGTATTAAAATCCTATGTTAACTCCTACTATAACTGTTCGTGCCTGCGGGAACGTACCACTGTCATATCCCGCCCCGATGTTGTTGGTGACGGTATGGTTCACTTCAGGATCGTATCCCGAGTACCTAGTGAGCACGGCGATGTTATTCGCGGTAAGATATGTTCTCATGGAGGCTACGTGCAGCCTTTCAGTAATGGACTTTGGAAAGTTGTAGCCTAAAGAAATATTTCTCAGCTTCAGGTAAGAACCATCTTCAAGATTTTGATCCGTAGGTACGCCCAAGTTCCTCAAATCGTTGCCCGCAAAACCGGGCTTGGCATAATCTATCCGGGGGAAAACGGCCCTATCACCATCTTGTTGCCATCGGTCCAGCGCTTCGGTGGTGAGGTTAGGGCCGGATCGTGTCAAGTCAGGTTTGCCCGGGCTCTGCACAAATCCCCGCGTGGAATTGATGATGTCATTGCCGTATACCCACTGCAAGAAAATGCTCAAATCAAAGTTTTTATACCTGAAGTTATTGGTAAATCCGCCGAAATGATCGGGGTTAGGGCTACCCATGATCGTAAGGTCGCCTTCATCCCTCTCACCGTTGCCGTTCAGGTCCCTGATCCTTTGGTATCCCGCATCATTCACACCATCGTCAGGATCGGAATCCCTAGGGATCACGAGGTCTTCCAACTGGTAAAGCTGGAAAGAAAGCTCTTCCCCTTCCGTGAATATATTCGCAAAACCAAAAGAACCCCCGAGTACAGGCTCATCGTTGAGTAGCTCAAGTACTTCTTGCTGTATGAACGAGATGTTGAAGTTAGAGGTCCACTCGAAATCCCGGTTGCTGACGATAAACGCATCCACGGAAAACTCAAATCCCCTGTTTTGCATATCCCCGATGTTCACGAAGGGATTAAAGGCAGAGTTGATCCCTGCATTTGCCGGCAGCGGGCGTTGTAAAAGTAAATCGGTGGTGGTCTTTACGAAGTAATCGGTCGTGATCTGCAACCGGTTGTCAAGGAGCCCGATCTCGAGGCCTATGTCCACTTGCTCGGTAGATTCCCAAGAATAGTTAGGGTTTTCCAAGTTGCGAATAGTGACCCCGTTTTCGCCGATGTAATTCTCCTGCAGCACATCTAACGTGCCCAAGTAGCCAAAGGGGAAGACCTGGTCGTTACCGGTGAGCCCCCACGAGGCGCGCAATTTAAGGTTGCTTACAGGTGTAAAATCGAACCACGGCTCATCTATGATATTCCAGGCAAACGAGGCCGAAGGAAAATCACCGATGCGCCGGTTTTCACCAAACCTCGAAGAAGCATCGCGTCGTACGGTGGCATTAAAGAAATACCGGTTGGCTATGCCTAAACGGAAACGCGCGAAGGCAGAGGCAATACTGAAACGGTTGTCACCGTCCGAAAACGGGGCAGTGAACTCGCTACTGGCCGCCAAAGTCAGCACATCATCGATCAGCAGATCCTGTACCCCGATAGAAAATCCATCATTTTCTGAGCGCTGGAAGCTACCTCCCGCAAGTACATTCAACGTGATATTATCACTGATCTTTTTGTCATAGGTAAGAAAGGTCTCACCTACCCAAAGGGTCTCTCGGAACGATCGTCGCAGGACACTTCCCCCACCTATTGCCGTGGGAGGCGGAAGCCCTACGAAAATTTCATTTTCATCCCTTAGGTCGGCCCCGATGTTCAGCCTGAGGTTAAAATTCTTTAAGAAATTAACTTCTACAAACATGTTTCCGAGCAGCCGCAAGCCATTCGCCGTAAGGTCATTTAAATTCGCTAAAGCCACGGGATTCACGAAAAAATTCAGCGTATCCGTGGCAAACTGGTTAGTATTCGGATCTATAACGGGCACAAGCGGGCTGTATACTAACGCAGAAGAAAGTACGCTGGGGCCGAACACACTGTTATTGTTAAAGGCGTCTTGCACATTAGCCCCCCCATTATTCCGTAAGCGCTGGCTAATGGTGTTACTGACCATAAAATTGGTCCCTACTTTGACCACATTGTCAAAATTATGGTCCAAGTTGGCGCGGAAAGAGTAGCGTTCAAACTGTGAATTGATCAGGACCCCTTCCTGCTTGAAATACGAGGGTGAAAATAAGTACTGGGTATCTTCGGTACCCCCGCTAAGCGTTAGGGTAGCGCTGGTCATCGGCGCTACTTGGAAGATCTCATCCTGCCAGTCCGTATCAAATCGAGGATCTGTAATAAGATCGGTGGTATTGCCCGAAGAAATAAACCCTTCATTAAGTACGGAAGCGTATTGTTGAGCGTTGAGCATGTCATACCGGCGAGGCTGGAAAGAGACCCCAGAGTAAAGCTTTAGATCTGCTTTTAAGGCCCCGGGCTTCCCTCTTTTGGTGGTGATCAGCACCACGCCGTTGGCTGCGCGGGAGCCGTAAATACTGGCGGCTGCCGCATCTTTTAACACTTCTATGGATTCAATGTCGTCGGGATTGATGTTGGCCATGCCGTTCAGCACTTCGTTGCCGGCAAACCCTTCCGCCGATTGGGTCCCGCCCTGCCCTACGGAACCGGTAAAGGTATTATTGATCGGTATACCATCAACGATGTAGAGCGGCTCCTGTCCTCCATTAATGGAAGCTGTGCCTCGTACCCTCACATTGATCCCGCCACCGGGCGCCCCGGTGCCTTTTGTCACCTGCACCCCGGCGATCCTGCCTTGAATGGCCTGGTCAATACTGGGTACCGGCACGTTGGCGATCTCTTTTGCTTTTAGCGTAGATACGGCATTCGTAAGCTCTCTTTTGTTTACACTACCATAACCTACCACTACTACTTCTTCCAACTCAGAAATATCCACTTCCAGTACCACATCGATCCTTGACCTGCTGTTGACAGCGGTTTCGAAGGTTTTAAAGCCAATAGAGCTAAAAACGAGCGTAGCATCGGGGGGAACCTGGAGTTGGTAGTTACCCTCTATGTCAGTAGGAGTACCCACAGTAGTCCCTTTTATGACTACCGTTACCCCCACCAACGCTTCACCTGACCCATCGGTCACCTTGCCTGTAATCGCCACTTGCTGGGCGAATAAAGATGACCCTATGAGTAAAAATACGATCGAGTAAAGTTCTCTCATAAGGTATAATTGTTGTTTGGATTTTGTTTATAAAAGATAAATATAAAAAAAAAGGTGAAATCGATTGCGCAATCGATTTATGAAATTGAATTTTTTTTTAAACGGTAAGGGGCTGGGAGTGATCAGTGGTTAGTTGCTCACCGTCAAGAGGTTACTGGAAAGATATGGTTTTCACCTGCCCCGCGGATTGGGAAAGGGGCAATTTGTAGCTACTTTGGGCGTAATGCCCCTGGCCAAGGTATACCTCTACACGTTTTTTTAGGCCGTGGATCTCGTAGTGTATTTCTTTGGTCAATGCCCCCACTTCTACGAATGTATAAGTATCTTCTATAGTAAAGGTTTGGATCTTGCCGCCGGCTTTGCTTATGACCAGGTGCAATGAATCCCCAGACCAGCACAGGTTCTGTGCTTTAGTAGACCCCCCGGAATACATAAAAGATTTATCATCCCAATGGAGATCTCCACCGGAGTTCTTTAAGATCGCACCTTTGAATGCATCTTGGGGGCCGTAAATCACTTCTGTAGCTTCCCAACCGCCTGTAAGCAGGATCTCATCAAATCCATCATGATCAAGATCCAATGGGGTAATTCCCGTCACAGGCCCTACCTGTACTGGGTAGGGCAGTGTTTCAATGGAGAATTTCGAGTTTCCCAGGTTCCTTAGCAGCACGGACTGGTAGGTTTCTACTTCGTATACGAGTGAGGAAGACATTTTTTCGAAAGGAAAGGCTTCCATGTCGGCCTTTGCGTAGGAACGGTAGTTGGGAAACTCCTTTTTAAGAAAATTCAATTGGTCCAATAGCATGTTCCTCGGGGGCAGCGGGTAATACTTTCCTTCTTGTGCAAAAGCAGGGATAAAATCCAAGGTATTGTTTTGATCGAAATCGTTGGCATAGGTCACTAACGGGTAGTCAGCACTGGGCGGGTAAATGACATTCTCGCCCCAGTTGCCTGCTACGTAGTCGATATCCCCGTCCAGGTCAATATCAGTGCCTGCCAGGGAAAGCCACCAGCCTTTCAATGCACCTGCATAAGGGGTTGGCACTTTTCTAAAGCCTTGCGGGGTGTTTTCAAAAAAAACGATCCCGGTAAACAGTCCTGCTACGATGAGGTCCATTCGATCATCGTCATTAAAATCAGACCAGAGGGCCGTTTTTATGATCCCGATGTCCTTCAAACCGGGGATTTTATCTTGGGTCACATCTTTGAACTGGCCCCCGTTATTCTCCAGCAAATAACTCGGTGCGGCCAGTGGATATTTTTTAGGATATACATCCCCACCCACAAAAAGATCGATATCTCCATCCGCATCATAATCAGTACCTCGTACTACCGAACTGCTTTGGTTGATCGCGGGCAGGGCATCGGGCGCTATGCGGAACTGGTTTTGCCCGTCGTTTAGGTATAACCGGTCCCTGGACTGGATAGAATTGGGGAACGTCTCATAGCCTCCCGAGGCTACGTAAATATCTAAGTTACTGTCTCCGTCGGCATCAAATACCAAGATCCCCTGGTCTTCAAAATAAGCAGATCCTTCCAAGGTGATCCAATCCATACGCTCATCATCATAGCGCAACCCTATCTTGGTGTCTGCGCCCATAGGAGCCCCTACGACCAAATCATCCCACCCATTGCCATCCAGGTCTACCGAAGCTAAGGCGGGTCCATTCTGCGAAAACTTTATGGGCAGCATGGATTGGAAGTTAAAATCCACGAAGCGATTTTCAGGCTGGTCCAAGGTGAGCGTCGAATCCAGCGCGATCCAGGGTTGGCTCTCTCCAGCGATGTCAAAGACCTTCTTTTCACGAGAGGCAGCTTCCTGAAGGGTGACCCGCTGGCCGGGTTTTACATCTTTTAGGAGAGAATATTTTCCCGACGGCCAATATACCTCTACCCCGGCTTGCTGGCACCTGCCGATCCCAACAATCATATATTTTGAACTCGTGGAGAGGTACCCTTTGTTGGAAACCCTGTATTTTACGGTAACTCCATCAAGGCAAGAAGTGACTTTTACCAGGGCTCCTTCCGGCACAGTGCCGTTTTCAGCCACTAATTCCAACTGGATGGATTGGTTCTCTCCTCCCCCCTGCAGGTTTTCATAAAAAAAGGCGGTTTCATCAATGTTATTGACCACAAGATCCAGGTCCCCGTCAAGATCGAAATCAGCGGTGGCCGCCCCATTGGAAAACGAGGGCTGGTCCATGCCCCAGCGCTCTTTTACGTCCGTAAACCCAACACCGCCATTGTTGCGAAAAAGGTAATTGGGAACATAGGTGCCGTCCAACTCCGAAATGGCATTCACCAGGTTATCGCGTTTCCTGCCTTTTGTGTTTCTCCCTCCGCGCTGCGACGACGAGTAGGACCCAAAATCATGGTCCGTAATGTTTTTCACATACCCGTTAGACACGAAGATATCTTCCCAGCCATCCAGGTCATAGTCTTCCATTAACACAGACCAGCTCCAGTCGGTCATGGCTACACCCGCAATGAACGCCTGCTCTGAAAACTTGCCGTTGGGTAGCCCCATTTGAAGGGTATTCCGCATAAACTGGGGATAATAGCCAAACTCTAGGGAAAGTTCGTAGAAGTTGTAATTCATAGGCCCGCTCATGAGCTTTTGACGAAAGTTGCCTGGGGGCAGCATATCGGCTACCATAATATCGGGATACCCATCGCGATTCACATCGCCATGGTCCATCCCCATGGAAAATTGGCTGGTATGATCCATGTACTCGGTGATGGCATTTGTAAATGACCCGTCGCCGTTGTTGATGTAGAGTATATCATTGAAAATATAATCATTTGCCACATAGATATCCAGCCATCCGTCGCGGTTGATATCAAGTATGCTGGCGCTGAGCCCGTACCCTTCGTACCGAACCCCGGCTTGGTCACTTACATCCGTATATCGCCCGTTATCGTTGCGGTAAAGTTTATCGGTGCTTATGGCAGTCCCGGTGTTGTTGGGGTTGACAATCAGGCTATGGTCATGATCATTGCGGGAGTGGTTGAGCAAGAACATGTCCAGGTCACCGTCTCGGTCGTAATCCAAAAAATAGGATTGTGTGCTAAAAGCCGGTAGGTTAAGCCCATAGGTAGCCCCTTGCTCTTCGAAGGTGCCCTTTCCCGTATTGATATAGAGAAGATTTTCCCGTCGGCTGGAATCGTTGTATGCCGTAGCGCAAAGGTAGAGGTCCAGCCAGCCATCGGCATTGATATCCACGGCATTTACCCCGGTGATCCAGCGATCCGTTTCCAGTCCAAAGGCAGCAGTTTGGTCGGAAAATTGGAGTTCGCCTTCGTTGATGTAAAGTTTACAGCTCACTTGGTTGCCTCCGAAAAAGATGTCTTCGAGGCCGTCGTTATTAAAATCACCCACCGCTACCCCACTGCCATTGTAGAAGTATTCATAGTCCAGCACATTGAGACTGTCGTTGGGGGTTAGCCGGTTGTTGAAGTCGATCCCCGTGTTTTCCAGCAGGCGGAAGCCTTGTTGGTTTTGGCAGGAGAAACAGAAAATAGACAGGCCTGTAACCATCATTTTGAAACTGTACCTGTAGAATATATGTAGTAAGACAAGTTTCTTCATGAAATGAAAGCCGTTATTGGTCACTGTACCTCGTTTAAGAGAACTAATTCGAATTTAACACAACTGACTGGATTGAATCGTTATTATTCATTACTAAAAATTCGAAAACCCCATGTTGGGTCACTTTCACCAACTTCCTTGCATTCCTATCCACTACCAACCCAGTTTGATCCATAGGAACACCTTCAAACACTCCATCCCCAGTATTTTTAAGCAAAAACCCCTTAGAAGCATCATAAGGCCCTTGCTCTACATCCGCATCATAACGGTTACCTACGCCCAATATATCGAGCAGGCCATCGCCATTGAAATCGAGCACTTCAAAATCAAAAATGGGGGAAAACTGTGCAATTGCGGGCAATTCAGAGCTGGTGAACTTCCCGTTATGATGTAGAAATAACAGGCTGGCCGTATGGTTTGCTTCCTTTTTAAAGGCCTGTTGGGTATCGATGATCTCTTCGACTTTTGCTTTGGCATAGCCGTCATACGCCGGATAATCTTTATTGAATCTCTTGACTACACTCATGAGTACGTCTTTCCTTGGCATCGGCCATTCTTCCCCCCCGTTAAAATAGGTGATGATGTATTCATTATCCCCGTTGTTGTCGAAGTCGTTGGCATAGACCTTCAAGGGTTCGCCTGGGGAGGCAATGTACCGGCTATTTTTCCCAAGATTACCGCCTAAAATATCAAGATCACCGTCCCCATCTATGTCCACGATTTCCAGGCTATGCCACCAACCTGTGTAACCGGCTAATCCGTATGCATCCGACCTGTTCTCAAACTTTTCACCCTGCTGGTTGATATAAACCATTACAGCAGACCACTCCCCGACCGTCACAAGGTCTGGGTATCCATCGCCATTCATGTCGGCTACGGAAGCATCATTTACCACCTCATGATCCAAAGATTGCGTCCATGAAGTATTCATTACCAGTTTTCCATTTTGGTTTTCTAAAAAATACGAGGCGGAAGGATAAGGATAATCGGCAGGTTTGAAATAGCCTCCAATGAAAAGGTCCTGGTCCCCATCGAGATCGACATCAATGGTCTTCACGGCAGCGCTATTCGAATTTTGAAGGTATTCTGCTTGTTTGATCCATTCTCCTTCCTCGTAAACGTACAGCCTATCCGATAGATCACTCTCTTGATCTCCCAGCTCACCACCCCCGGACGCCACAAACAGGTCTTGGTCGCCGTCAAGGTCCACGTCGACAAACGCGGCTCCACCATCTTCAAATTTTTTGTCCGTCTCAAAGGAGGGGTAAGACTGCTTTGCGTAGGAATCTCTACCGGATAAAAGAAAATAGGCCACTTTATTTTTTGAGCCCCCTATGAATACATCCAACACCCCGTCGTTGTTAATATCTGCCGAAGAAGTTGCCGGTCCTAACTGGGTGATGCCGTGCGGCAGCAAAGGGTCTACCCGAAAATCTTCATACTTGTTTTCTTCATGAGTAAAATCTCCGAGCACACGCGTGGAGAAGATCTTTGGGCTGCTTTTCCGGGTAGGCAGCCGCTGCACAGCATCTTTATACTCCAGGTAAACCATCGTATTTACGGCCCGGTGATCCAGTACGCTTACTTTATGGTCCGGCCAGGTCACCGTTACCGAATCTACCTGGTCTTCAAGCCCCAACCCGAAATAGCCCAGTGGCTCTACCGACGATAAGTAGCCGCGCTGTGCGTAAAGAAACTTGGATTGAATGCCCGATGGAGTATATACCGTGAGTTTAGCGCCAATGCCATACGGGTTTTTAATGGGCCCTCGAAGACGAATTTTTAGATAATTGTGTTTTAGCAGTGCATCGGAATGGTTCCTGTAGATCGAAGCCGTGTCTTCCAGGTTATTCATGACCAGGTCTAAGTCGCCGTCATTGTCCAGGTCAGCGTAGGCTATGCCGTTAGAAAAGGTTTTTTGGGTGAATCCCCAATGTTGTGACACCTCTTCAAAGGCTAGGTTTCCCAGGTTTTGGAAGGCGAAATTGCGCAGCTTATTGGAGGGGATAAAGTCGATCCATTGATCCCAGTTTTCCAAATTGACCGCATACTGTTGCCTGGCCTCGGCCTTTTGAATGGAATCCAGTTTGAACTGCATGTAATCCAGGTTGCTCATGTCTTTGCTGATGCCATTGGAAATAAAAATGTCGTTTTGGCTGTCGTTGTCCATATCAAAGATCAATGCCCCCCAGCTCCAGTCGGTTTCTGACAACCCGGTTAATTGTCCTATTTCCGAAAAGCTGTTGCCCCCCGTATTCAAATGAAGCATGTTGCGCATGACCTGTTGCTTATAGCCATAATCAATAAAAATCGCAGTAGTGTTATAACTCATGGGAGTGGCCAAAGTCTGTTTCCGGTAGTGCGTTTGGGGCTGCATGTCTACCACGATCAAGTCTTCTCTTCCATCGTTATTGATGTCTCCGAAGTCAGAACCCATACTGCTATTGGTCATGTGTTTGAAATAGGTGTCGGTTTGATCTGTGAACCTTGCATTTTGATCGTTGATCAACACCTGGTCCGGCTCGAAAAAATCATTGGCAATATACAAGTCAGGATAGCCGTCTTCATTCATATCTGTAATGGCAGCACTTAAACCGAAGGTATAATTTGTAACTCCTGCCATAACGGAGATGTCTGTGAATGTATCTCCATCATTACGGAACAAACGGTCAGAGGTGGCCAGGTCCTTGTATTTTGAATACCGGGTCTTACCCCCGGGACTATCCCGGAGCCGTGCGGTAACCGACTGATGCATATCTCCCGGGTGATTGACTAAGTAAAGGTCCAGGTCATGGTCCAGGTCGAAATCAAAAAAATAGGCTTGGGTGGAATACGCTTGATCATCCAAGCCATACTTCGAAGCGGACTCAGTAAAGGTCAGGTCCCCGTTATTTATGTACAACAGGTTATTCCTTTTGTTTTCATCCGCAAAGGCATCCCGGCAAACATAAATATCCAGGTAACCGTCCCCATTTACATCCGCCATAGCCACCCCGGTTTTATATCCTTCATTCGCAGTCACGCCCGCCAGTTGGGATATTTCCTCAAACGTAAAATCTCCTCTATTCAAATAGAGCTTTGCAGAATAAAGGTTGCTGGTTAAATAAATGTCGACCCATCCATCGTTATTTATATCTCCCAGGGCTACTCCACCCCCATTATAGATGTATTTCCAACTGAAGAAGTTCATCGTCTCGGTTTGCAATATTGTATTAAAGTGCATTACGCCTGTTTCGCGAGCGTCGAGTTTCTCGAATAAAACAGGAGATACCGGCTGCTGATCCACCTCCTGGCGTGTACAACAAGCAAGTAAGAAATACATCCATAAAAACGGGACCGCACGTTTCATATCTTCATTTTTATACCCATTCCAGGCATTACATTTACCAAATATTATTAGGAATTGCAATTCGGGTTTTTATATCATTTTGGGATCAAATTGATTAATTAAGTCACAATATATCAAATAATTACTATTCCAATTGTATGACAAGTGCCACAAAGGTATAGATTTCAAGAATCGACACAATCTCAAAATAAAATTTTGTGAAATCGATTGCAAAAATATTTTGAGCCAATTATCTTTAGTGTTTAAAAATCCAGAAAATCTAATGCGTATGAAGTTTTTTACTCAGTCTCCTGGGGCACTCGGGGCCTTGATATTGCTCACAAGTTGGGTCTTGGCTACCGGCTGTTCTGAAGATGACGGCACGGTAACGCGCGCTGAAACACCGTCGATTGCCGTGTTGTCCAACAACAGTGCCCCATTCCAAGGGGATGTCGTTACGTTCACCATCGTAGTATCCTCTCCAACCGGTCTTCAAAGTGTATCATTGAATGACGAGGAGATCAAATCGTACCCGGAGCCCACCCTGCAAGATCAATTTACACACGAGGTGACCATCCCGGCGGATGCCAACACTGGGCCCACTGCTTTTCTTTTTAGCGTGTCAGATCGGCAAACGGAAGTGGTTAACAATGCATTTCAAATTGCGATCACCGTTCAAAACAGCGATGTCACAGGAAATCCTAACCTATTAACAGATTTCCAAACTACACCGGACGTGTTTGTAGAAGCTTTTTCAAACGCCAACCTGGGTAGTGCTGGTTGGCAACAGGCTTGGACCTTCGAAACGGCAGCAGAAGATCCTACCAATTCCGCGAATTTAGTCGTAAAAGCTAACCGACGTGGAGCGAATGAATGGGGCTTTCAAGGCTTTGGTTCCTTGACTTTTGACCTTTTTGAAGATATTCCTGAAGACGAAATGATCGCCTTGCAAAGTGGAGGAAGGGCCTTACAGGTAGATATGTATTTTCAAGAAATCGATCGATCGGATGTCTTGGTATCAAACGACCCAACGGATTTTGGGAACCCAGCCACACAGGAGACAGTCGATTTTTCATTTACGCTGGCCAGTGGAGGCAGGCCCGGCTGGAACTTTTCGGAGCAAGACACTACCGAGGTAACCATTCCTGTTCAAATAGACATAGGCACCAAGGAATTATGGGATGGCGGAAATGAAAATACAAATGGTCGAGGTTTAAGTTTGTATGGTTCTATAACCGAGGCCAATACTTGGCAAACCGTGACGTTCAGTGTAGGCTATAACCCAACGGGCGACCCTGCGAATAGAACCAGCAGACGTCCTAAGCGAATAGGAGACGGAAACATCGGTGATTTTAGAGATCCCCGGGTAAACGTGGGCAATATCAATAGGATGGTGTTTTTTATAAATGCAGGCTTTACGGGCAAAACAAATGATGACGGCTGGTATAAAACCAGCGGAGATGACGCCGGCAGCCTGGAAACGATCAACGACACACATAATACCTATTATATAGACAATATCCGAACCGTGGATACTGAACTTTAGCAGGTAACCAGGCATTTAAAGCCAGCCCTGGACCGGGCTGGCTTTATTTTTTTACATGCCCCAAGAATATTTTTTTCAACCTACCCAGGAATACATGAGAAATAGGCCTATTATTCCTCTTTTTAGTTACCGGTTTTACAAGAAGCAAAAATTTTATAATTTAAGGATTTAATATGCAAAACTTAAGCTAAGCATAAAACCAGTTTCCCAATTCTTAACAATACATCACCCCACTTACTATGACAATCTACGACATCGCCAAAGAGCTCAATATTGCCGCTTCCACCGTATCTCGCGCCTTGAATAACAACCCGAGGATCAGCAAGAAAACCCGGAAACTCATCCAGGAAACCGCTGAGCAAATGGGCTATAAACCGAACCAGGTGGCACTAGCGCTAAGGAAAGGCAGCAGTAAGACCATAGGGGTGATCGTACCTTTCGTAGACCGGGCGTTTTTCGGGGCAGTGCTATCAGGAGTAGAAGAAGTGTTTAAGCAATCCGGGCACCAGGTCATCCTATGCCAATCGCACGATATCCATGAAAAAGAGATTGAAAATATAGAGACCTTACTCGGGGCGCAAGTATCCGGAATATTGGTGTCCGTAGCCCCGGGCAAAAGCTACGAACATCTCAATAAAGTCGTTGACTCCAATATCCCACTGGTGATGTTTGACCGCGTCAACGACCAAATGAAAACCAGTTGTGTTAAAGTGGATGATTTTAAAGGAGCCTACCAAGCCACTACCCATTTGTTAGATCAAGGCTATCAAAAAATCGCACACTTTCACGGTGACCTAGCGTTAAAAATTTACGAAGAAAGGCTCAACGGATATTTACAAGCACTACGCGATCATGATCTCCCGGTGGAGTCGCAGTTGATCTTTGGCGGAGACTGCTTTATCGAGATCGGCTCTTCTTTAACTGAAAAATTGATCAAAAGCGGTGAAGAGTTCGATGCCATTTTTGCATCGAGTGATTACAAGGCCATAGGCGCCATAAAAACGTTAAAGTCCAATGGCTTTTCAGTGCCGGAAGATAAAGGAGTAGCCGGTTTCAGTAACGAGCCTTTCGTAGAGCTGCTAGACCCGGCCATCTCGTCCGTAGACCAGCGACCGAGGGAGATGGGCATAGAGGCGGCAAGAGCATTATTAGAACTTGCCAGCAGTGGCAATAACCCAAAGCTATTTAAGACGACCGTGTTAGAACCTACGCTTATTCCCAGGGTGTCTTCTTCTAAGGAGATGGTCGTTTATTAAGGCGGGTCAATACACTAAAGTAGGTAGGGTACGTGATGAATTACAATTTGCGGTATTAGGAAGCTGTCGATCCGTTAGCAATCGGCAAAGGGCAGTAGGCAAAAATAGGGGGTCACCGATTGCCTACCGTCGGCTTCAAAAACGGCATTGGAAAATATAGCTAAACGTCCAATTACTTCTGTGTCACATTCAATTATTTGATAAACCGGAATTTAACGATGTAGGAGCTCGTTCGGTATCCTCACTCTTTATTGTCATTCCCGCTGGCCTTGCAGGGTGAGCGATGCGCGAGAGCAGGAATCTGCTGCGTCGTTGAACGTGAACCGTTTTTTTTTAAGTGTCCCGGGTTTTCGTTTCACGACTTCGTAGATTCCTTGTCACGCCTATCCCCACGCGCAGGCTGCAAGGAATGACGTTTCTATGTGTAGGTTTTGGATGGATCTAGAACAGGAGGTGATCACCCATCCTTTGAAGCTCACTGGCATTAGGTTTAAAACTACAAACTTCATTATCAATTACTTAAACCTGGCATAGCACTAGGAGTGCGAAACAGGGTAATGCATTGAGTTTTTTAGTCAATATTTTTCAAGGTTTCACTAAAACTAGCTCTTCAACACCGGGCCCACATGCTGATCCTGTGGACTAGTGGAGCCGGGACCTGTCCAATGAAATTTCACTCACTTCGTAGCGCGGTGACAGGTCTTTCCAGGGCAGCGCGGGTGGTATGCAGCATCATAGTCAGCAATGAGAAAAACATACAAAGGCATAGGGCTATGGCAAATGGGCCTCCATTGAGATCAATACGAATTTCAAAATATCCCAGCCATTTTTGGACCAAGTAATAGCTTATGGGTAACCCAATGCAAGCCGCTAATACTTGCAGCTTTATAAAATTCTTGGTCAACAGTACAACGATCCCCAAAAATGAAGAGCCCACTAATTTCCTGATCGCAATTTCCTTTTTCCTCATCAAGGATACATATGACACCAATCCTATTATACCCAAGCAGGTGATAAAAATTGTCACGACAGAAAACAAGGTCAAAAGTTTTAGAAAATTTTCTTCCCTGTGATATAGCGACGCCAGTTCTTGATCTAAAAATTCATAATCGAACTCGTATCCCGGGAAATGCTGCTTCCAGGTATTCTCCAGGTCCCGGGTTGAACGATGGATCTCTTGTGCTGCTAATCCTAAGTAGACATGATTCGATGAGTTGTTATCCAATACGATCATCAAGGGCCTCACATGGTTGTAGGAAACGCCAATGTTGAAATCATTGACTACACCTGCTACCCGGTATTTTACAGGATTTTCGTTCTCATCTTCATACAAAAATTTAACTTGTGTGGCTTGACCGAGCCATCCGTTTTCACGAGCAGCAGTTTCATTGAGCAAGATGGCTTTTTCATTGACCACTTTTTTATTAAAATCGTTCCCTTCTACGACTTGGAGACCTATGGTACCGACAAAATCTTTGTCTACCTTGACCAAGTCCATTTTAGTCTCTACGATAGTACCTTTTGGATCTTCAAAAGAAGGGATCCACTGGTCAGTAGCGTCGCTTAAGGAATAGTCTGCACTTGTTACGCCCAGTACGTAAGGCTTAGT
The DNA here is from genome assembly GCA_028280565.1 of Fulvivirga sp. Classification (GTDB taxonomy): domain Bacteria; phylum Bacteroidota; class Bacteroidia; order Cytophagales; family Cyclobacteriaceae; genus Fulvivirga. The sequence continues at coordinate 23,997 of JANQLQ010000050.1, forward strand.
GGAAAGAACCTGTTTGAACGACTCTAATTTACGGGTGACCTGGTCATCCTTTGGGATCTTGATCACTAATAGGTTGTCTTTAACATACCCTACATCTTTGTTCTTGACGAAATCCGTCTGCTGAAACACCACAAGTACCGCGGTGATTAAGACCAAAGAAACCGTATATTGAACCACGATAAGTGTATTCCGTAACACGGGCTTACCGGTTTTATGCTGCGATCTTCTCACCAATGCGTGGATAGGCTTAAACGATAGGATTTGGTACGTGGGGTAAATACTGGATATCGAGCCTACAAAAATTGACAACACAAAAACAAAGCTTATGTTTGGCAAAGAGAGAAGGGCGTATATTCCCAAGTTGATCCCCGAAAGTTGGTTAAAATAGGGCAGCAGAATAACGGCAAGCAATAAGGTGATCACTCCTGCGAAAAACGCGATCAATAGAGTTTCTGCGAACAATTGAAAGGATAGGTGGCGTCTTGATGACCCCAGCGTTTTTCTTATGCCGATCTCTTTTACCCGTTCCGTTGAGCGTGCAGTCGCCAAATTGATGTAATTGATACAGGTGACTAGCATAAGTAAGATTACTACAACGAGCAGAACATAGACCGTTGTTTGGCTCCCATGGGGATAGGGTTCCCATAGATACTCCGGGTCCAGGTAAATACCAGTCAATGGTTGAAAGATAAAATGAGCTTCCCCTCCAATACGATCAAAGGTTTTTTTCATATACTGATCATAAAAACCTGGCACTTTACGTTTTACCGCTTCTACATCATTTTCCTCATCCAGCAATAGATAAGTGTATACATGCCCTCCAAACCACTGGTCCAATTCTCCTTCATTAGGATAGGTATTCCATGAGACCAGTGCATCTACCGGTAGATGGGTGTTATCATCAGTATCCGCGAATACACCGGTGATCTCAAATTCCCGGCCGAGGATCTTCACTTCTTTTCCTAGGGCGAGCGAGGTGCCGAACAATTTTATGGCCAAAGCCTCGGAAACCACAAGCGTATTTGGACGTAACAAAGCTTGGTCGGCATTTCCGGATAATAGATCGTAATTGAAAAATGCGAGGAAACCCGGGTCGGCTGCAAACACTTTGTTTGAAGTGATGCGCTTGTCACCTACCCAAAAGGCAGCAGTATGCGTTTCCAGTCGTCCCACTCCCTTAATTCTTACAGCATCTTCGATTCCCGGTAAGGTCTCCTTCATAAAAGGCGCTACCGGCTTGGGTACATTACTGTAGGTATCTGTTTCTCCATCAATCGTATACTCCACACTGAGCCGATAAATACGGCCGGCATTTTTAAAATGCTCATCAAACGAGGTTTCATGATCGAAATAGATCCAGGCCAAAAGCAAAAGGGAGAGGCTTACAGATAGGCCCGTAACATGCATTAAGGTGAGATATTTTCTTTTGATCAAATGCCGCCAGGCTATTTTCACCTGGAACGGTAAGGAGGAAAAAGCCGGGATTTTACGCTTCCAAGGGGGTGTTTTGCCATATTTTGAAGTTGCCTTAAAAAATTCGCTGGCCAGTTCCTCGGCATTGTGAAGGGACTTAGCGCAGGACCGGTTGAAAGCCTCCTCTTGTGAAAGGCCATCTTTCATGTAGTCTTCCATCCTGTCCAGGACGTTGCCTTCAATCTCTTCAATATGCCCGGGCTCTAATCCTTGTTGTACTAAGGTCCGTCTCCATCCCTGCAGGGCTCTCTCTAAGTCAAATCCTGTATCCATGATCAACCGAGTTCAAGGTGCGGATTTGAACCCCAAAGTACGTTAAGTGCTTCGTTCACTTTTTGCCACTGTCTTTTTTCTGCCTGGCCTGCCAAACCGCCTGCTTCTGTCAATTGATAATATTTCCTTTTTCGACCATTATCCAGCTTTACCCACTCCGACTGGATCAGCCCGTCGCGCTCCATCCTGTGAAGTACTGGGTAGAGCATAGCATCGGTCCAGGCCAGCTCACCACCCGAAAGCTGCTCTACATTTTTAATGATCTGGTAGCCATAACTCCGGCCATGTTTTAAAATGGATAATACCAACGGTTTTGAAGATGCCGCTACAAGTGCTTTTGTCGCCATTTGCTTTCTTTATTTACCTAATATCATTAGGTAAATATACATAATAATATTAGGTATAAAACAATTAAACAATTTTGCTTCTATTTTTCAGCCGTCAAATCCGACCTGTTACCGGTTAGACAAAATATAGTTTTCATAAGCCGGCTTCGTTCGAATATTGACCGGGCTAAAACCTGTCTAAAACTTATGCGTATAGAAACAAAAATCCATACCCTTAAACCCTGCACACGATGGAAACCGGAACCACGAGCCCATGGGATGACCTTTATGGTTTGCTGCTACGTTATGTGAAAAACAAAGGAGTTACTGCAGATCACGCCCAAGATATTGTACAGGATGTATTGATTAAGGTCTATGAAAACCTAAATACACTGAGAGAACCAAAGAAAATGCTCCCTTGGGCATTTTCTATCGCCCGGAACAGGGTGACAGATTTTTACCGAAAGCATAGGCCATCAGCCGTTGACCTGCGGCATTTGGAACTTCCAACGGATACCCATGAAGACAAAACCGTTGAGTTTGCCGAGTGCATTCGTTACTTCTTGCCACACCTCCCTAAGGAATCCCAGCATATCATCGTTTGGGTAGAGCTGGACCATCGCAGCCAGAAAGAATTATCTGAAAAAATGGGGCTGCCCTATTCCACGGTCAAGTCTAAAGTCCAACGGGCTCGTAAGCAGCTACGCGAACGGATTGAAGCGTGCTGCACAATACAACATGATCGGTTTGGGAATATTATGCAATACCACAAGAAAGTAGCTTGCTGCTAACACGCCTCTGCTGGGATATTTTATATTTTTTTCGTCTTTTTTCACTTTCTCCGTCTTATAGGTAATTAATCAAACCATTACGCACTATGAGAAAAATACAGTTTTCCACTGGGTTCGGAGTGTTCGTCCTTGTCCTAAGTTTCGCCTCGGCTGTAGCCCAAAGCGATGATACTGACAAGCAGGTGGACCTTAAACCCGGAAACCCTGGTTGTGTACCTTCTTCATGCCGTGGAGGTCAGACCAAGTTTGGTGAGGCTAAGGTCATTACCGACCTCCGATCACAGCTTATTATAGTGAAATCTAGGATGAAACTATCTCCCGCAGTTGAATTCTCGCCAAGATCTTACGATCAAGAGAACATTGTGGGAGAAACGGATGATGAGAGCCTAGCCATCATTATGGAAGAAGTAGAACGGATCGAAAATGAATTTTACAGTAAGCTTGGCACCTCCTTTCAAAAATTCGATCCTCCGAATGGTAAAGCTAAACAAGCGAGGTATATAAAAAAACGCCTGGACTATTTGCTGACAGTCATTTAGGTTATGGTGCGCCGTAAGATCACGAGCATAAGCCTAGTCTTATGCTTTTTTATTTTGGCCGTTACGGGTATTCTATCTTACCGGGTGAATTACAGCCGGATGCTAGCCACTTTTCACACCATTTTCGGCTTCTTGTTTATCCTGGGGATCGCAGTCCATTTCATCCATAATTTAGGGGCGCTAAAGACATATGCATACCACTCAAAAACTAAAGCACCTTCCTTTGGGCTCCTAGGGATCATGGCTATTGTTTCACTGCTGTCCGCTGCCATCTATTTCCAGGCGTCTCCCTTCCGGCAGATCATGGATTTTGGTGCACGCCAAAAATCACGAGCTGTGAACGTACCAAGTCGCACGGAATTCATTGAATTACAACTAGAAGCAGGCGAAGAATTAGGGATCACCGTAGAATTATTGAGGGGAGAGCATTATTGGTATCCGCAGATGGCGATTTGGCTGGAAGATAGCTCAGGTCATTTTGTCCAAAGTCTTTTCGTCTCCCAAGCCACGGCAAGCGGCACTTTTCTTGGAGGCAGGACCAAATCTAATTTTAAAACATTAGACACCGAGCCTGCCGCACAGCAGTCTTCTACCTACCGCAGGGTGGATGCCCTCCCCTATTGGTCGCATAAAAGAGGCATCCGGTATCCTGATGGCTTATACGCGCCGACCCCGGAATACCCTCTCCCTGGCGGGATTTCAGGGGCCACAATGAAGGGTAGCTTTATTTTAAAAACAGCGATTACTCCCCGGGAAAATACACTCAAGCTCATGCTGGAGATCAACGTAGCGTTCGATGATAATGAATATTATTCCGAGTTCGACTTTCCGGATGACGAGGTCTTCCACAACGGGACCGGCCAGCTTGGCCAACCCTCGTTAGTTTACGAGGCCTATATTGACCTGGATCACCTTAAAAAGTATTACCTAATGGAGCTGAAAGGTCACGGGCATCATTCCGGGCAGACGGGTACGTTATACCCGGACCTATCAAAACTTACCACCGCTTTGAAGATCGTGGAAAGGATCATAGTGAAGGTTGAAAAGGTTGAAATATGATGAATTTCTCCCGGACGATTTGCGGTGTTAGGAAGCACCCAGTCAGTTAGCAATAGGCGAAGAGCAGTGGGCAATTTACTTATTACTGACTGCCGGCTTTAAACAGGGCACCATTGAAAATTCAAATGGCGTGTGGAGGGGAGACATCCAGGAACAGCGCGGCACATTTGAGGCATGTGGGTAAGCAGGCCATAGGGGTTG
>JANQLQ010000066.1 GCA_028280565.1 Fulvivirga sp.
ATTACTGGTATCCGGTTAAAATCAAGTTTTCCAAAAAAAGGCGGTTTCACAAAGAATCAAGGCGAATTTTGGGCGTACTGAAAATGACCCCTCAATTTCAAATCAAAGATTTCGAGTTGTACTATTTCTAGGTTTCTTTCTTGGGGGCTAAGGCGTTTGCATTTTAGGGTACTGATTAGGCATTGATAGGCCCCTAGGTTGGCCGTTGATATCGAGACCAATGTGGTAAATAATTCACATTCACGGACCTGTTTGTGGACAACGGTGAAAATGAGTTGTGCAATTAAAGCGATCCAAACCTGGGTTTTGATCCCGTGCTTGCTGTCCGAGTAAAAAGTGGACAACTCGAAGTTTTGTTTTAGTTGCTTGAAGAATGTCTCCATGAGCCATCGGTTCTTATAAAGGGCAACAACGGTTTGGGCTTGATAGGTGAATTGGTTGGTCAAGAATCTTAGTACTTTGCCTGAAACGGGATCTTTATACGTAATCAGGCGGGCGGTCAAGAAACCGGGTTGTGTGCCTTTATGAAGACTAATAACCTGGTCACAGATGACACCCCCTCCCAGGAATTCATGGAGTTGCGTATGAGTCGTCTTTAAAATTCTATACTGGGCGGTTTGCTTCAGCCGGGTGACAAAAAAGATACTCTTAGCAGCCCACTGCTTAAAAAGTTGGTAATTGAGATAGCCTTTGTCAAATACATAGGTAAAGCCTGGAAGGAATTCTAGCTGTCCGAGAAAATGGTTGTCATGGTAACTGGCAGGGGACATCCACACCAACTCGGGCACATAGCGATCCAGGGGCATAAGGGCATGTACCTTCAATCCCCCTTTCCTTTTGCCATGCAACCGGGATGGTCCAGCCCCGGTGAATATTTCCAAAAACAATTTGATCGTAGTGGAATCAAATATTTTTACCTGTTGAGGATCTACTTCTCCGTTGACAAACATCGAGAGATAACTATGGGTCAAATAGTTTTTGTAGTAGTTGACCAACAGGTGGTAAAGTGTACCAAATACTGCACTATCCCGGTTTTTGTTAGCATCCGATAACGTACTCACGGCCGGTAGTTCCCTGATCCCAAGATAGGTAAGCCTGTTTTTTAAAAATAGCAGGCTCTTACATAAGGAATTAAGGGAGTTGATCCGGCTTACAACACCATAAAATATGAAAGCCAATTGACGGTAAGTAGTCATGGTTTTATAATAACGGTCTGACTGATGTAAATCTACCGCCTGTTGTAAAAGGTGTTGGGGAATATAGGAAAGTAACTGGCAGATCACCGGCTGTCCAGAAATTTTGGTACTTTGCATCGCGATGTTGATTGTGTCGTAACTTCAAACATCGTAAAAGCATACGGGTATCAAAACATAGATACCCGTATTTGTACTTTCCAAAGACTTAGAAAATCTACCGGTTTTTTACCCGGACGCCAGTAGTTTTGCATTGATTATCTGCGTTGCATTGGCATATTCTTGGGAGTCCAGCTCATCTTTCAGGTCAGCGGCCAGGTTCCTGCCGTACAGGTCTCTGTACGCTCGTTGTACCTTGCGAAAGGTACTTTGGGAAGGGATGGCTTCCAGGGTAGAGAAGACCCGCTCCTCGTCCGTACCCCAGCCAAAGGTGTTATCGTTCTCGAAGGCCATTTTTAGCTGGGTAGCAAAGGCCGCTGGGTTCCCTACCTCGAGCGCTTCCTGCTCCCGGATCCCTTTTTTGAAATTCCTCACCAAGACCCTGAATGCCAGGAACACGCCAAGACCGGCACCGGTGGCCAGCAGCACCGTTGTCATTTGGCTACCCAACCGGATACGGGGCCGATGTTGGTAAGCAGTTCGTATGGCAGAAGTGGCCGGATGCATTATTTCCCGATTTTCATTTTCACCACATTCCGGATGAACGCATCAGACCGAAATAGCTGCTCCATTTTGATGATGCCTTCCGCTTTGAAATGTGTGATCATTGTTTCAAAGGCCTGTTTGACCTTGTGGGCCTCTCCCTGGCTTTTGGCCTTTAGTTTCACCTGTAGCTTAAATTCTTCCATGTTACATCGCTTCATTTTGTGGGTTTTCGTTGGACGGCTGTTGCGCTGCTTTTACCCGGGTCACACGGTCCAGGTAATAGCTCATCTTTCCGATGATAGAATCATCCTTTTTGAGCTGTTCCCCAAGTCGGGATACCAGCTGGACCACCTGATCGAACTGCTCATCGCTGAACAACTCCCTGAAATACTCCACCACGTTGAGCAGGTGTCGCTGCTCCTCGTTGAGCTGATCAGCGGAAGGGAGCTGTGGGAAATCCTCTCCGGACAACTCGCCCAGTGTTTGGACCAACCCTTTCATTTCCCTTGGAAATTGCCGGGCCAGCCCGTTCACCGCGCCGGGCAACAAGGCTTTTCCTAACTCCACCAGCCCTAATTTTTTTACTAATTCCCGGATCTCGCTTTCTTTTTCCTCGATCCTTCCCTTTGATTGCGCTAGTGCCTGTTCCAGCTTTTCAATCTCCTTTTGTCGGGCTGCCGTTTCCTTTTTCAAAGCCTCGAAATCGCGTTGGAGCAATTCATCCCGTAGCAACGCAGTGACCTGTCCGTGAATACCGTCCAATGCTTCCTCTTTGCTCCGTGATAGCTCGTTCAGCTTGCTTTTCAACTGCTCGTTTTCCAGTGAAAGCCGTTGGATCGCCAATCGATCTTCCAAATCGCTAATTGCCATTCCGGTCTTGGGTGTGGCAAACGGTGTTGTTTCCGTGTTTTCCTGGCCCAGTTCGTTTTGCTCGTCCCGGAGCACCTGCAGGTGTTGCTGGGCACCATTCAGCTTGTACTTGACGTAGGCGCTTTCGTTGTCCAGGCCCAGCTGTTCCATTTCCCGGTATTGTTCCTCGGTGAGCCGTACGGACCCGGGTTTACGTTGTCGTTCTTCCATCATGCCAGCAACAGGATTTGAATGAAGGTGACGTTCCGGTGTTGCCCCGATGTATTGTGGATCGTAATGGCATCGCCATGTTCATGGACCTGTTCCGAGAGCAAGGGATTATCCTCGTCGTATCGCCCCAAGTCGGAGTGGATACTGATGCCCTCTTCCGCCTTGACCAGGAACCAGATCTCGTTGTAGGCGGCCAGGTCAATATGTTCACCCGGGGCCAGTTGGAGCTGCTGGAAGACCATCCGGTAGGTTTGGAACCCTCTTTCCTTCACCCGCTGGGGCGTGTATCGTATGGCAAATTCTTCTGTCATTCGGCGAGGGGTTGAGGTGCTTCTTCGATCATTAGCCAGAGTTTGATACGATACGGCCCGGTGGCCAATCCACTATCCTGGTAAAACCCTGTGATATAGTCTCCGCTTACCGTGATGGACAAGGGATGGATCGGCAGGCCAGGCAGGGGCCTTGTTAATTCTATATCGATGCCATTGCAATCCAATTCAACGCCTACCAGGAAGTCATGCTGCATCAAGCGATCTGCCTCGTATTCCAAGCTGGTTAATTCCACCACTTGCTTCTGGAGCTCTACTCCTTTTTTGCTAATCATCGCCAAGTGACCCAGTACCATAATCCTTAAATGTTTTCGTTATCGTCATCTTCATCCTCATCATTGTCCGGGTCGTCTCCTGTATCGGGTTCTATACACAATTCCACCGTACCAAGGCCACTGTACTTGCTTTCCCATACCCGGTACGCTTCGGTAAGACCGCTAAAGGGATCTTGTAGCATACATTCGACAGGGGATCTGAATTTTCCATACTGATCGTTCAGCACCAGCGATGCATACCCAAGCCGTTTGGGTTGCGCGTAATACAGCTTTTGGCCTTCTGGTACATGCAGGGAATAACAGGCCCTAGGATTGGATACTAATGAGCTCCCCAAGGCGCAGATCAATGACGGGTCAATAGCTATGTTAGGACTACTTTCCACGTAGACCCGGTTGGTATGCATCTGGTGATCCGGTGCGGTGTGGGTGATGATGACACCCACGACTTGCCGGACCCTAAAAGGGATTTTCTTTCGGAAGGTGAGGTACTGGCCCTTTTGCTCGACGTATAACTCCACAGGGATAAACTTTCTGCGGATCATGCAGGCACCTGTCCCTTCCCCCTCCAATGTTGTGGCGCTATGGTGGACTTGCCGGATCATAGGGCCTCTTCGATCAGCAACACCACCGATACCTGATAGCCGTTCCCCAATACAGCCCGTTCATGGTCCTGGTCTTCGTAGCGGATTTTTACCGAAAGATCTCCCGGTTGGACTTCCCCCAGGTCGAAGAAACGGTCTCGCGGCGCTACGCTGATGCTGGACACCAGGATCTTGCTGTCAAACCCTTCCGGGAATAGTTCGTCCCCACCAATCTCGATACGCTGGGTACCCCGGTGGTACAGTTTATCAGGGAAATCCGAGGTCAGCTGTAGGCCTTTGACGTATTGGGTCTTTTTCGGCAGCTCCCAGTTGGAGGGAGCATACAGCTTATTCGGCTCGTTCACCCGGAAGGAGAAGGTTTTGCGAACTTCACGTGTCGTCTTTGGCTCCATGGCTTACCGGATCAGGCAGGAACCGTTGAGGTTCCGGCCAATACGACTTTGAGTAATGTTTTGTCCGGGGCATCATCGCCCAGCTCGATGGTAAACTCGAACTCCTCGTCGTCCCGGATGAAGCGAGGATTTTCTAAAAAGTAGGTGCCGAGGTTGACCTGCTGGTTGTTATCCGTCACAAACTCCTGCATGGGGCGCTCGTCCACGATGAGTTTTTTGTTGGCAATGAAGGTCCAGACGCCATTCTGCAGGCCGGCCACGGCTTTGATGGAGTCGAAGTTGGTCGATTTGATGAGCTGTTTCCAAGCCGTGTCAGATTGTGGGATCTCGCCTTCAAATTCTTTAGCCAAAAGCATGATCCGGTTGCACAGGAAAAGGCGGTCCTTGGGCAGCTTGGATTGGGTGACGTTGGTCACGCCGATCTCTTTGGCGTCCTGAGTTTCGAACAGGTGGATGGTGGCTTTGTCTCCCCCGTACTTGATCGAATAGTAGGCGCTATCCGACAGTTGCAAGCGGCCTTCTTTGATCCCTTCGGCCACTTTCACCATGGCCGGGTCGTGTTTTTTGCCCTGCTCCCGTAGAGAGAGGTGGGCGTTGACAATTTCGAGGAATTGTTCTCTCGAGTTTTTTCGCATCATGAGTATAGTCTTTAGTTGTGAGTAGTGAGTCGTAAGTTTTACTGATCTGCATGGGGGTCAGGCGACGGCGTTGAGTTCCAGGACGTCAGTGCCTTCAAGGGCTTCGATATCCGCATTGCCGAGGGTGCCCAGGTCACCAACGCTTTCGGTCCCTTCAAAGACATTTTCTTCTATCAACTGGTCGGTATTGCCTTCTTCCAGTTGCCGGATGATCTCGTCCACTTCGGAGGTGTCGAAATTACCGATGTCGTTTACCGGGTTATCGAGCATAATCACGGTGCTGTCTTCCAGGTCGCCCAGGCCTAACCGTTGGCCAAGTGATGGGGACAGCTTATCGAGGTATACCTTCCTGCCTAAGGCTTTGAGGGAAGAAAGTGCCCGGTCTTTGGCATTGGTGAGCTCGCCCTGGAACCCGTCCAGCCCGGAGACATTGGCATCGGGGGGAGGGCCAAAGCCATTGGAGGCCACCATGCCTACCCCGGCCGAAGTGAGCCAGTCATGTTGGTACCAACTGCCACCGAAGATGGTGACAGCCCCGATCCACAGGGAGTGTCTCCCCACGGCGGAGCCGGCCACCATCCCAACCAGCCCGGAGCCCAGGTTTTTGCCGGTCTCGACCAGCTTGTGTTTGATGTTATCTTCTTTTTTCATCGTAGTAGGTTTTGCGTGAAACTTGGGTTTACAACAAGGCGGTCGGTACCAGTTTGTCTTTCTTTTTGCGCACTGGCTTCTTTCGGGATTTCGATTTCCCTTGAGAGAGAAATCTTCCTTTTGCATCCCGGGGGATTCCGTCTATGGGTTTTTCTTTTTTATTGGATTGCCGAACTGCGTAATATACCCCACCACCGGCCACTATTACCCCCGCCCCGATCAGCAGGGCCGTTTTGTGTTTTTGGAAAAAGTTCTCATCGGATGCCGGTGGATCAACCGGGGCCTTGGCTTGTACCTCGGGGGTGCGACGTACATTAGCTCCCGTATCGTTAGAAGGAGAGTTGGTCGTTGGGACATTAGTAGCTGGTTGTTGAGAGTTGAATCGCGATAACGACCTTGGGAACGGAGCCGGTAGCTCTCGCACTACGGGGGTTGAAGGAAGACGGGACCTGCTGCTGTCCGGCACCAGTGATTTGGCCTGGTTCACCACGTTGGTTACATCGCCCTTGACCTTTTTGGCCTTGTCAAACACCCCGGTGATCTTATTGAGCAGTGCAGAAACCGTGGCCACCGCACCGGAGGCGGCCGCTATTGCGGAACCGGTTGCCACTTCTCCTAATCCCTCGATGGAAATGGATGCATTCAGCAACGCTTCGATCTCGTCCGGGTCGGATTCTACTACCAACCGCTCAAAGGGATCAGTAAATTCATCGGTGGGATCCAGATCTATGGGATTGCCTAGCCCTGGTCCGTTTAAGGCTACTGCCCGGTCTTTATTGCCTTTCCCGGTGAGGATGGCTTTTTTGAGGTTACTCTTTTTACCCCCGGCCAGCTCGTAGATTTTATTGGCTTTTTCCACAGCCTTTTTCAGTTTGGCGAATTCCCTCATATTCACACCGCGCCTTCGGGCTTCCGCATCGTCCAAGTAGCCAAAACGTAGCCGCTCGGCCACTTTCATCAGGTTGATCTTCATGGCCAGCAGGAACCCGTTGCGTAGCAGGATGGTAGCTGGGTTCAGGAAGCGATTAAACGTCTTGACCACCGGTTTGACGACCTTTTTTGTCGTGAAACGAGCCGCGTTCTTTACGCCCCTGCTTACCGGTCGCACCACTTTTTTCCTCACAAACCGGCTGGCATTGCGCAGCCCTTTGCCGATCTTTTTGAAAAAGCCCAACTCCCCGAGTCCGTCCATCACGTAGAGGTTTTCTTCTTCGTCAGCATACATCACCACGTTTCCCGCTTCGTCCAGGATCTCGTAGGCGATGGTGGGCTCACGAACATAACCCAGGTTTTCAAGGGCCTCGACCTGCTGTCCGTTGAGGTCCCGCTCTTCAAGGGTTTCAAAATCGATGTCCTGAATGTCGAGGTTATCGATCCCGGAAACCGTATAGCCGTCCAAGCGATGTAATTCCATAGTCATTAGGTTAAAAGTTGTGTGAGTTTATACGCCCCGAGACCGACCCCGAAGGCAATCAATAGTTTGCTGATCAGCCCGGTATGTACCGTTCTTACTTCCGAGCGGGTAGCACTTGTAGTTTCGCTTGCACCGACGACCTTAACGTTACCGGGTGCAGAAGTTGCCAGAACAGGCTTTTCCTTTTTCATAGCCTCATGGGGGAGTGGTCTTGCCGTAAAGGTTTCGGTCTTCGTTGTTCCTCCTTCACTTTTTTCCGGGACCACTTGTCTTAGTGCCAGCCTTGGAGCGTTCGAATCTATCTTCCCCAAGGCTTGCCATTTCACATCCGCTAGATCTACCCCACTCACGGTATCGCCTTCGTAGATTTCGCCGACAGGTGAAGGATCGGCCATATCAATGTCTTTGAGTCCAGAAAACGGCACCTCGTAATCGAACTGATCAGTAACGCAATCCAGCGTGATGTGGGTATTGCTGTTTGGGGTGACACCTACCAAAGCTTTATCGAAGGTTGGTACGATAGGGTAGATATGCTGGAAGTGGGATTTGCCCCCGTATTTCGTGATACGTAACTGATGGGGAATGTCCAGGTTGGTCAAGATGCTGGAAATGAAAACCGAATAGCAATCACAATCTACCCCGTTTTTACGATCTGCCCAGGTACGGGAAGGTCGCCGGACCTGCTCGACACCGGCTTTGTCACGACGGTATTGAATGTGGTGGTAGACAAACTCCCAAATATTCTGGCAGGTAGTGGGCAAATCTTCCCCTTTCAACTGTTGGGCCAGCAAGCGGGTGTCTGCCACGGTCTCTGGGACGATTTGTTTGATCAGATTGATGGTATGATGAAGCCGCGCTTTGCCTCCCGGCTGGATCACTCTGTCCTTCCGCGTACTTTTGGGGACAAGCCTGTCATAGGCATGACCGGGTCGGATATGTCTTTTTTTGAGGGCCTGCATCAGAGTTGGAGAGTTATGGTTTCCTGTTTTTCAAAAGGGATCCCGTTGACCTGGGTGGAGGTGATGGCCAGTAGTTCCAGCGGCACTTTTTGTCCACTTCGGATCTTTTGGACAATAGCTGCTCCTAATGCCTGGATTAGTGACAGCCACCCTGCGGATTGGATACGGAGGGAAAAGGCCTTTTCGCTGTTGCCGGCCAGTTGCAAGGTTTCGTCTTTGACCTGTGATGATCCGATGGAGGTTCCTTTGTGTTTTAGATTCACAAATGGGAACCGAATATTCAGTCCGATAGAATTCGGGTTCTGTAAACGGATGATGGCGGTGAGTTCGATTCCGGATAGGCTTACCCGGTGGACCTGCAGACGTGTGCGTGCCACGATGGATTGCGAGGCTTTGTTAAGCCTCAGCAAATACCGGCCGGCAAAAAAAGCGACCACACCACCTGCGATCCATTTGAGCATATTCGTTGTTTTTCATCAAATGACTTTTTTTTGCTCCAATGGCACAAGAGGGGTTGGCAAGGGCTGTTATATTCTGGGTAAGTTGGTTATAATCCATTAATTTTTGGCAATTGTCGTGCCTTACAGTAACTCATTGGAAAATATTGGCACCTTGATATTAAGTGACCTTAAAAAGTACCAAATGGACTATCCTTTTTCAGAAATAAAGTTTGTAAGTAAAGCGGAATTAGCACATCGTTTGGGCATCAGCCGTGAGACATTACGTCTGAAATTGAAAGATGTAAAAGGACTTGACACAGGCAGAAGACAGTTACTCTATCCGTGGGAAGTTCGATTAGTTTATCAACAGTTCTGTATTAACATTTAAACTTTAAGTTCAAAAAATTTCGTTATGTTGTATGAAAACAGATCTATGACTAGTTATACAAGAGAAGATTACACGAACAGAAACAAGTTGTGGTTTGTATTAGGGATATAATGTTATCTTCAAGCTATGATTACAGGAATGAAAATAACGGGTTACAAAAGCATTAAAGAGCTTGACCTAGAATTAAAGCCAATCAATATCCTTTTAGGAGCCAATGGTGTGGGTAAAAGTAATTTTATTTCCGTGTTTTCACTGATCCGCAATATCTATAATCAAAATCTACAAAATTACATCAAAACTAAAGGAGGTGCAGATAGCTACCTATACTTCGGAAAAAGAAATACCGAACATATCTATTTAGAATTAGAATTTCTAAGCAGTGGTGAACACCGAAATCGTTTTATGCTGAGCCTGCAGGAAGCACAGGATTCTTTGATAGTGTCTTCCCTTAAAACATCTTTTTGGTCTGGCTATAAGTGGCACCCAAAGGAGTTTGAACAAAATGTGGTGGAATCCCAGTTTTCCCAAATGAACCATAGCCAGGCTTATTATGTCAATGATCGCCTCGTAGAATTTGACGTTTATCATTTTCATGATACTGGTGATAAGTCACCCATGAAGGCTGTCGCTGACATCAACGACAATAGAGCGTTGAGAAGAGATGGTTCAAACATTGCGGCTTTCTTGTATTTTCTAAGACAGAAACATAGAAAACACTTTACTCGAATAGAAAAAACAATCCAGTCGATAGCTCCTTTTTTTGAGCGATTTGAACTTGAACCGGACCGGCTGAATGAAAACAATATCCGGCTGGAATGGCGTGAAAAGGGATTTCCAGATTCATACTTTAACGCTTACCACCTATCAGACGGAACGTTGCGGTTTATCTGCCTTGCCACATTATTGATGCAGCCAGAACCACCTCAAACCATCATTATTGACGAGCCTGAACTTGGTTTGCACCCAGTAGCCATTAACAAATTAGCCTCATTAGTACGGAAGGCATCAGAGCAAACACAGGTGATCTTGTCCACCCAGTCGATCAACCTTATTGATAATTTCGACCCAGAGGATATCATTGTTACCGATAGAGGGACAAATGGTTCGAAGTTTAGAAGACTATCATCTGAGGATCTGGCGAACTGGCTGGAAGAGTATACACTGGGAGATCTGTGGGGCAAAAACATCATTGGCGCTCAACCCTACAGTGTGTAAATGGTAAGGTTGGTATTTATTGTAGAAGGCGATACGGAAATATTGCTGGTTGAGAAATTAATAGCTCCCTATTTGGCCAAGTTGGGCTTTTCAAACGTTCATGCACAAACCATCACCACTAACAGGAAACAGCATAAAAAAGGAGGTGTGAGTAGCTATGGGCTGTTTAAAAACGAAGTAAAAAGAACATTGGCCCAAGGAAATGTTCTTGTGACTACGCTGATCGATTTCTTCCGGCTCCCACCAAACTTTCCCGCTTACACTAAAGATGCCTCCAGGGTTTCACAAATAGAGGATGCCATTCATGCAGATTTTAATAAAGATGTCAACTTTATTCCCTACATCCAACTGCATGAAATAGAGGCCCTAATGTTTTCAAACATAGATGGCTTTGATTTGGTCATAGACGACCCTATGGCTTTGCAAAAGATTTCAGACATTATAGAACAATATCCCAACCCCGAGGATATTAATAACTTACCTGAAACGGCACCCTCCAAACGGTTAGAACGCATCTATAATTACGATAAAACGGGCGATGGTGAGATGATTTTTGAAATGGTTGGGATGGAAGCCATATTGGAGAAATGCCCAAGATTTGCCCATTGGATCAGCAGATTAATAAAAACCTTGAAGGGATTAAAGCAGTAATGTGTAATTTATTACTTGAAAGTGAATACTTCTTTATTTTGTGTGGGATATCTCAATTACCTCAGCTGATTGCAAAATCTTTTTTACCAAAGCGGTTTATTGAGAACAAGAGCATCAAAGTACCTCTGAGCATAGTAATCTATGGAATCGGGATTCTCCCGATAGTATCTCGATATTATTTTACTAGCGTACGCCCGAACCTTGGAATCACTGAACTGGGAATAATTGATGGTATCTCTAAAAGCTGATGAATAAAACGCCCGGTCAAAGTTCCTAAGCTTCATTCTCAATAAGGTCGGATAATCTCCACTGTAGTCTATTACCCGCGTTACAACAAAGTTCCCTGGTGGAAAAACCAACTCATAATAACTATTACCACAAAAATGAGTGTACTGCCATGCATCTATGGGGCGCCAGTTTCCCATGGAATCCAAAGCTTCGCAGATCATAAAGACGGCGCCGTCCTGAAATTCCAGGATGTGATCGGGCCGTATCATGGTTGATAATGTAGACTGGAAATGCATTGAGGGCAGCCTTCTTTCTGCCCTCTGTAACAATATACTCACGAATGGTATAGTTATCTGTAGAATCTTCTAGTTCCCATTCCCGCAAATTTAGTGGAAGGCGTTAAGTGTATCTACAACGAGATCGAAGTGTTTCTGATAGCCCTTCAATGAATCTCTGTTCCAGTTATAAATGGTATTGTGAATCGAATCTGAAAGGTCTTCTGCCAATGGCCGCCCTAGTTTTCCGAAGCGCCATATCCTGTTGTTATTGAAGATCATGTGTTTTGGATGTGCTAGATTAGGTGTTTGGAAATTGTACACGATAGGTGGGAGTGCCTTTTCAGCTTCTTGATGACAGCTACAAAGCAGGGTTGATGGTGCAAAAAGAAACAAGGTAAGTAAAGTTTAGATACATAATCACCGAAAGCTCAATAGTAACAAATTGAATGGCAAAAGTATATCTTCCAGAGCAGGCAAACTCACGTTTCCTCACGATGAGAAAAGCTCAATAGCTCTGCTGTAAGTTTATCAAATATTTCAAGATTAACCGTCATACATTGTCCATTCTTGTCAAATGGAATGAAAATGAGCTTTAAATTGTTTATTATTGTGTAATGGATTTACTAACCCTTAAGGAAAGAATTAAAGAATCGTGGGACAGATCTACATGCTATCCTCCTATGCAAAAAGAGTGGAGCGAGGAAAATCCATCCTATGGTCAGTGTGCGGTTACAGCGCTCCTGATTCAAGATTTTTATGGCGGTGAAATTCTTTACAACGAAGTGAACGACCATTTCTGGAATGTGCTTCCAGACGGCACTGAAATTGACCTGACCAGACAGCAGTTCAAGAAGCCGGTTTCTTTTAATGAAAATATTGTCTGTGACAGGGAGGACATCCTTTATTCTGAAGTAGCACAACAGTTCCAGACACTCAATAGGTATCAAAGGCTTAAAGAAACCGTCTTTGAACACTCAGAGGCCTAGATACTCCTTTTTATTCCGTAAAGAGATGCGATTGATGCGATGGTTGTAGAAGCTAAAACCAGAAACGATAATCCAAACTTTATTACTCCAGGATCGCCTATTTCACCAAACCAGCTCATATTCTTTATATCGTCGTCAGATTTTAAAAGAATTAGTGAAATCCCGGGAATAGCAAGTGCAATAGCAGGTATAACAATCGAAACAAAAATTCTCAGACGCCTAATCTTCAGCTTTAAATCCATCGCAAAAGACCATTCAAATTCATCACCTTTATCTCCACCGTCATTTTTTTTCTGAGGTCCAATTTTAAACCATCCAAACTCATTATGGACTGTGGTGGTCGGTATAAATTTGAACGGCCATCTCCTTAAGTCATAGGGTGAATCTATTAGGAGATCTTTTGGGTTAATCGGGTGTATCAAAAAATTGGATTCAAGCTTTAGATGCTCATTTATGACGGTCCAATTATCTTTCAAAGGATGATAAACATATATTAGTAAATTGTATAGTTTATCGCTAACAATCTGAGAGGGCCATTGAGAGCATTCTTGAACGTCAGAGCGGACCTTCTGACCCTTTTCCAAGCCTACTACAGTGAAAAAGTAGGGTTCATTATTAAAGATTTTGAGCTTATAGAGTTGATTCGAGATTTTTTCCCAGTCAATCAGACTTTTTGTGAATTTTACATGATTATCAAATTGAAAATCCTGGGCTTCAAAAATAAAAAAACCCTTAACAGTTTTATTAGGATCGTTTTTATCTATGTTTGGAACTATCTTTTCGGAACTGGGATCATGTTCCTTGGCCAACTCATCTGCCAAATTTTGTGGTTCCTCACAATATGTAAAGCCTCCCATTATGAATTCAAAGCTGTAAGTTGAACCATGTTGGTAGGCCTGCTTTAACTCTACTTGACGAATTGGATATATTGGGCAGATTCCATCCCTTTTTTCTATGTGCCCTACTAAAGCCAAGCTTCCTTTTAATTTATTTTCTTGTACAGCTTTAATAATTTTGTCTGGTAATAATTGTTCAGAGTAGCGAAATTGGACCGTTGATCCGATAGGTTGGGCTAGTAAGCTGATAGTGTTGTGGCGATACCTATCAGTGCTGGAGGTGGAAACGATAACTAACATAAAAGCAAAATAGGAAAATGATAGATAACTATAAAGTTAAGGTAAGAAATGAATTAATTCAATCTGCGAAGTACAGGAAGCAGGTCGAATACCTGATTGTGTCCTACGTAATTGGGCAGGATCAAGAGGACAGGCAGGCGATTGATAAGGTTTTATATGACGTTTCGCTCGAGGAGTACAAAAATGGAAATCCAATGCTTTGGCCGTTGGTTGTAGATGAGGCTACAGGTTTGCCAGCTGAGGGCTTTTTTAAGCTGCTTGCTGAGCTTGATCAAATGAAGGAAAGTGATGACAGGTCTGTAGTTTACAAGGAAAAGCTTGAAGAGGTTTTTAGCTATTGGGCTCAGCGAAGAAAAACCGGTAAAAGTGGAACCAAAAGAAAATTTTAAAAAAAAACTGAACCCAGTGGTTAATTTTTGACGTAAAACTGGATAATAATAGTGAAGCTTGAAAGGAGTTTCATTAAATTAATGTTTAAATAAGGGTTAGTTCTCTTTCCAGTTGGCGGCTCCAAAAGTGGGCTCACAGAAGAAATCGAACAGGAGATTGAGTCTAATCCATAAATACTCAATCTTTTTATGAAAGAGAACAAAACTACTTTGGGCTCCGGCGAAAAGAAGCTAATTCGTCAGGCTCAAGAGGGAAGCCAGAGTGCCTTCTCTCAACTGCTTAAAGCAAATGAGTGCTTTTTAAGAAAGCTCACCTCTCCCAAACATTTGGCAAAAGAAACAGATCTTACAGCTTTCGATTTCCAGTTTTATTCAGAAGATCTTCTACAGGTAGCTAAGGAAGAATTTATTCAGGCCATTAGGTCATTCGATCTTACCAAAGCTACTACTTTAAGGACCTACTCCTTCTGGAGAATCTCTCATGTCCTAAGGAATTCAGTAAAACAATGGGTTTATCATACAACAGGAGAAGTTCAGGATTATTACTCCCAGTTTGAAAGCTCCACGGATATAGTGCAATCAATAGAATTTGTAGAGATTGCAAATTTAGATCTAACCAATAGGAAAGATCTTGAGCTGGAAGTTATTAATAATCAGGAGCTTTTAGAAAAGGCTTACGAACAACTCACGTCTAGAGAAGCCGAAATTTTTCAATTGCATCTTCATTTGAACATGAAGGGTAAGGATATAGCCAACAGATTGAAACTTTCTCCGGCAATGGTGTCTAAAACATTAACAAAGACTAAGGCTAAACTGAAAAGATATTTTAAAAATTGAATAACGTTAAAACAAAAAAACATGTCAGATAAAGATTATAGAAAACTACACGGGTTAGAAAGACAAAAGGCGTACATCGAGCATACCAATAGCCTAGGATTAGGAGGTGATTCTTTTTTCAAGATAGATAAGGTTGTCGAAAGTATGCGGGATAGTGGCTATAGGGATATTAGAAAGGCCATTAACGATATTGTGGACAACTCAATTCAGGCTGAAGCAAACAGAATTGCTATAATGACCACTAGTGAACGTGGAAAAGAAAAGGGCTCCAGGGAAAAGATCTCCAACATAGCAATTATTGATGATGGGTACGGAATGATTCCAGAAATGATTAGGGCGGCCGTTTCTTGGGGCGGGACCGACAGACATAACAGTAGAGATGGACTTGGTCGATTTGGATTTGGCTTACCGACGGCTGCTGTTAGTGTTACGCGAAAATACGAGGTATTCTCCAAAACAATTGGAGAAGAATGGTTTCGGGTTAGGGTTGATCTTAATGAAATAGCTGAAAAATCTATAAATGGAGCTGAAGATAGCTCAGTAGTTCCAGGTTACGTAAAGCAAGAACCCCCAAAATATGTCAAAGATTACATCAAGAAGATATGGTCGGCTGATGATTTAGAACAAGGAACAGTTGTTCTTTTGAGAGAGCCTGATAGGATCAGGAATTTTTCACTTCCATCGATTTTTCAAGCTAAAATGTTGCAAAACATAGGATTGATTTATCGGCATTTTTTCAAGAATCACGCTTTTTTTGTGAATGAAGTAAAGTCTAAACTGATTGACCCACTCTTTTTAAATCCTAATGGGATTGGTTATGATGCTGGGAACGGGTACCTGGCTGAAGGCATGGATGATCTGGTTTTCGATGTTAAGCATAAAAACGGCAGAGGAGAGAATGTTACTGGTAGTGTAAGATTACAGTTTTCATTCATGCATCCTTCATTTGCAAGAGATAAAAAAGGTTCAGAAATAAAAAATCGGATGGAAGTGCTTAAGGACAATAATGGCTACTTCATGGTTTGTAGGTCAGGGAGACAAGTCGATGTCGTTAGAAGACCTACTTACGAGCAAGAGTCATTGAATACCGTTGTCCAGAACAATGATCGCTATTGGCAAATTGAACTGCATTTTGAGCCGATTTTGGATGATCTATTCGGAATAACAACAAACAAGCAGCAAGTGGAGATTGATGAAAAAGTTTGGAATCTTTTAAGAGAAATGGGAGTCCCCGAAATAGTTAAAGGTTTAAGAGATAGAGATAAACAATTAAGAGCTGATCGTAACGCCGAAAAGGATAAAAATACTGATACTGGTTATAGGGACTCTGAAAATGTAATGGCTGAAACCGAGAAGTTTGATTCCGAAAAAGTTTCAGCACAAAAACAAGATGAGGCGAACAAGAAGCTTAAGGAGGATGCTAAAAAAAAGGCAGAAGAATCAGGAGAAAATCCGGAAACTGTAGAACAAGAATTGACGAAGGAAACCAATGAGCGTAAGTATAAGGTGGAATTTACAAAATTACCAGGAGCGCCATTTTATAATGTGGACTATTTTGGAACTCAATTTAGAATTCTAATAAATACACGTCACAGATTCTATACAGATGTCTATAGTCATTTGGATGAAAGAGGTAAAACTGCGATGGAGCTTTTATTTTTTGTTCTTGGTAAGAGCGAGATAAAAGCCGATGGTGAAAAGGAAGATTTTTATCTTAATGAAAGATACGAATGGTCTAAAAAACTAGATGTGGCTTTGAAAATACTTGATCGAAAAGACCCAATTGGTGACAAAGAATCAGCTGAAGAAGAGGAAAGAGAAATGCTTGAAGCAGGGCATTAGCCCCCAATTTTCTCGAGAAAAAATGAAGGATATCATTCTGATCAAAAACTTCATCCAAGCCACGAGAGACTCTGGCTACAGAGGCACCTATGCCGCTCTTGCAGAAATCATTGATAACTCTCTCGAGGCAGAAGCTCAATCAATCGAAATAAAAATTGAGCAAATTGGAAGTGGGGTCAGCAAGAGCTATGAGGTAAGCATTATTGATGACGGTGCTGGGATGAACTCATCTGAATTGAATCAGGCCTTGCAATTTGGAGGGAGCTCAAAGTTCAATTCTCGTAAGGGCTTAGGACGATATGGTATGGGGCTCCCCAATAGCTCACTAAGCCAGGCCAAAAGAGTCGAGGTAATTACCTGGAAGAGCAAGAGCAGAATTCTTTACAACTACCTGGATGTAGATGACATAGCTGGTGGGAAAGCTTCCAACATTGGTGAGCCTGTGAAGCTTAACTCAAAGGAATTCTTCGCGCATTCTGCCTCCGGCACTATTGTGAAATGGCTAAAATGTGACAGGCTTTCGTATAAAAATCTGAAAAGCCTTATAGATAACCTTCATAGGGAGCTTGGGAGAATCTTTAGATATGCCATATGGAGAGGTATAAAGATTACGGTCAACAACAAAGAAATTATACCCATCGATCCCCTATTTCTTAAGGCGGGTGAAAATCTTTTAGGTGGGCGGATCTATGGCGAAGAGTTGATCTACGACGTAAAAGTTCCGGGTAAGAATTTTACCTCGAAGGTAGCCGTAAGGTTCGTCGAATTACCTCTTGAATGGTCAAAATACTCTAATGAGGAGAAGCAGGCGATGCTAATAACCAAGCGAGCAGGGATGAGCATTGTACGCTCCTTAAGAGAGATAGACTATGGATGGTTTTTTGCAGGAAACAAAAGGAAGGAGAACTACGACGATTGGTGGCGATGTGAGATCTCTTTCAGCCCGGAGCTAGACGAGCTTTTTGGGGTAACCCATACCAAACAAGAGATACACCCAACAGAGGCGCTAAAATCAATCCTTGTACCTGACATAGAGCAGATTGCAAGGGAGCTCAATAATCGTGTAAGAAACCGATTCATTGAGCTGAAGAAGCTGACACAAAATCTCAATGCTAAAAATGAACTGGAACGGGCTGATGTATTCATCTCACCCCCTAAATCTGATTCAAAAAAAAAAGAAAAGCTAAGCCAGCTGTTACAGAAGATCAAGACGAATACACAGGGAGCAAGTGTAATTAATGGTTTGCATTATTACCTGGATTTCCAAGGGCTTAAAGAATCGGCTTTTTATACCGCAGAATACAGTAGCTTAGGGATTTTGGTTCAGCTAAACTCAAATCATCCATTTTACAGTAAGGTTTATCATCCTCTTATTGAAAACCAGAAAAATGCACCCTTCTATTTTATCAAGCAGCTAGAAATTCTGATTTTTGCAGCAGCCCGTGCCGAGTCATTGCTTGATGAAAAGCAAAAAAGAATTGCCCGGATTTATAGAGATAACTGGAGTCGAGTTCTTTCGACCTACCTTACTTAGCTGCATGAAGGAAGTATTACTTGATTTAAAAGCGGAAGATGACATTAAGCAAAAATTCAATAGGTTTCTTAACCTGCTAAAGCGAAATCAGAAAGCAGGTGCATATAAAAAGGATTTCTTATTCGAGGAAAGAACAAAGCTTATACAGGGTTTAAATGGATCTCCATCAGACAACGAGCTACAGCTTGTTTTTTCAAAAAGCTTGGTATTGGACCTATTGCTGCAGGGGTGGTTTATTAGAACCAAGAAAGGTGAGCTTTACCTTAAATATTCAATGAATGGTGATTCTGAACTAACCTCGGAAGAGATAAAGGAGAAGACAAGAGAAAGCCATCTACTCGCCAGGGACTTTCAGCTTAAGCAGCCCTCTGTAAAAGAATTTATAGAAAAGACGGAAAGAAGAAAGCTTACGGCTAACGGATGGATTTCTATTTTTTCGTTAATGCGGGATGGTGACGAATTAGCCCAATCGATTAGTCGGCTTAATCAAGTGGCTGAGCCTGCAACTTCTGACTATAAAGAGATCATAGACCCTTACCTTCAATTTGTAGAACCCGGCAAAAAATGTGAGCTAACCGGCTTATACCTTACGGACATATGGAGATACTTTCGCCATACCTGGATTACAGAATACAAATCCCTGCCTGGGAGATCCATTTCGATTCTAATTAGAGATGCTGCTGCTGAAAATCATCCTGTAATTGGTATTGCTGCCTTAGGAAGCTCCATGTCGCAGCTTTCCAGGAGGGATGAGTGGATCGGATGGGATTCGGAAACCTTTGTGAAAGACATAGAGAAAAACCCTGATTCTCAATCTCTGGATTGGCTATTCAATACCCTGGATGGCTTGAAAAATGATATTTATATCGAGGATCTACTGCGAGATAAATCTATAGATAGAGCTGAGCTTGATAAGCCAAGTGAGGATCTGCTCTCTTTTTTAAGGGCCGAAGCCGATAGGGAAAAGGAATTACACAGGCAATTTCCACACGAGGCTAAAAAGGGTAAGGGAGGTGAGACCATAGATTGGGCCAAAAGAGCGGAAACCCATCTTTTTAAAAGTAAGCGATTTTCCAGCCTTGCGGAGCTACTACAAATTCAAAGGATATTTGATAAATACCGAATTCACGAGGGTATTGAAAATTTTGAGAATGCGCTCAGCTTTTCTGAATTTAGGAATGCTATCGGGAGGCTGGCCAGAAAGTGGAAGGGCCAAAGGGTGGGTATCGACATCATGGACATTATAGTTTGTGGCTCAGTAGCCCCTTATAATCACTTATTGGGAGGTAAATTGGTTTGTTTACTTTTAACCTCTCCAGAGGTCGTCGAATATTATAATCTGAAGTATGGGAGAAGAGAAAGCTTAATTGCTTCAGCAATGGGGGGGCGTCCTATAGTTAGAAAGCCTAAGCTCTCATTTCTAGCCACTACAAGCTTGTATGGTGTGGGCTCAAGCCAATACAACCGTGTGCGAATGCCTGTCGCCCACTTCGATAAAAATAGCAACGATATAATTGAATATTTGAACCTCGGAATCTCTGAGGGCTTTGGCTCATTTCATTTTAGCCGTGAAACTTTAGCATGGGCTCATCAATATTTGGGAAGACGTAAGGGCGGGCGTAGGGTGAATAGTATTTTTGGTGAAGGATCAAATCCACTCATGCGTAAGCTGAGGGAAGCCATAGAATTGTTAGGGCTTGAATCGGAACCTCTTTTAAAGCATGAAAACAAGAGAATCATTTATGGAATCCCGCTAGTACGTAACACGCGTAATATATTACTTGGTATTGATGAGCAGCCGGATTACTTAATTCCGCAAGATCAAGCCGATTCAAAGCAAACTACCGCTAAAATTGCTGATTATTGGATCAAAAGATGGCTTATCAAAAGAGCAAAACGACCGGAGGTGCTGAGCGCTGTTGCTCAGCACTCAAAAGCTTACCCTGTAACTCATGGTGCAAGGGTGCCTCTTTATGAGCTTACCAGGGAAGAGCAAGGTCTGTTTCCAGGCTATTGAATTAGTCAAAAAGATATACTTTAGCTAACTTCTGCTTTTAAGAAGTGATGAAGCAAAACGAAAACCCCGAAGAAGGCATTCTATGTATATGGAACCCTAGCGATGACCGCTTTGCTAGGCTGGATGAGTTGATTGATGAAATTGATAAAAATCCAGACAGTACCGCAAGAGGTATATGGAGTGTTGCTCAAAAGTATAAGCAGATGCAGGCAGGTAAGCGTGTATTTTTGCTTAGGCTGGGGGTTGAGCCGAAAGGTCTTGTGGGGTCTGGGCGAATAGTGAGAGATGGTGTTCATAAAGGAAGGCATTATGATTCAAAAAAAGCGGAGGAGGGTTTAACAACTAATTATATTGATGTTTTATGGGATTTCTTGAGCCGTGAGCCAATAATTACTAAAGAAGAGCTTTTACAGAATGACATTGGGGACGAGAAACTCTGGAGGACACAGGGAAGTGGTGTCACGATTAAAAGCGAGATTCTCGCCAAGCTTGAAGATTTTTGGAATGCTCGAAGAGGAAGCTTTGAAAGAGACAGGTATCGACACCTAACAGCAGATGATATGACTCCTGTAATAGGGGTAGCTGAGCTGGCTGGTGAACTGTCGGACCTGCTGATTAACCTAGAGGGAGATGCCCCCATTCTTATTGGAGTTTTTGGAAAGTGGGGACGGGGTAAAACGTTTTTATTTAAGCAAATATGGAATTATCCCAAATCTCGGGATCATTTTTATCGTGTAGACTTTCATGCCTGGAAGTTTCAAAAAACACCAGCATTATGGGGGTACTTATACGAAGCCATTGCCCTTAAATATTATGATTCGGCTACGAATATAATCGATAAACGCCTGCGCTCTCTACGCCTAAATTGGAATCGGGAGAGCAAATGGGATATACTATATTTCTTGACCACTTTTGTTCTTGGAGCTTTTTATGTCATTTTGCAAAGCAAAATTGAGGTTCCAGGTTGGCTAAATTTAATTCTCGGTGGATTTGTTAGCCTAAACATTTTATCATCATTGACTTCTGCTCTCTTGAAAACCTGGGAGAAGCAAAGCTCTAAAGCAAAAGAGATTTACAGGAAATATACTAAAAAGCTATCCTATGCACAATTACTAGGGATCCAGGCAGAGGTACAAAAAGAGCTGAAGGTGCTAATGGAAACATGGATACGGAAAGATGACCGTGGGGGAATTAAAAACAGGGTACTACTTTTTGTGGATGATTTAGACAGGTGCTCTGAAGGCACTATCATAGAGGTAGTGGATTCCTTAAGGGTGATGTTGGAAGATGAGACGATTGCTAAAAGAATGGTAGTGGTAGTGGCTGTGGATGAAAGTATTTTAAAAAGAGCTATTAGCCTTAAATATGACAAGCTGTTTTCTGGTCAACCGACCAAAATAAACAAGCTTACGAGGGAATATTTTGACAAGCTTTTTTTGGCTAGTATTAAACTCGGAAAGCTGAATAAAGGAGAGCGGGAGACAATATTTGATGCATTAACAAGAGGCAAAACTGAAAAAGTCTCTAAGGAGATTGAGAAATCAACAGAAAACACCTATCGCAGAACGTTAACAAGTAGGGGGATAGTTCAAGAGGGGGAAGAAATCGATGATTTGGATTATGAAAGTTTTTTAAAAACTGGTAGTGTACCTACAAAAGAAAAAGCCCATAGAAATAGCAACGAACAACAAAAGTCATCAACAAAATTTGAGATCTCCGTTGCTGAAAGGGAGGCCTTAAAAGAGTCAATTTCCAACCTGGATGAGCTTACCCCTCGTCAAATCCGTATCTTTTATTTGAGGTATGTACTTGGTCGGGATTTTCTGAAAAGCTTGAAAAAGCTCAGAGTTTGGACTAATGAAGATATAAAAGTCTTATGCTCAATGCTAGAGTTTTTAAATGATAAGGATGTCCTGAAAAAATCGGTTTCAGAGTATTTAGAGGAAGAGTATTCTAAAGACAACTCTGAGTATGCCAGTTTATGGAAGAGGTTACTGATCCCTGGGAAAAAAGAGAATTTCTTACAGGTTTTAGAAATCGTAGTACCCTATTAATTTCTAAACCAGCTAAATACATTACCCAAAAATTGCCTTAAAAACTCATTCGACCCCATTGTTTTAGTTTTACCGAAAAAGCTAAGCCCACGGTATGGACTACCGGGAGAGGGAATGGAAGCACACTCAATTCTCTCCCCGCTTTGTCCCTTTAGAACAACGCAAACCGACTGAGTAATGGCTTCATGCTTATGGTGCAAGCCATTGTAAATCTCAGCCTGAAGTGCTGCAGATAAAGAAGGATCAACCTCCAGTTCCGGGTATAGCTTCCAAAAAGCACTCTTTAAAAGCATCTCATTCATTACTGTCTTCGAGGTACACAAGATCTTCAAGGTCTCATCCGGCTTGGGGTATTTGAAAAATCCATAATTGTACTCTCTATTGGTTAGATCATAATCAAACGAGGAGCGATCTTTTCTTGAGGCGCGTACTATAATATTTGTAATGCCAATTCCATTCCTTTCAAGGCTATGCTTGATGGCATTGAGGTCAGCAGGCTGAACGGAATTGTCGACAAAGACGGAGTACCAGGACCAGAATACATTTTTGGAGCTCCCGTAATAGAATTTTAGATCTCCGTTTGTTTTTCTGACATACCTCTTGTCCTTTTCACTTTCTGCTTTTTCAGGGTCAGGCGTGGTTATGCTCCAGGTTGGAAAGCTTCCTAGGATGATCTTTTTGTCTAAAACTAATCTATCAATTGAAAGAGGGTCTGTTTCCACCAGGTAATATGAAAGTTGTAAATCGAATATTTATTTACCACCTAAAATAGTTGGATATATCGGTGAATATGTGCCATTGATATCGGCGTAAAGTATGCCAGTCGTATCGGATTAACTTGTGCCACCTCTATCGGTGGAAAGTGTGCC
>JANQLQ010000072.1 GCA_028280565.1 Fulvivirga sp.
GCCCGTGGGCAAGCGGGCTATAGGGGCTAGATAGCGCGTTTCGTGGGGAAAATGGGCTTTGTTGCTGGCGCCCTTTTCTTTTGTTTCGTTTTCTTTTGGGCGTGCAAAAGAAAATGAAAACTGGACTTAGAACCGCAAAATTTCGCTTAAACCACTCATTGCGAGGCTGGCATTACTCGAAACATTGTAAAATATAGGTCTACTTTGCCAAAATTAAACGTTTTACTCTCGAGGCTAATTTAAGAAGGCGCCCTACAAAAATTACCGAGTTTCAAGCTACCGCTGCAACCAGGGAATTTTTATAAACCCATTTGGTTTCCATCACCTTCTTTCCAGGGAACGCATCAGTGCTTCCAGGAAATAGTAGTCAGCATAAATTATGGGTACACCCACCTCCCCATTTTTCGGCTTACTCCCCACACTGTGATCCAGGTAAAAAAGCCTATTATCCTCATTCTCATAGGTATAAGACTGATCAAGATTGGCTAATATTTTTCTAGCGGTCACCATGTAGGCGAGTTGTTGATCATTTTTAAGATAATCGCTCAATTGCAGTAATGCTGCTGCTGTAATAGCGGCGGCAGATACATCCTTGTGGGTATTCGGTATACCAGGATCTTTTAAGTCCCAATACGGAATAAGATCTTCCGGCATGTTCGGATGGTTCAAAAGATAATGGGCTATTGACTTGGCTTGATTAAGATATCTTTTATGACCAGTTTCTTTGTACATCATAGTGTAACCATATAAGCCCCAGGCTTGTCCCCGGGCCCAGTCAGAAGAGTCATTCAATCCCTGGTGAGTACCTCGCCATGCGGGCTCGCCAGTTGCCGTATCATAGTCTACCACATGGTAGCTGCTGTAGTCGGGCCTAAAATGGTTTTTTAGCGTTTCATCAGCATGTGAAATGGCCATTTCTATGAAGGTACTATCCCCGGATTCCTTGCCTGCCCAAAGTAGAAATTCAAGGTTCATCATATTGTCGATAATCACAGGATACTGCCATTTTCCGGGTCTGTCCCAAGACTTTATTAAAGCAATAAGCGTGTCATACCTTGAAGCTAAGGAAGCCGCCCCGGTCAATAATACTTCCTTATACGCAGGATTATAGGTGGCCGAATAACCTAGCCCATAACTGTTATATAGCATAAATCCCAAATCATGATGCCCTGTTTCATACTTGACATTTTCCAGGAGTTCGGTATACTTATGAGCTTCATTGCTCCATTTTTTATGTGGTTCGTATGAGGCCATCATCCACAATATACCTGGGAAAAATCCACTGGTCCAGCTTCTTGGAGAGGTAAACCTGGTTTTTCCTCCTTCTACGGAACGTGGCAAACGTGGAGTGTCCAACTCCAGTATCCCGGCATGGAGCCTATCACTGATCTTGTTTAGGATATACTTTTCATCTAATTCCGACCTGTTAGTGTATTGGCAACTCATTACCAGCACACATAGCGAAAAGCAAATAACGATCCCCTTTAAGAACACAACCCTACCTTACCTTTCTCGCTAATGATTTCCCATAAACCATCAAAGCATTGCTTATCGCGGAATTCTAAATGTTGTAAAAGTACTCGGCCAAAGCCAGGGAAAACTGGTGCAGTAATAAGTAAGGCATAGCATAAAACGAAGATGTTTTTCCAGTCCATTTATTTGAATAGGATAAGTTTTTGAATAGTTGAATAAAATTCTGATGATATTCGTAGATAATAGACCCCATTAGGGTTTCCGGAAAAGTCTATCTGACCTTTAGAAGCTTCGTGGTAGAATACTTCCTTGCCATATACATCATAAAGCTTGATAAAGAAGTTCAACTGGGTATGATCTGTCCACCGCAAATTAATTAAACCCTGCGAAGGATTAGGGTAAATGTGTACTTGCGAATGTAATTTTTCCAATGACTGAATGACGACTGGCTCTCTCTTCTTTGGTGTACTCAATGAATCGATGGCGCTAAAACCTGAAGACCCAGCCGGGTTAAAGGCGCTTATTCGATAGGTATAATTAGTATCAAGGCTTAATCCTGTATCTTCATAGCTAGCGGTATTCGGTGCTAATTGGGCAATTTCTAAGAAATCCTCATTTACCTGTCTTTCCAGGATATACCCGGTTTCATTATCAGAGACATCTGACCATGACACAATAATGGTAGTTGAATCCTTAAGTGACAACGCAAGATTCTCGGGGGCTAACGGTGGTAAAAGTTGTACACTTTTGGACTCAGTGGGGCCCTCCTCAAAGGGTCCGGGTTTAATGTCGCGTTGGATGATAAATTTGTCAAGTTGTGTACCATTCTCACGATAAGCCACCTCTAGGACATGAAAGCCTGCCTTTATTTCATTTACTTGAACATGATCCGTTTTAAACCATGCACCCGTACCGGAGCGGCCATTCTCCTTTACCCAATCCCCATCATCTATACGCCAGAAAAAAGAATCTTCCTCACCTGATGAAGCGTATATCCTAAACCAGAAACCATAGTTATCGCTCGTTGCTAGCTGGAAATTGTATCGCACTATGCACAATTCTTGAACACATCCGGGCTCATCCCCGGAACTGTTAAAAGCAGGATCAACCGCTATTACTTTTCCCATAGAAGCTTCCGCACGTGAAAGTATGCCCCACCTGCTGCCCATTTCACCATTTTCAGCTTCCATAACGAGTACGCCGTCATCCGGTTCGTAAACCGCACCTACGGCGAATGTGGTTACGTTCACCGTTTCAGTGTATGCAGAGGCTCCTACATCATTAAAGGCCTTTAAGCGATAAGTGTAAGTTGATGATTTACGGAGACCAGTATCTGTAAAAGTGGTATCATTCACCTCTAGAATAGCAATACTGATAAAGTGATCACCCTCCAGGCGTTCCAGTTCGTACCCCTCCTCTTGCGTAGTATTCGACCAGGTGAGTTGAGCCCGGGTGGATGAAAGTGCCACACCTGTAAACCTTGAAGGTCTTGTCGGAACTTCTACGGGTTCAGCTGGGGTGGTAACCGCCAGCGTCTCTGAATAGACAGTATCTTGATGCGCATTGTAAGCTCCTAAGCGGTATTGATACGCTGTGTTTGCTATTGCAGATGTATCCGTCCATACAGTGCTATTTTGACTTAGTTGGGCGATAACTTCAAAGTCTGCCTCTATTTTTCGTTCCAGTATGAACCCATATTCATTATCGGATTGATCTAACCAGTCAAGTTTAATTTTACTGGAAGTAAGTGCTTCAACCGTGTTTAAAACAGGTGCTGTAGCACGTACAGTATCACGTCCTTTCATGTCACCCTTATTGAGTGTGCTGAATGCATCTCCCTCCCTTCCCCTTATCGGTCTTTCATTTTGCAATAAATTGATGATCCCGGGGTCTACCTCGAGGAAAGTGTTTGCTATTTCGTAATGATTTCTGCGTTTTGTAGTGAGGTTAGGCACTCCCCAGGGAAAAGAGGAGGGGTTGCGTTCCCAAATAAAGTATTGATTGATGACATCAACGATCTGCGCACCTTTTTCGGTGGTATTATTCCAAAAGTTAAATCCTGCATATCTCGCTATCTCAAAGCATTGTACCATTGTCGTTAAGGCATAGGCCGTATAAGTGAGGCCGCTCCGTCCGTCATTTCTGACTACTTCGCGAGGAAGATATACACCGTTTTCGTCACTTTCTATTTTCCATCCTGCACCTGGTAATCTTACATTTTCATCCGTGCGAGAATAAAAATAACTCTTAAGCTGGATCAAAGCTTCATTTAATAGATCATGATCTTCAAAAACAACAGCAGCTGCAAAAACGCCTAACAGCCCTGCGTCCTTCCAGTTATTGTCTTTTCTCCGCATCACATTAATGATCTCCCCGTTTTCCAGGCATTCGGTGCGCCACCAGGCATGAAACTGATCTCTTTCGGCACTAGCCCAGCCAGGGTAATCATGTATCAAATCAGCGGCATATAACATAGGCGTGAAATAGGAACCTAACTGCAGCCCTCGGTCTAAGCCCGTAAAAGTGGTTTCAACCTGTGCCCAATGCATCAGGATCTCCCTGCTTTTTTCAGCATAACCTGTATTTCCCGTAAGCGCATAAGCCAGTGCTGTGGTGTAAGCAGGGTGGCAATTACTCCATAATAATTCCCTGGCAGCATTCAAGCCGTCACTGTCCTCGTAACCTCCCGGGATATCCAATGTAACAGGCGCATTCGGAACAAAATCCAAGTAGCCGTCTGCCTCGGTTATAAGCTCTAAATAAGCGGAAGCCTGGGGCTCTACATTAAAGCTGATCCTTTTTTTGATGAGTTCAAGTTCCTCGCTGTTCAAAACGGTCATTGGATGCTTGAACTCAAAATCTCCCAGTGAAAAATTGTATTCCTCTCTCCAAGGTTCTGGCGCACCGGGATATTGTGCTTTTACGCCATGTGCAGCTAAGGAAACCATCATCACCACTATTACCCCTTTCATATACGTAGTATTATGTAGTTTCACCCCAGGCTGAAGGCCCTGGGGTGAAACTATATTGAAATTCTATTGTCTTTCCAGGTTGATAACATAGTTGCCATCAAGGCCGCTAGTCCTAGCGCCAATAGCTTCACCAATTGCAATAAAGCTTAGTACTGCCGTGCTTAAATCGTCCGCAAAAGAGACCGACGCTGCAACACCATCAAGCGTTAAGTTGGCTTGGTTGCCTGTCTCTGATGTTATTGACCAAAACCCTCCCTGGTCAGTAAATACCGGGGTACCACCGGATGTAGAATAGGTACCATCGTTTCTAAATGTTATTGTAAAGTTTTCATACGTAGGCAGGGTTACATCAAAATCGTTTAGCAATACACTACTTGCCGACCACGTGGCAACTAACCTGGACGAAGCTCCATTATCGTCATCATCTCCACAAGAGATAAACGTAGATAAGAGTACCAAGAGTGAAATAGAAGCTATATTTTTTAAATCGATTATTTTCATTTTTACAAATTTTAGGTTTTACTGCTTTATGAGCTTGTATGTTTTGAGTTGGTCACTCGTGTCTCTCACTCGCAAAATATAGGTTCCGGTTACCAAGTCTCTTATTGATAATTTAGCATTTGGCTCTATCCTGCCTTTTCCAATAAAAAGGCCGGAGACACTCCACATTTCGAAGGATACATCATTCTTGTTTTTAAATAAAATGTACTCTGAAGCAGGGTTAGGATAAATTAAAATATTCCCATCGACTGCACGGTCTGTAGAGGTTATGAGTCGCCCATTAAAACTGGCAATGGCGTCGTCAAGAGTAACTTTTGCTTGATCGACTTCTTCTCCCGTAGCCAGTTGATTTTCAAGGACCTCTTTGGCTGCAACAATTGCAGCATTGAGCGCATCAATAGAAGTTTGTGGATATTGGCCGAGGTTACCACCACTTTCTGCATTTTCCAATAGCGCTTCGCCTTCATTAATAGACTGTTCCAAACCTGATTTACCAGAAAGTATAAGTTCCCAGGATAATGCACCTAATTGACCATCAGTTTCACTAAAAGAAGCAGATTCTACAAAATCAGAATATCTGAATGAAAAAGGCTGGCCTGATATATCCCAGTTATCTACATTTAATTTATCATCCGCCGGGTTGGGATCACGATAGAACTGATCTATGATTTTTATTAAGTCGTCGAGTGGAGGACCGTTTGAGAAACTTACAAATTCTGTAATATTAGAGGCTACCTGTTGTTCACCAGCAAAAAGGGCTGCTGACACGCTTAATATCCCGTTTGGTCTTACCGTTGAATCTGCCTCCGGGTACGTACCCGCATTAATCTCTTCAAGGGTTGGATACGATTCAATAATGGCTGAATCCAAGTAAATATTGTTGTTTGCATAGGTAAAAGTTTGCTCTACACCTGGCAACTCTGAAATTGATTGCTCAGAAAGCGTATCAAACTTGAGCAAGAAAGCATCATCTTCCCCTTCACTAGAAGCGCTAGAAGCATTTCCTAAATAACCGGCATTGATCACCAGGTTATTAGTGAAAATACCGGTTTGCGTTTCATCAAAATCAAATAACCTATTCCCAACATGTACGATCGTATTTTGATTGATTTTAGCATACTTGATCCACCCTCCCCTATCGTTACATAAATTATGAGAAATATTATAAAAAGTATTGTTTTCATAGATTACCGTATCTAAGTTTTCGCCCCTATCATCCAGTACTCTACCATTTAGCGTATTTCTAGGTTGCCCGATGTTGGAGATAATCGAATTGGTGAGATACAGTTTAATCCCACTGTCATCCGTCCTGAAAGCGGCCTGGCCATCCTCATTCAGGTGACAATCGTCTACTACCACACGA
The DNA here is from genome assembly GCA_028280565.1 of Fulvivirga sp. Lineage (GTDB taxonomy): Bacteria > Bacteroidota > Bacteroidia > Cytophagales > Cyclobacteriaceae > Fulvivirga. Next base: position 6,310 of record JANQLQ010000072.1, read on the forward strand.
ATATCATCAGCAGACAGCCGGATGATCCTTCTTCTTGGGTTGAGTGTTCCCGCTTGATCACGCCCGGTGATATACAACCCTTTCAGGGTAAGGTCTCCCCTGGCTCTAAACGGTCTATCCGACTCACCACCATCGATTACACCCGGTACAATTCTTGGTCTTGGCCCATCTCCCTCCTCTGCCACAATGTTGAGATGATATCCGCCCACATTTTCTAACGAGCCGCTGAGCACATAGGTCTGCCCCCTTTTTAGCCGGTACACATCTGTGGCACGTTCACCCGTGGCCGTAGTATCGTTATTGATTAGATCGTTTAGCACCCCCCTGGCACCGTTGTTCGAATCCACGGTGAGAGTATCTTGTGCTTCTACCTGGCTACCCGCTACTAAGAAAAATAGTGATAGTAAGTTTATTAAAATGTAGTTTTTCTTCATTTGCTTAAGGTTAATGTTTAAAATGATAACTGGAATCCAAAATCAGCAGTAGTTCCAAAATTTTGGACCCTGCTTAATCGAGTGCCAAACAGAGATTGCTCTTGCTGATTTGTGATGTTGTTGAAGTTTACATATGCTTTCAAATTTTCGGTGATTTTCTGCTTGAAGGTCAAATCCCACCGGGTGGTACTAACAACAAACTCATCGTAATCCGGTCGTTCTCGCAAATCATCACCTCGTGCCGTACCTTGGTAAACTGCTGATATTCTGCCTGTAAATCCCCCCTTTTCATAACCGACACTCACATTCCAAACCAGGTCAGGCTGGCCTACCATCTCCGCTTCACGCTCAGTGAGCACAATCCTGAAAGGATTTTCAAACGTTCGCAAAAATGGATACTGTGTGGTCGTTTCTAATAATGTTGCGTTAGCAGAGAATATCAGCCCATCGAATGGGGTCGGTAGAAAGTTCAAATTGACCTGGGCGTCTAGCTCAACCCCTTTTACGGTCGCAATACCTACAGCATTGGTAGGTTCGTTTAGTACAAAAGTCTCATTTTCATTGATTTGTATCCTCCTCGTCGCTTCAAAGTCAATATTGGTCAACTCTTTATAGAAGCCCCCGATAGTAAAGAGACCTATCTTGTTATAAAACGAAAGAAACAGGTCATAATTCCAGGCGATGGTATGCGCTAGGTCAAAATTGCCACGCTCAATGGTTGCCTCAAAATTATCTTGTCTCTCCCAGGGTACTAAATTTTGAAAAGTAGGACGGTTAATAGTTTTAGTAGCTGCTACCCTGATATCAAACCATTTAGTAGGTTGAATCTTAAGGTTGACTTGCGGAAATATCTCTAGGTAAGAACGCGTCCTGGTGGTATCATTATTTAAATCTTCTATATCCTGGCCATCATCCGGCGCAAAGGCGGAGCCCGTCTTTCCTGAATATTCCAAATAGGTATGCTCCGCCCTGGCACCGGCTACCAAGGTCACCATTTCTCCCACATTAAAAGTACCCATAAGATACCCTGAGGTTATCCTGTCTGTAGCGGTGTAGTCCCTAATATCTGCGAACGGATCACGAGGAGCTGTATCAGCATATTTTCTCTGAAAGTCCAGGATTTCATCCCTATTTAAATGTTGACCCACGAGTGTATCCGCTCGCCCAACGCCGAAATCAAAACTCGATATCTTATACCCGCTATCATCAAAAGGGCCAATAAAATTCGACATCAAAACCCTATCATTACCATCCCTGGCATAGTCACCAGGAGATAAAAAAGAAAGCTCCCCAACATCTAAAGGAAGTGGAGCAAAACTGTTTACATCTCTACTACGATCATCTATTCGAACTTTTGCACCTCCACGAATGGTGGCACTAACCTGTTTGGATACCCTGACCGGGTAGCTTAAGTCAACCTGTACAGAAGTATTGCTTGTTTTTACATCATCTTCATTCGTAGCAAAGCGCCTTAAAATAGTTCTATCTAGGTCATGTGTAAGCAGCATCTCATCTACTAAAACGAATGCCGGTTTGCCTATTCCAGGTGAGCCGGTAGCAAACTGGTCCCGGAAGTCCATACGAAAGTTATCGGGCCTATATCGGTAAGTGTCAGAAAAGGAAGCACTCCAAGCCACGGACAATTTACTGCCTATGGTATGGTCTCCTGTAAGTCCTGCAGAAAACAATCGGGTAACATCCTGGGTATACCGGTATTGGTAATTAATAGAACCACCATCAGCATTAAAACTAGTACTATATTCATCTCTTTCACGCTCGGTAAATTGAATGATTGGATTAAGGGTGATCTTGTGCTTTGGCGAAAACTCATAGTCCATAACCAAGTTACCCCCGTATCGAAACCTGTCCTCAATATCCTGGGCTAACCGTACCTCGTTTACTTTAGGATTCACTTCACCATTAATCTCTCCTGGTCTATCGTAGCCTATATTCAGACGATCCTGGCCCCGGTCTACCTTTTGATAGTTACCCGATAGGATCAAACCAAATTTATCATTGAAAAATCTCCGGCTGAAAGAAGTGTTGGCTCTAACCTGGCCCCAGTCTTCTGTAAGGCCATTGTATCCATATTGAAATGATCCCTGTATCTCCGGTGTTGAGGAGGCCGTTCGCGTCACGAAATTAACGGTACCTCCAACGGCGTCCGCATCCCTATCCGGTGTGAGAGATTTAAATACTTCGATCCCTGCCAGCACGTCCGGTGACATCATACTTAAGTCTACGGATCTATCCTGGCTATCTGTGGAAGGGATGCGCTGGCCATTGATGGTAATGGAACTAAATCGCGGTGCTAATCCCCTAACCACAATTTTTTGGCCTTCTCCAGCGTCTCTCTGGACGGAAATTCCCGGTAACCTGCCTACGGTCTCCGCAGCATTTTGATCCGGCAGCTCACGTATCTTATCCTTAGAAACCACGTTGACGATAGTATTGGCATTGATCTGCTGGTTGATCGCAGCGGCCTGGCCAAGTGCCTGGCCTGTAACCACTATCTCTTCTAATGATGTTATATCCGGTTCTAATAATACATTTTGCTCCGTAAGTGCTCCATCTTCAACCGTGACATAAATTTCATGGGTAACA
>JANQLQ010000085.1 GCA_028280565.1 Fulvivirga sp.
CAGTAAGCCTGTCACGCCCTTTGGAGGCATGAGTTTGATGAAGCGATTTGTAGATCAAGTGGGGATCAGGGCGCAACTGGATCGTTTATCCTTGCCTGAACCGGGTTCCAATCGCGGGTATGATCCCAAGCAAGTCATTGAGTGTTTTTGGCTGAGTATTTGGACAGGTGCTTCACGTTATATCCACTGTGATTGGTTACGATACGATAAGGTGTTGCAATCCATCTTTGGCTGGCAACGTATGCCTTCACAGAGTACCTACAGCCGATTTTTCGGCAAGTTTTCTCAAGGGCTTAATACCGAAGTATTTCCAGGGTTACAGCACTGGTTTTTCGATCAACTCAACACGGGAGCACTCACTATTGACTTTGACAGTACCGTCATCACTCGATATGGAGAACAAGAAGGTAGTGCCAAAGGCTACAACCCCAACAAAAGAGGTCGTAATTCCCATCACCCTTTGATGGCTTTTGTTTCTCAGACCCGTATGGTAGCCAATGCGTGGCTTAGGCCTGGTAATACAGCCGCCAGCAGTAATTGTAAAGCGTTTATGAGGGAGACCTTCAAGGAGGCTTTACAAGGCAAAGAAGTTGGTTTGGTGAGGGCAGACAGTGGTTTCTACACGGAAGACATCCTGGCTTACTTGGAAGAAGAGCAGCTCAATTACATCCTTGCTGTTCGTATGTATCCTAATGTGAAAAGTGAAGTATGGGGCCTTAAAGACTGGGTTACGCTGACCAAAGGTATCGAGCTCAATGAAATGAAGTTCGCTCATGAAGACGGAAAAGTCAGGCGCTATATCATCGTAAGAAAACAGGTGGATATACGACCTGACGCTACAGGTAAGCAGCTCTTTGAGAATGAGCCAGGTTATCGGTATAGCTGCTATGTTACCAACATGGACCTACCCCTGGACCAAATATGGAACATGTACAACACAAGAGCTGATTGTGAAAACCGTATCAAGGAACTCAAAAATGATTTCGGTCTTGAGAACTTCTGTTTACACGACTTCTGGGCTACTGAAGCCTCTTTTCGATGGATTATGGTGGCTTATAATCTAATGAGTTTATTCCGACACTTCGCACTTAATCATCATAAAAGAGCCACCCTTTCCACCCTCAAATCCTATTGCTTTGCATTAGGAGCTTGGACCGTAAATCATGCCAATAGAAGAACGCTCAAAATCTCTTTACCCGTTAATAGAAGGCCTTGGCTAGATGGAATCTTCTCACAGGTAGCCAACTCAAGCCCACCTTTTTTCTACTCTAATGAATAATGCGGGTTAAAATAAAGAACTTATAGGTTTCACTTTTGAGGACGATGCGGGTTGGTAAGGTTGTTTAACCGCAGAGAACACCGAGGAGAGCGCTGAGGGCCACAGGGATTACCGCATGCCATTAGGCTAAAACCCTCGATCATGTTATTAAACATTGGACCTGTATTATAATTTCAACTAGTCACTTTCCGCTCTATATGTCTATTCGGTAATCACTCATCTTAGTGAAGCCAGGATCTTACTCATGATGTTATATGATCTTCGGTGCGCGTACCTTTGGCCATAGGCACTTGATGTTAGTGCGATAACCATTTCTTCACTAGGAATGACTACGAGATGATTTCCCCCATTTCCCGATGCGAAGAGATAGTGCAGGGTTTTGCTTCCAAAAGCCCTGCGAGATTTGTACCACATCATCCCGTAACCGTCTGCAAAGGGGTTAATACTGGAGAGATCGAAAACTTCCTCTTTTAGTTTTTCAATGTATGTAGGGTCAATGATCTGTGAGTTCTGCCATTTCCCCTCGTTTACGACAAGCATTCCAAGCTTAGCAAAATCCAATGTTGATAAATACAAATTGCCCGCTGCTCCGGTTTGGTTACTCGCATTTGTGTACCAGTAAAATTGCTCTATTCCTAAGGGATCAAATACCTTTTTCTGTGCAAAATCCCTTAGACTCATCCCGGATGTTTCCTCAATAACAGCACCAATCAGCAAGGCATTGATATCTGCATAAACCCACTTACTGCCGGGAGTTGAGATCAAAGGTACTTTGAGGAGATACTCTTTCCAATCCTCTTTTGCGATCCAGTGAACAGCATGACCAAAAGATCCCGGATCGTCCGTATCAGCATCCAGGCCCGAGGACATATCGAGGAGATGCTTCAGCTTAATTTTCTTATAATCGTCGTTTATGAATGGGTACTTTTCCCTAGGGAAAAATGAGAATACATTTTGCTCCAGGTCTTGTACCAACCCCTCCTTCAATGCGACACCCAAGAGCAGGGCCGTTATACTTTTTCCTGCTGACCTAATATCATGGATAGAATTCCTCCAAAATGTGTTAAAGTACTCTTCAATAACCATTTTGTTATTTTTTATTACCACCACTCCCCTAAAGTCATTAGGCGGGGTGTTAGCAATGGATCTCAAAAGACTTTCAACGGAATCCTGGTTAAAACCCAAGCCTTCCGGGCTGGCCACGGGGAGGTCATATATTGATTTTCGTAGTTTATCGGGTGGCTGCGTTTTTCCACAGGAAGAGATAAACAAGAATATACTTAGGAATGGGATGAATCGTCTCATGAACTCGAATAGCGGCTAAGGCCTTTTGTATGGTGTGTGCTTGTATTGGAAAGGTGAATATACAAATGTTATGTGTATTTGTTTACTCACCTAGTAACCACCCAATGACTCTTGTCATGCTCTCACCGCACAGCACACCTTATGCCAGGGCGATGAGGTTAGCCATACAAAAAAGTCATCTAACGGGCTATCTCATCCTCCACTTACTTCATATAATCTACATCCTACCATGTATGCCTTCAAACAGGCGTGAAAAAAGTTGCTTCTACATGAAATTGCACCAAAAAGCCAGTGAAGCCATTATTCATTCTTGCTATAGTATTCATTCCAATAGGGTGCTTCGGCCAGGATTCGTTAGCCTACCTGGATAAACGATTTACGATCCACCCCACTCATCAATCCATCTTGATCGATGGGATTTTAACTCCAGCAGAGTGGGACGATGTAGCCGAGTTCAACTATATCCAGTTCCGACCGAACTGGGGAGCCCCGGATAGTCTCACCCAGCTTTTTGTCACCTTCGATGATCGGTACTTATATGTTGGAGCTAAATGTTATTTCCCGGAAAATGAAGAGATCGTCGCTAGAAACTTGCAGCGTGACGGTTGGATGGGAGATGACTGGTTCACTTTCCATATTGATTCGTATGGTGATAAACAGAATGCGTTCGTATTTTCTATTTACCCTCTTTCCAGTCGATACGACATGGCGGTTTCTAACGATGGCATCGAGCTAGGCAACTCTACTTTCAATGACGCCTATGACCTGGTGTGGGATGGTAAAACCACGATAACAGCGGAAGGATGGTTCCTAGAGATGAAGATCCCGCTTTCCAATTTACGTTTCCAACCCACGGAGGATGGAAAGATCATCTCTGCCATCAGTTCAGCCCGTACCATTCTTGCGAGAAATGAGCTGTATGTATTTCCAGCGCTTCCCCAAGAGGTGCAAAGCGCCATTATGCGCCCTAGCATCAAACAACCGGTAAAATTTGAAGGTTTAACTCCAAAAAAACAACTGCTGATCACCCCCTATCTACTAGGCGGGTGGGAAAACAGGTCTGTATTGAATCAACAAGAAGACGCCTATCAAAGAGATGGAACTACCACTGGCGAAGTAGGATTGGATGTTCGCTATGCACTTACTCCAAAGCTGACCTTGGACCTGACCTACAATACCGATTTTTCGCAGGTAGAAGTAGATGACCAGGTGGTGAACCTGGACCGGGCGTCCATCTTTTTTCCAGAGCGAAGGCGGTTTTTCCAGGAGCAGGCTGGCCTGTACGAGGTTAAACTAGGAAGTAATAATTCACAGCTTTTTTACAGTCGAAACATAGGGATTACGGATGGCCAGCTCACGCCCATTACTGGTGGAGGTCGTCTCAATGGAAAGCTTGGCGATTGGGATGTCGGGGGGCTCTACATGCGTACACGAGTTACAGAACTGGAAGATGAATCCGTTCCAGGGGAAAACTTCAGCGTAGCCCGGTTAAGGAGAAAAGTTTTCAACGATCGATCATTTGTGGGTATCATGGGTACAAGCAGGTTTCGGGATGGGTACGGCAATCATACGATGGGTGTAGATGGACTGGTTAACCTGGAAAAAGACCTTTACCTGGTCAGCTCCCTGGCCTATAGCCATGATACAGGGCAGCCCACCCATGACCTACTGGACAACACACTTTTTTATGGTGAGCTCAGCAATCGTGTTGAAGCGGGTTGGATCTATGAACTCAGGTACAACTATGCCGCGCCGGACTTTAATCCCGGGTTAGGTTTTGTGGCCAGGGGAAATGTCCATAACCCCTATTTCTTGATCGGCAGGGGGAAATTCAAGGAGCGAGGCGAAGGACGATTTCAGTATGAAAACTGGACTTTTCTTTCCAGCGATCACTATTGGGGAGCTGACGATGGAGCATTTGAATCCTGGGTAAACTATTCCTCATGGACGGGTACCAACTTCCTTGGAGACAATTTTGAAGTAACCCATGTGAGGGAGTTGCAAGCATTACAGGACACCTTATTTATTTCCGATGCGCTCTATGCATTGCCAGGTACCTATTTTCACCAACGCGGCTTTTTACGATTCACACAAGCACGTCAAAAACGGTTCAGACATTCGATCTCTACGCATTTCGGCAATTTCTACGATGGAGGAAGGTTTACCCTAACCTACGCCCCACGATTTAACATCAACAAGCACCTGAACATCACCGGCAGGTGGCGGGCCGATTACCTTGACTTTCGCAAAGCAGGTAGCACCAAAGGATGGGTGCATGTGGCCAGGGTCACATTAGAGACTGCTGCTGACCTTCACTTATCCGGGTCATTTACTTTCCAGTACAATTCAGTGAGCCGGACCCTCTTTAACAATGCCAGGATCAGGTACAATTTCAGGGATGGGCATGATCTTTTCCTGGTCTATAACGAAACCTACAACACAGAGCGAGAAAGAGAAGATCCTATCCTTCCTCTTTCGGCACAGCAAACCATTGTCTTAAAATACCTCTACACCTTTTATAAATGAATCAAACGTCAATCACTAGTGTCCAGCCGCTTACCAACCAGCATTCTTCATAACAGTCGCCTGCATCTCGCCATGGCCGTCCGTTTAAGGAGTGTATCGGGAGATAGGGGTTAATAGTTACTAAGGGTCTTTTATCACTCCTAAGAGTTGATAGCATTTCACTTGGCGGGAGAAAAGGAACAAAAAACTATCCTTCTTCCGTCTTTGCGAACCACGGGGCTAGGATCGTAGTGCTATCGGTGAAGCCATCCCCTGTTCATTGATGTACACTATGTACTTTATTCACGTTCTCCGACGGGGGGATTGCTTCTTCCTCCTGCCGTCGTCATCGCAATGACGGGTAAAGTATGTGGGTTTGAATATTCTTAACACAATTTTACGTTCTACCATGTTTTCATTCCATGGAGACTGAATAGCTCGGTTAAACTAACGGTTAGCAACGAATCCACTTACCGGTTGGAAATGTTTGAGTTACGCGTTGGTTTAGTGGAATACTTCTATTTTTGCGCTTTCATGACCAGCTGGTACCAGTTCGGTCACGGATTATTTTACATTAAAAATGACAGGTGAACTTTTGACAGGTACAGGAGGGACTTCTGTTTGTTCTCACGACGGTGGGCATTACGGAAAAGACCTCTTCTTAGAAAACGAATGGGTATGAGCGATATGCGGAATGTAGCCACACGAATTGAGTTGAACATCCACCTGTTAAACTGGTATAACTTCTCCTTCATTATTCAATTTTATAAGCAATGAACGACAGAAAAACCACCAATATCTTACTGTTGATCCTCGTGGTGCCACTGGTGTTTTTTTTACTTAAAACACTCTCTTTTATCTTTATCCCGTTGTTTTCCTCGATGTTCATTGCCTTACTTTTTTTGCCCTTGATGCGATGGTTTAAGAGGCAAAGGGTGCCCAAGGTCTTGGGTATCATTGTGGTTATACTGATCATTGCCGTATTTTTTAAATTGTTCGGGGAATTAATTCAACTTTCAAGCCGGGAGATCTTGGCGACGGACAACGTGTTTTTTGATAAGGCAAAGTATAAGCTCACGACGTTGTTAACCACGATTGAAACCTTCGTCGGCGTTAATTTTTTACAAGAAGAAGACATGTTGGGCTCATTGATCCAAAAGGATACCATCATCGAAAACTTCGCACCTACCGTTGGCTTTATCACGGATACATTGTCCATGATACTGGTCACTGTATTCTTCGTAGTACTTCTTTTGGCAGGTTCCGTCGATATGCAAAAGGTGTTGAACAACACCCTGCTGAAACATCAGTACTCATCCGTCAAAACCTTCATGAAGGTGGAAAAGGATCTAATCAAATTCGTTAAGGTGAAGTTCTTTGTCAGCTTATTTACGGGTTTAGGGATTGGGATTGCGTGTTGGGGTTTCGGTGTAAGCTTTCCCATCTTCTGGGGCTTGTTCGCCTTTGCGATCAATTTCCTCCAGATGATTGGTTCGGTGATCACGGTGGTACTGCTGGCTGTTTTTGCGTTTGTTGAATTAGAGCCTGCTTCCATGCTATTGCTATTCACGCTCACCACCATTGGAATTCAAGTCTTGTTTGGAGGAGTTTTAGAACCCATTTTTATGGGAAAATCATTTTCAATCAACGTGATCACCATCCTGATCATGCTGATGCTTTGGGGCTATATCTGGGGAATACCGGGCCTGATCATGTCTATTCCCATCACGGTATTTCTTAAAATACTGTTAGAACAGTTTGAAAACACGCAAGTCATTTCCGAACTACTCTCTGGAAAATCAGGACACGAGTTGTCTTGATCAACAGGATAAGAAGGATTTCCCCTCTTGCCCACAAAGGGAAAAGCCTGGCAAACAAAACTGGTAAGCAGGCCTTTTCTCACTGATCTCACAACTGGAGCAAGTTTACAACTAGTACCTTTTTCATGATCACTAGGGTTCGTAACCCGGCCTACAGGTGGCAGAATTCGACAAACCTCGCAAAGTGCAGTTGGGTTTGATCTCACAATTTTACTATTTGCCCAACTTTAATATTTCTCTTGACCTGGCCGGGTCGAAGACTCTCATTTCCATTTTTTAAAACGCGAGTCACAGACTTGCATTAGGTGAGGTTAGCCCCTTCTATTTTGCCCATGCTGGATTCTCTTTCCAATCATCAGTAAACCCCATTGATTTTGTGTTAATAGCAGGGTATGTATCTATCAAACCTATGATTTTGTCAATGAAGCAATTAGTTGGATTGATAGCATACAAAAGCCTATCAGTCATTGAAATGATCCCGTATACTGTTGTATTGAAATCAATAGGGATTTCACCATTGAATTGATACTTCTTTCTTTTTGGAATCAATGGTCTATCTGCTGTAACTTTTTTGTTCCAAAGTCTTGAATGATGGGCACAGATATTTCTGACATTTGTTAAATAAATGAACCATGAAGAAAGAATTGTTGATGGTAGATGGAAATCATCAGCAATCTCTACTTTCTGGGCTTTGTTCCTCAACCCTCGATAGAGCCGAGAAAGCTTCCCTAACGTGAGAATTTCCAAAGCCATGTTTGAAGGAGGGGTTGACTCTGAAGTGTATTTGTTTTTGAATGCTTTTAAGAAACGTTCTTGAGGATCTGCGAAGTGTTCTGTTATTTCATCATTTATAGAATCAAAAATTCCATAATCTTCAAAAAGTGATTTATCGGTATACCAATAAAACCCATAGGAGTTAGAAAATTTGTCAGTTAACCTGGCTCTTAAAGCGATTTCTATTCTTTCAAGATACCCGAGCATAATAGCTCTTAGTTTTTTATCAAATTGATAGTGAAATATGATGTCATCGAACTTAGTTCCATTCTTAAAGTTATGTTTTCCATCGGTTGACTGAAGATGGTACATGTATCCTGAGAGTCTGAAATAACCGACATTGTTTAAATATTTCTTAGCCTTATCCTCATCAATAATTAAACCTCGCTTATTCAGAAGTTCGACATGTTGGTCAGAAGTGAGGGGTGTTTTTGTGTATCGCAACTAACTAATTCGTTAGGGGAGGGCAAAAAAAAGCCTCGCAAATTGCGCTTGAATCAGAGGCGTGCGAGGGATTGATATAGCAAATATACTATAAGTAGTTGAGGAATTCAAAGGTTTTACTTATAGTTTTCCAAATTGTGGCTAACTTATTAATAAGAGAACCAGTTCCTGTTACATCTTTATATGTAACCTAATATCCCATACCCCCTCTCAACCTCTATAATCTTCTCCCCAAAAAGCCTCTCCATCAATACCAACTAGCACAATGTGGGTTAAATGTGCGGCTTAACTCGAAAAATACCAAGCAGTTGACTACTACCGTTCCGCAAGTATCACCTCTTTAAGTGTTGCACAAAGTAAGTCACACCTGTGCCGAAGCTTAGTGAAGGCTTGAAAGTTGCAGGGATTAGAAAATTTAAGTTACCTTACGCTAAACTTAAACCAGTCTAGGGATAAACCTCACTTTTTAAAGGGGTTGTGCAACAGTTACCATTGTTGTAGGCCGTTATGCTTTGTCATTAAAAATCGATTTTCTTTTAAAATCAGTCTTAGGATAAACGCCAGCCTCTTTGAGTTTTTCAATCAAATCATCACCACTATTTTCTTTTGCCCATTCAAGCTCATCCGCTGTAATCCCAACAAGCAACAAGATGCCGTATTTTTTCCCTTTCACTTTAAAGTCGGCATACTTAGAAAAAACTAAGGCTTTTATACCACAGTCATCCAAAACGAAATTACCGCCTAAATCCATTGTCTCTCCTGGATTCATAGAAGATTCAAGTGTGTAATATGAAAGTTTAGAAATTAGGTTTGCTCCCCAATCTTGGGTTTCAGAATGACAAATCATTAATTCATAGTTCCCAATTGAATTCTTTGCTTGTTTTTTCCCTATCAGATCAGCCGTCAAATAAACTTCTCCGTCAATATGGTTTTTGTAAACATATAGGTCTGCTCCCCCACCCATATCAAATCCCATGTCGAACGGTACAGGTGAATGTAAAACGGTGCCTGAATGCTTACCCAAAATTTTTTCAATTTGTTCTTGAATCTCGGAACTATAGAAATCAAGTTTTTTCCTTTTAGAATTTAGGATGGATAGAATTCCCATAAATATCAAAATTATATTTTCATTGTCACTTTTGCGTTGCCTCTAATGCCCACAACCGCCCTGGCCATGACAAGTGCAGGATTTCGGATTTACTTTCTAGTCTATCTGCCACAAAGTGCAGTGCGGTTTGATCTCGTATTTTAGTGATTTGCCCAACTTTAAATTTCGCTTGACTTGGCCGAGTCAGAGACTCTTATTTTCCATTTTTTACAAAGCAATCACAGGCTTACGCTAGGTGGTGTTCATTCATAGGTCTTTTTAAAACTTCGTGTTCTTCAATTTGAGGCTTATAGAATCCAAATATTCTCTAAAGCCATAACTTAGGCTTTTTTTCCGCACCAGGTAGATTCATATGCCAAAAGTTAAGCAATTTTAATAAAATGCGTAGAAATTGAATTTATGAATATATCTAAAGCACAAAATTCCATTAGTGTTCTTATTAAACATTTGGATGATGTACACCGAGAAGAAGGCTTACCGGCATATGCGAGAATGAAAGAAAAACTGTTAGAACTAAGTACGGCTATAGCTAACGGTGAAAATAAGGATGACTTAGTAAGTCGGTTTTCATTACTTGCTAGGATGTTAATGGATGCTCCGCCTACAAATCATGGCCTTAATTCGAAACTAAATGAAGAGATAAATAAGCTGTACAACACATTAGAATCTTAGCTTCCACATGAAACACGAAAAAGATCTCAGAATATTGTAAACCTCCCAGGGATCACAAACCTAAACAGGCTTATTCTTAACTTGTAGGGAGTTTTACCCTACCTTCCTCTATATCTTCTTGGTAGATAATTTTTCTATCTAGGAGAATACCCTTTGAGGTGACATATCTTTTATTCCCTCCTTCCAAATCTACAGAACCACCAAGTTCCTTTGCTTTCAGTATAACATCTCGCAAAAAACTATTAAACCTTGGCGTAATTCTATAAGAAAAAAAACGATTGTCCACGGGTTGGGCCAAATCAATAGGATAACCATCATTACCCAACGTCACCTCTATTTCATCCCACCAAATCGTACTATTTGAGCTAATAGACAAGGAAAGATTTTCATGCCAGGAAGGTAAATCTTGCATTTCTGACAAGTGGAAGATATTACCTTTGTTCAGCTCTAAAAACCCCAGGTTGACAAAAGGTCTATGATAGGATAACATCTCTAACTCACCTCTCTCATTTGGAACAAGCAAATTCAAATTTTCAATGGAAGTATCTTGTAACTGCTCCAAGTCCAATAATTCAATCCATTGCCTATTAGCACGAAAAAAAACTTCTTTTCTACTATCTATGTATGTTAAGAGAGTTTTATGATTGGTGTATTTAAAAAGACCTGTTTTATCTCCTGTAGACAAAAAGCTGTAATCGAAATCGAGTATTCTTTGCTTAAAGTCATCACTAGAAACAGGAATAATAATGTGATAAGTAAAACTTTCAAGATTATCGATGTATTCTTGCCAACAACGATTCATTATTAACTATTCAATCTTAAGCATTAAAGTTTTTTAACAAACCGTTTTTATTTGCAACTTGGATTTCTGTTAACGCCCGTAGATTATCCTTTTTCATGATCCCTAGGGTTTGTAACCCGGCTTACAGATAGAAAAACTCGACAAAAATCACAAAGTGCAGTGCGGTTTGATCTCGTATTTTAGTGA
>JANQLQ010000177.1 GCA_028280565.1 Fulvivirga sp.
GTTGTGGGGATGGCTTCGTAGCCCCCAGCACCCTCACCGCCAGCCTCGCCAAGACGATCCGTTTTTTATTTTGTCATCCCAACTCCATGCATTTTCGAGAAAATGGTACCACTCGCCGTGACGACCTGTTTTTTCACTTTTTCATTCCAGCTTCAGACATTTCTTAAATGTTCTCACTAGTAATGACGCGTAACATGGGTTGTTCTAGACTGGTTAGTTGCAGTCGAAAATGACCCATTATTCATCCTTCAAACAATCCACAGGATTTACATTTGCAGCTTTTACCGTCTGTGCGCCTACTGTCAGCCAGGCGATGATCAATGCGAGTGCGCCTGCCCCTGCAAAGAACCACCATTGAAGATCGATCTTAAAGGCAAAATTTTCCAGCCAGTTTTGAGCAATAAAATAACTCGCGGGAAGAGCGACAAGGATGGCCACGAGTACCATTTTTGTGAAGTCAGCCGTAAGCAGTGCGACAATGCGGAAATTACCCGCCCCTAGAATTTTCCGTATACCGATCTCTTTTAAGCGGCGTTCTGCCGTAAAAGCTGCCAGGCCAAACAAGCCCAGGCAGGAGATAATGATCGCGATGCCGGCAAAATAACGGGACAGGGTGGCTGCCCGCTGCTCGGAGAAATAGAGGTGTTCGTAGGCGCTGTCTAAAAAATGGTACTCCAGTGCAATGCCGTCATTTTGTGCTTTGTAGAGATCCTGTAGCCTGGCCAAGGTCTCTCGTTCTTGTCCCGCTTGTATTTTTACCAGCGGGTTCAAATGTTTATCGCTCATTCGAAAAAAGCAGGGTTTTACCTCTTCGTATAGGGATTCGAAATGAAAATCTTTTACTACTCCTATGATTTCCTTTTCTTGGCCCCAGAGCCTCACCACCTGCCCGACAGGGTTTACTAGCCCCATGGTCTCTATGGCTTTTTCGTTGAACATGATCTTGTCCATCTCTGTACTGAATTTTTCTGAAAATGCCCTGCCTTGGGTCACTTCTATGCCCATGGTGATGAAAAAATCGTAATCCACTACCAGGTCGGAAAATTTTATTTCTACCTCGGTCTGCCGTCCTTCCCATACCACCCCAGATGTGCTGTTGTGGTCGCCGTTCATGATATCACCTCGCATCGCCGAGGCATTGACCACCCCCGGTACTTTTCTTATTTCTTGCAGGAAGGTCCGGTGACTATCCCCTTGGCGTCCTTCAGCATCGAGGTAGATCACGTTGTCCTTTTGATAGCCCAGTGGCTTTGACTGGATGTATTCCATTTGCTGGTAAACGACCACAACCAGTAAGATAAAAACAACAGAAACCACGAATTGAAAAACCACCAACCCTTTTCGTATCCAGAGTGCGCTCAAAGAGGTCACTACATTTCCCTTTAAGATCTTAACCGGTTTAAGGCCCGGAAGGTAAAGCGCAGGGTAGCTCCCTGCTATCAAGCCCGTAAGAAAAGTGATGCCTAATAAAGGAAAAATAAGGTCGGCGGCTAGGCTAAAGGTGAGCTCTTTCCCGGTGAGCTGGTTAAATGTAGGGAGTAACAAACTGATAATCACTATAGCTGTGACCAAGGACAGGCTTGATAGGATAAGAGACTCTCCCAAGTGCTGTATGGCCAGGGTAGAACGTTTAGCGCCTATTGCTTTTTTTACCCCGATCTCCTTAAAACGCCGGGAGGCCCGCGCAGTAGACAAGTTCATAAAATTGGCACAGGCGATCAATAAAATGAAAACGGCTGTGACCAGGAAAAGGCCCACGTAAGTGATCCTGCCTCCTGAACTCACACCATTCTTGTAGCTCCCATACAGGTGCTGGTCGGAATACTTTCTCAAAAACAGTGTCCCTTCTGCATTAGGATCATTTTTCCGGGTGAGGTCAGCGATCTTAGACGAAAAAGCCTGCTCCTGGGCGCCATCTTCCAGTAATAGGTAAGTGCTGGGGCTGTTGTAAGACCAATCTTCCAGTTCGGGGTGTTTGCTTTTATACAGATCATAGCCGAAAACCACATCAAATTGTAGGGTAGCATTGGCAGGCATTTTGGTAAAAACCCCGGAAACGTAATAGTCCCCGGTAAATTCACCCTGTTTCCAGCTCAACGTTTGGCCCACGGCGTTGGAGGTGGAATTGAACAGGTTTACGGCAAGTTCATCAGAGATCACGACCGCATTTTTATCTTGGAGGACATGCTCTTCTTTCCCTGCCTTTAGACCGTAGGAAAAGATTTGAAAGAAATCACTGCCCGCAAATTTAGCTTTGCCCCTGGAGCGGGTGTCGTTTGTCTTTATTACTCCGTTGAACGTATACGTAGCAGGAGGCATAACAGGTACACCTTGTTTTACTTCCGGAAACTCCGCTTCCAGTGCTTCTGCTAATACACCAGGGGTCCATTCCAACGTAACCGTCCCGGAAGGTGTTTCGAAGTTGTGCATGACTTGGAAAAGCCGCTGATCATTTTCGTGGAATTTGTCGATACTTAACTCGTCCCTTGCCCATAGAACGATGAGGATGGCACAGGTAAGGCCTATTGACAGGCTACTTAAATTGATAAAGAATGAGCTTTTGTAACGAAAGAAATTGCGGTAGGTGATCTTAAAATTGTGCTTATACATGATAATATGGATTGAGCTTGATCTATACTTTTTTATGGCAAAGGGTCTTAGGTATTGGAAAACTTGGTACCAATAATGGAGTTTGGCAGCAAATAGTGGCCCCTTTCCGAGTTTATGTTGAAACTTTTCTTCCAAATCCCCCAAGACTTCCTCCTTGAGGTCATCCCGTAGAAACCATTGCAAGAAGTTTTTTGCCCATTTGGGTGATATAGGATCTTTGCGGTTCAATTATTCTGATCTTAAGGAATCGACCGGGTTAGTAACAGCCGCTTTCACTGCCTGGTGGCTCACTGTTAACAATGTGATCAATATTCCTACTGCTCCACCCGCCGCTAAAATCCACCAGTGTAAATCGGTCCGATATTCAAATTGGCCCAGCCAGTTGTTCAAAAAGTAGTAGGCCAATGGAGTAGCCATGCAAATAGCAATAAGTGCCAGTTTAATAAAATCTTTGGATAACATCTGCCATAAACTAGCGATCGATGCTCCGAGTACTTTCCGGATACCTATTTCCTTCATTCTTTTATTCGCCATGTAGGCGGCCAGGCCATACAGGCCGAGGCAGCTAATGAATATGGCCACAATGGTGAAGAACAAAGCCATGGACCCTATACGCTCTTCAGATCTGAATTTTTTGGCGTATTCGTCTTCCATAAATTTATACTCGAAGGGTGCGTTAGGGACTACACTATGAAACACTTCCTCTGCAGTGGTAATGGCTTGGCTAATGGGTAGCCCCGGGTTGAGACGCATGAACATCCAAAAGGATTCTTTTTCTGTAAGAAACATAATAGCCGGTCGTACTTTTTCAAATGGGCTCCCTTTTACCATGTCTTTAACTACCCCTACAATGGTAAAGTCCGGCCCGCCATAAAACTCACTTTCAAAGTGGATCGATTTGCCAATGGGGTCTTCAAAGCCCATTAATGCACGGGCTGAGTCAGTGATAATGACGGCTTGCTGGGCCTCTCCCGGGTATAAGCGGGAAAAATCTCGTCCTGCGATCAATTCCCAGTTTATCGTCTTCCCATAATCGAAGTTCACCCGAATGGTGTTAAATGTAGGGCTGAAGTCCGGGTCTTTACCTTCCCATTCAATTTCATTGTTATTACCGAGCGTATTCGTAAGCGGGTAGTTGGCTTCGCCGACTTCAAGTACAGCACCAGATCGTTTGAGTTCATTTCTCAGTACCTCGTATTTATCATACAAATCGGGTGATCCTTTTGGTAACACCAGCAGGCCTTCCCGTTGATAGCCGATGCTTCGATCCTTGGCATGTTGGATTTGAGTGAAAACCAGCAGGGTACTAATAATGAGCATGGTGGAGACCGTAAATTGGAACACCACAAGTATCTTCCTCGGCAGCGTGCCCTTCCAGCCCACTTTGAATGTCCCCTTGAGCGCATGCAAAGAGTTGAATGACGATAAATAAAAAGCGGGATAGGAGCCTGATAGGAGCCCTGTGAATAATGTTATGCAAATGCCAATAAGCCAGGCCTTGTAATTATATAAGGGTAGCACCATTTCCTTGCCGGTCAGACTATTGAACCAGGGCAGGAGGACCCATGCAATGGCCAGGGCAATAAAAAATGAAAATATTGACAGAAGGATCGATTCGGTGAGAAACTGGCTGATCAACTGTTTACGTCGCGAACCTATACTTTTGCGAACACCGATTTCCTTTGCCCTCTGCTCGGACCGGGCCGTACTTAAATTCATAAAATTTATGCAGGCCAGGAGAAGAACAAAAAGGCCTATTGACGCCAGTAGTTGGGTCATTTTCATACGATCGCTTTTTACCCTGGTTCCATTTTCAAATTGAGAATATAAATGCCATTTCTTCATCGGGTTAAGAAAAAGCGTTGGCTTGGTTTCTTCCCTGTCAGCTTCTACATGGGGAAGCATGGCATTGCGAATTAGGGAGGAAACGTTTTCCATGTCCGCGTTCTCTTGTAGCTGTACATAAATTTTCATGTTATAATTATCCCATACTTCCAAACCTTCGGTTCCACCTGTAAACAACTCCAGGGGAGCGGTATAAGTCGTACCAGCAAACGTTGAATTTGGTGGGAAATCACTGTAGACCCCGGCCACACGAAGGTCAAACCTTGAATTCAGCCGGACCACTTTGTTCACCGGGTCCTGGTCTCCAAAAAACTTATGAGCCAGCGACTGGCATATAAGGATGGAGTTTTTGTTTTTGAGACCGCTACGAGTGCCATATAACATGTCAAATGATAGCATTTCGGGACCATCGGGTGACATAAAATACCCCTGCTGGGAAAAGTGATCTGTTCCAGAGCTGAGTACGACTTCTTGGATTCTGAAGTTGGTCGTCAACACGTGCTTGAACTTGTCCGGGTAGGTTTCTTTCAACAGTGTACCCAGCCCGGTTACATTGCTACCGTTCACAGAAGTGCCAAATTCACCGCCCCAGTTATTTAGGCGCAATACCTGTGCTATTTTTTCATAATTACTGTGGACTTTGTTAAATGAAAATTCATCAAAAACCCAAGTAGCCATAAGAATGGCCACTGACATCCCCAGGGCGAGACCGCCGATGTTGATAAATGCAAACCCTCGATTTTTAAGCAGGTTTCGATAGCTGATTTTGAAATAACTTTTGTACATCATGAAATAAATTGAGTTTGACCGATAATTTTTGATGGCAAAAGGCCTGCAATAAAAGAGCACCTGGTACCAATAGTTACGCTTCGCTTTCGCGAGCGATTTTTTTGTGAGTGTGTTGTAGAATTTTTCGTTCAAGTCGCCCATCACCTCTTCGACTAATTCCTTTTTTAGGAACCAGCACAATAACCGTTCGGCATATTTGGGCGGTTTTGGCATGTTGTTATTCATTCATTAGCTGCAAGGGGCTAGGTTCATGGAGTATTTTATTCATCTTTCAATGATTCCGCCGGGTTGAGCAAAGCGGCTTGTGTCGTTTGCAATCCCACGGCAGCCCATGAAAATACAATGACCGTCAACCCGGTCCCTAAGAAGATCCATCCATCCAACGACACCCGGAAAGCAAATTCGTTGAGCCAATCTTTGGCAATCAGAAATGCAGCCGGTAGCGCAACGGCCAGCGCGATTAAGACGAGCTTCGTAAAGTCCAATAGGAGCAAGTAGACCACATTCCCCTGTGTAGCTCCGAAAACTTTACGAATGCCGATCTCCTTTATGCGCCGGTTAACGGTAAAGTTTGCAAATCCAAAAAGGCCCAAGCCGGAGATCAATGCCGCCACCCCGGCGGCATACTTAGAGAGGGTGCCCATTTTTATCTCTTGGGCATACAATTGCTGGAGATTATCATCTAAAAACTTAAACTCAAACGGCATGCCCGCTGCGAAAAACTGCTTAAAAACACGTTCTATCCGATCAATAGCCTGCGTTTCTTGGCCGGCTTCTAACTTTACCATGATGTGGGGCGCAAATTCATCCGTATCTAATTTGATAAAGGTAGGCTGTATCTCTTCGTACAATGCGTCTACATGAAAGTCCTTGGTTACTCCAATGATCTCCCTTTTATCACCCCATAGTGTAATGACTTTGCCGAGGGGGTCTTGGAGCCCCATGGCTTCAATGGCGGCTTCATTAAAAATGATCTTCTCATGATCTGTTTTGAAAGAGCGAGCATAAGGCCGCCCTTCTTTCACTTCAATGTTCACGGTGTTGATAAAGTCGTACCCCGCAGAAATTCCAACGAAAAGCATTCCCTTATCCGGGTTCTTGCCAGGCCATTTTACCCCTGTCGTGGTCCCAAATTCGCCTACCATGTGATGTGCAAAGTTGCTGGCGTTCACTACACCGGGTGTGCTTTTCAACGCTTGGAGTAGGCTCTCGAGGTGTATTTCTGATAGCCCTTCCGTTTTGTCATCACCCGCAGGAACACCCGCTGTAAACCAAACGAGGTTTTCCTTATCATACCCCAGGTTTTTTGCCTGGATAAATTGTATTTGCTGGGAGATCACAACCATGAAGACAAGCATCAGCGTGGAGATGGTAAACTGGAAAATGACCAATACCCTGCGGGCAGGCTGTGCCGTATTACTTTTATCGATCTTTCCTTTCAAGGCTTTGATGGGGGAAAAACCTGAAAGGTACAAAGCAGGATAAGCGCCCGCTACAAATCCTGTGACCAGCAGGATCGAAAATATGGAGAGGAGTAGGGTAGGGTCGAGGGAAAAGAGAATGTTCTTGCCTGTTAATACATTAAACGCCGGCAGTAAAAAGTAAACGAGCGATAGTGCTATTAACGTGGCTATGAAAGTGATCAACATCGATTCCACGATGTATTGTGCCATTAGGCTTTTGCGATGGACGCCGATCGCTTTTTTGATCCCGATCTCTTTGATCCTCTTGGTGGCCTCGGCCGTGGTCATATTCATGAAGTTTATACAGGCTACCAATAGGATGAGAACGGCGATCATGGAAAACAACTTTACATAAGCGATCCGCCCACCATCTACCTGGCCGCTTTCATACCGACCGTATAAGTAGCGGTCGGCAAACGTTTGGGCAAACAGGCGCTGCCCGGGCCGCTTGAGCTTGTTTTCTAGAAAACCTTGCAGGGAGGCATTCAACTCATCTACCCGGGCGCCGGGTGTAAGGAGGGCATAGGTGTAAGGAGAACTGTTGCTCCAACCGGTCAAGTCATCATTCTCTTCGAGGAATACATCGTAGTGGAAAACCGCATCAAATTGTTGGGTAGAATGAACAGGCAGGTCATGGAGAACTCCACTCACGTTGTAAAGGCCCCCGTATTCATCATGGATCCATTCCAGTGACCTCCCCACTACGTCATGACTACCGTATAGTTTTTCAGCCAGCCGGCGGGTAATGACCACTTGGCCGGGTGTTTCCAGGGCCTGTTCCGCGCTGCCGTGGATAAAGTCAAAGGAAAATAACTTAAAATAGTCCTGTTGGGCAAATTGATTCCTAGCCGAGAATATCTTGTCTTTTCCGCCAGACACCAGCAGCTTTTCCCCTTCGAACCATTCATACGGAACAACGCTTACGGCTTTTTCCACTTGGGGAACTTCTTCAATTAAAGTTTTGGCCAGTATACCCTGTGTGTAGGCTTCGGTAATGATCCCATTTGGTGTTTCATCGTTCTGAAGCACTTGCACCAGCCTGTCGTTATGTTCATGGAATTTGTCAACACCAAGTTCATCCATGGTCCATAGATAAATGAGCAAGGCACAGGAAATCCCTAAGACCAGGCTGGATAGGTTAATGACAAACGAGGTTTTGTTTCTCCCTATATGCCGGTAGGCGATCTTAAGATTATGTGAGTACATTGAAAATTGATTTGAGTGTTTTGACCAAAATGTTTTTAGGGCAAACGGGCGCAAGTACCTTGCAACCTGGTACCAGTAACTGAGCTTTGCGGTAACAAGTGATTTTTTATGTAGCGTGTGGTAAAACTTTTCTTCCAAGTCACCCAATACCTCTTCCAGCAGCTCCGTTTTCAAGAACCAGCATAGAAACCGCTCAGCGGCTTTTGGTGGTAAGGGTTTATGTTCTTGCATTTTTATGACTACCCGTGATAAATTCCTTTTATGATCATCCGCCTGCAAAACCGGGATATTGGCTCCATAGTGAAACCCTGAAATCACGTGCTTCAGAAAGTATCCTTTCCCCCAGCGCAGTGATCTTATAAATACGTTTTCTTCTTCCCCCGCGCTCCGGGGAAGCACCTCCCATTTCCGAGGTTAGAAAACCTTTTTCAGAGAGGCGGTTGAGGGTGGAATGTACGGCACCAATGGATACGGAGCGCTTGGTTTGGGATTCAAACTCCTCGGAGAGCTTAAAAGCGTAAGCCTCATCACCCAAGATGCCTACCAGTAGGAGTATGACTTCCTCAAACTCTCCTAAACGTGTTTCTTTCATTTTGTTACTAGATTGTAGAACTAATATACGCGAGTTGATTTTATTTGTTCTACTATTTAGTAAGAAATTAGTATGCCGAGGATTAATAGGACCGAAGAACCGCGCAATCAATAAACCTATATGCGAATCGTTACCCTGGTAGCCAATGTGCTCAGCAAGCGCGAGATTGGGGATCTGCTATGTCGTTATTCGTGAATCGTTCTCATTGTATCCCGGGTTATGACCTTTTTACTGCCAAGTCAGAAGCTTACCGTTACTGGCTTTACAGTGTACCCACTGTCACGTAGAAGTCCTATCAAGTTAATTTCCCCTACTAAGAAGGGTACGCCAAGCGCCAAAAAAGTAGCTTCTTTTGAGATCATGTTTTCGATCTTTGGTAGCCACCCCGTGAGGCGGGCATCGTAATATACTTTTTTGAAAGCGCGGCTTTCATTGGTGGCTTTAAAGGTTTCGTTCTTTACAGTTTCCAGGTCTTGTTCTTGCAGGTAGGCTTTGGCCATATTGTCGTACTCGGCGAGGTGTTGATAAAAATTATTTACCGTATATTTTAATGCCTCGACTTGATCTTCAACCGGGAACTTTTGAAAGGCTTCGATCTCTTCTCGCACCGTGCTTAGACCTACAAAGTCTAGTTTTCCCTTTTGTGCCACCTGCTCTAAAGCTTTCTCAGGGTAAATGATATTGTCACCCAGGTGTAATGCCGCTGTCGCCGTAACCAGTATGATCGGTTGTAAGCGGCTATAATAATCGTAGTAGTCATTTTCTTTTACCTCGAAGTCGAGCAAGAGCAGCAACCTGAGGTGGTTAAGCTCGTCGTCCGTGAGGTAGTCGTTGATCCAGCCGTTGTTAGGGATCTTGATGGCCTCGTTAAATTTTTTCCGGGTTTGATTATCCAAAGGGATTTTCGTAGCAAACACCTTACATCTTTTCAAAGCCTCCTCTACTTCTTTGGGGATAGAGAACTTATCTGCGGGGAGAAAATTTACCGTACCGAATAGGTAGGAAGACTGCTCAAGGCCATTCCCCGATATTTCCCAAAACACGGAATTTGAGGGAGTCATTTGGCCTAAAAGCCTCGAAGCACATACGATGAAAAAAATGGAGATCCAGCAAAATTTGGACATAACTCTACATCTATTAATGATCACCAATATAAGGTAAAATGTAGATCGCGTGGGGTAAGATGTAATAAATAATGCAAATCTAAAGGATTGAGGATCACGATATGGACGTATGTTTTTCGCATAAAGATCTCAAAGATGTGCAGTTGCAAAGCACGCTAGCAGTTTGGATGACTTTTTGTGCTTTTATGGTGTTTTACGTAAAGACTTGGACTCGATTAAAAAATGAACGTCATTCCGCGCCGGCGGCCATAGAAGGGCTAATGGCGAGAGCCGGAATCTGCTGTGTCTTAGAACGGAAGCTACTCGCCAGTTTAAAGACTGTGAAATTATGCTAAACCTCATGTTAAGCCTAGGCTACCATGATTTTAAATCGAGTTGAGGTTGAAGCTTTTACCTGGCATTAACCCGGGAATAACGGGAAAACAATTATAAGTACTTCTTCCACCACCATTGGAAAACGATCAACATCCATATCCGGGCATGTACATCACCAGGATTACATGAGAATAACTGCCGTTTAAGCCTTCGGATCTCCTGCACGTTAAACACCCCCTGTTGTTCTACGAAAGAGTCAGATAGCAGGTCATCGGTGATCAAAGAATGCATTTCTCTCCTGAACCATTTTAGCAATGGCACCTCGAAGCCTTTCTTAGGACGGTTGTAAAGCTCGGCGGGTAAAATATTGCGAAAAGTATCCTGCAAAATGCGCTTCCTAATTTTAGGAGTGATCTTGGAATCTATTGGCAATTGGAAGGCAAATTCCGCCAATTCATGATCTAAGAAAGGCACTCGCACTTCTAGGCTGTTGGCCATGCTCATACGATCCACTTTTGTAAGCATATCGTCGGTGAGGACTAGGTGAACATCAGTATATAGCAAGTCGTTGATAGACTCTTGTGCCGGAACATGCAAGAGCCAGTCATTTTTTAGGGTTTCGTACTCTTGTCGATCTAACATTTGCAAAGACTGGTCGGACAGGAGCTTGTCCACCTCTTTTCCCGTTGCGTAGCCTGCCCATTGCCAATAGCGCTCTTTACTCGAAAGTTGCATCCCTCGACTAAAACGGTGTAACTGCCGAAAAGTATTCGTTAGGGCATTGTTCCTTGATTTTGGCAATACGGACCAGAGCGGCCCAAGATGCTTTATGGCATTGGCAGCGCTTCCTCCCTGTATGATCTTTAAAAATGCTGCGTGCTTATTGTACCCTGAAAAAAGCTCATCTGCGCCATCTCCTGATAAGGCCACGGTAGCATGCTGCCTTGTTTGCTGGGAGAGGATATAAACGGCTATGGCCGACGAATCAGCAAAGGGTTCATCGATATAGTCTAAGACCTGGTTGACCTTTTCATAAAGATCCCGGTTGGTCAACGAGAATACCGTGTGCTCCGAACCAATTTTTTGGGCAACCTTTCGCGCATAAACCGTTTCGTCGAAAAACTTTTCGTCTTGGTAGCCAATGGAAAAGGTATGAAGGTCGGGCTTATGCCTCTTGGCCAGTGTAGCGATCACCGATGAATCGATCCCCCCGCTTAGGAACGAGCCCAGCGGAACATCAGCCACTAACCGGCGCTGTACGGACCTTTCCAGCAACTCCTCAAGCCTTTTTTGCTGTGTTTCGTAGCTGTCAGTGGTAGAACGGTTACGGTCATACGGTACTTTATAATACTTTTCTAAACGGACCTGGCCCTGCTTTATCTCGATACAATGACCGGGCAGGAGCTTTTTTACCTTTTTGAAAATAGTAGCAGGCGCAGGGATGTAGCTGAGCTGTAAATACGTGTACAACGCGGAATAGTCGATCGTTTTTTCAATCCCGTATTGCAGGATCGACTTCATCTCTGAAGCGAACAAAAGGCGATCTTCATCCCACATATAATATAAAGGCTTGATGCCTAACCGGTCGCGAGCAATGAACAAAGAGCCCTCTTGCCTATCGTAAATGGCAAAAGCAAAAAAGCCGTTCAGCTTATGCAAGCATTCCTTACCCTCTAGCAGGTAGAGATTCAATAGTACCTCCGTATCAGTTTTAGAATGAAACGAGACTCCCTTGGCTTCCAACTCCCCGCGAAGAGACCTATAATTGTAGATCTCACCATTAAAAATAATGCAATACCTCCCGGAACGATCAAACATGGGCTGATTTCCTTCGGCAGAAGTATCAATGATGGACAGCCGGCGATGCCCCAGCGCCACGGTTTGATCGTGGTAAATGTCTTGCACATCTGGCCCGCGCCGCTCTAAAGCCATCGTGGCATTAGCAACATTCACCATACTCACCTGTCCTACAAGGTTAAAAGCGTATACACCGGTTATTCCACACATCGAGTTATTGAGCTGGATTTAATAGGATCATAATTATTTTTCGGGTTCCTGGTTGAGAAACAAAGTACCCAGGAATGGTAAAGATGGTTATCCCACGCGTAATCTAATGTTCGATACAAGTTAATCCAAAAGTTTTTTTGATAGTTGGTTTATTTCGACTCAAGGGCTGTATTGATCTACGAAATAGTCAATATACCCTGGGAGTTTTGTCCCCAAATAGTAGGGTAAGTTCATAAGTAAATATGATTTTCCTCCCGGGGTAGTGTGCTTTTCTACTCCATATTCCCCGGCATACATTCGTATTGCATAAGGGTGATGGGTCCTTTCGATAAACTGGTGGAGGGACCTGAGTTTACCTTGTTTCCCGGATTTGACCTCAATAGGAATGATATACTTCCCTTTGTGATACACCAAGTCGACTTCCGAGCTGCTTTCTTTTTCCTCCCTCACCCAAAAATGTAGCTTAAAGGCTGTTTTGTCATGGATAGAGACCAGTTCCTGTGCTACTAAGTGTTGAATGACCTTCCCCCGTTGCAAGTTATTCAAGTCTTTCAACGCCAACATTTCACCTTGGAACTGGAGTATATGGTTGATCAGTCCTGTATCAAGGAATTGCAGCCTAGGTCTTTTTTTATAATCAGTTACCACCGGGGGCTCTACATTAGTGGTAGGGTAAACCAGGCGGATAATACCAGTCATATCGAGCGTACGCATGGCCTCTCCAACCTCCCTTGACCTGTAGTTCGATTTGCCGAACTTTTCAAATTTTATGCGATCCGTTTCACCAGGAGCCGAATCAATAACATGTCGGATTATCTTCCTTTCGGTGGCATTTGAGGCATACTTTTCTACATCCTCTTTATATGCCTGCCATAGTTGGTTGTACACATTGGTCAGTATGCTAACATTCCTAGTCTCAAGATATAAATTAACTACTTCGGGCATACCTCCCGTTATTGCATATTCATGAAAAAGGTTGATCAAGGGGGTATGGGCGTACCCGGGGAGCGGTATGCTGTTAATGGCTTTCATCGCAGGCTGTTGGTCGATGGCCTGGAGATATTCAATAAAGTTTAGTGGATAAAGATATAAATATTCTACTCGGCCTACCGGGAAACTAGGAACCTTTTTTAGTGCAAATTCAAGCAGTGATCCGGCGGCAATAACATACAGTTCTGGCCTGTCCTCGTAAAAATAACGAAGTTGTTTTATCGCTTTAGGCGCTTCCTGTATTTCATCAATGAATACCAGCATAGGTTTTCCATCCTGGATGATACCCCTGGCCAAGCAGGCTGCATCTATAATTTTATCGACGTCATCCATGTCAAAAAGCTGATGATCAGCCTTTCTTTCGAGGTTTAGTTCTATAAAATGATCAAACTCTACCGAGAATTGCCTTACTAGTGTAGTTTTACCTACTTGCCTCGCCCCATGTAACAGCATAGGTTTCCGAGGGGTAGTGTTTTTCCAGGTCAGTAGGGTTTTGTAGGCTGTTCTGTGCATTCTTTGTAATAAAGTAGGGGTAAATGTATGTTTATTTTGTAATAAAGTAAAGGTAATTTTAACTACTACTTGTAATAAAGTAGGGGTAAATTGAATTGGGCTGGATTTCACATTATTGTTATTTTTACATATAATTGACGGATAACCAATTGTTTGTTTAGGTATGGAGAAAGTGTAAAAAAAGCGCTGAGGCTCCAAGGATACCTATCCCTCGTTACATGCTTCGTGTTCTTATCCGCTGCCCTTTTTCCGCTATCCCCGATTTCCTAAGGCATCGGGATTTCCCTGGACGCACTTAATATGAAATAGGAAATTGACAGATCTTCGATGTGTAGCTTGTCACTATTGATCTAAAAAAAGGCCACCTTAAAGGATCCAGTTATCCAATTCAACCTTTTTCTAGCTTTTTCCCAGTTTTCTAGCCGCTCACTATTTTTTATGTTTCCTGCCTCAGGTGCTTGGTACTGGTTTCTTAAGTTGACAAGCAGGTGTTAAGATTTAAAATTTATACTAGCGCCTCATAGAGGATCTCCACTGGGTGTTTGGCTAACCTGCCTGTACCATCCTTGATCTGGTGCCTGCAACTTGTACCGGGAGCCGCGATCAACACGTCTGCAGGCTGCTTACGGATCGTGGGGAAGAGGACCAGCTCGCCGATCTTCATAGAGACTTCATAATGCTCTTTTTCATACCCAAACGAGCCCGCCATGCCGCAGCAGCCCGAAGGAATGAGTTGTACCTCGTAATTTTTAGGAAGGGAAAGTAGCTTTTTTGTGGGCACAAGTGAAGAAAGCGCCTTTTGATGACAGTGCCCATGCAATTTGATCAACCGCTTTTCCTTGGTAAACTGGGACGAGTCCAAAGCCGCTAACTGCTGAGCCAGGAATTCTTCTATTGTAAAGGTATTTTCCGCCAGCCGCTTTGCATTTTCGATTTGATCTTTCTCTACTAGGTCAGGGTATTCATCCCTGAAGGTGAGTATCGCCGAGGGTTCTATGCCTACCAGCGGGGTTTCCCGGGTTACCAGTGGTGAAAAGAGGGCCACATTATGTTTTGCGATCCTCTTGGCAGGCTTTAACAGGCCTTTGGACAGGTAGGTGCGCCCACTCTCTTCATGATCTACCAGTTTTACCACGTAACCCAATTTGTGTAGGAGCTTTATCGTTAGAATCCCTATCTCACCATCGTTGTAGTCGGTAAATTCATCGCAAAACAGGTAGATCATACTTTTTGGATTCACCGGTTTTCTCAGGTGCTTGTATTGCTCTTGGTACCACTGCCGCGTGGTAGTTGCTGACAAGTGGGGCATACTTCTTTTAGTATGGAACCCAACCAGGTTTTTGGCTATACCGGCCAGGGGGGAGTTAAAGGTAAGCTGGTAGAACCATGGCATTTTTATAGCCAGTTTGTTAAGCCTTGTAAAATTGGCGATCAATCTTGTTCTGAGGGGTATACCATTGGATTTTTGGTATTGATGTTGGAACTCTGCCTTGAGTTTGCCTACGTCCACATTGGAAGGACACTCTGATTTACAGCCTTTGCACGACAGGCACAGGTCCATCACCTCTTTGATCTCCGGGCTATCAAAGGGATTCTTTTTTTCGGAATGTGTTAAAATTTCCCGGAGGATGTTCGCCCTGGCCCGGGTGGTATCTTTTTCATCTTTTGTGGCCATGTAGGACGGGCACATCGTACCCCCGGTAAGGTGTGTTTTACGGCAGTCCCCAGATCCGTTACATTGTTCGGCGGCTCTTAAGATCCCCTGGTACGAGTCAAAGTTTAGCACCGTGTCAAACTTGCGGGTAGCTTGCCCAGGGGCGTAGCGCAGGAAGGTGTTCATAGAGGGAGTATCCACGATCTTACCGGGGTTGAAAAGATTGTTGGGGTCCCAAGCCTTTTTTACCTCTTTTAAAAGCTGGTAATTCTTTTTACCGATCATAAAGGGAATAAACTCACCTCGCAGCCGGCCGTCGCCGTGCTCGCCGCTGAGTGAACCCTTGTATTTTTTTACCAGGTGTGCAATTTCGTCTAGGACCGTCCTGAAGAGTTCATGCCCTTCTTTGGTTTTTAAGTTGATGATCGGTCGCAGGTGGATCTCCCCGGAGCCTGCATGGGCGTAATGCACACAGTATAGATCGTATTTCTTAAGGGTTTTATTGAAGTCGTTGATATAGTCGGGCAGGTCCTGTACATCCACTGCCGTATCTTCTATGACCGGTACGGCCTTAGCGTCGCCGGGGATGTTCCCTAGCAGCCCGAGACCGGCCTTTCTAAGTGCCCACACGCGTTGGGTGTCCTCACCCGTTATGAAAGGGTAGTGATAGCCAAGGTTCTTGGCTTTCAGTTCGGCGGTTAATGCATCGGCCGTATGATGAAGTTCGTCATCATCATCGGCACGAAGCTCTATGGCCAATAAGGCTTTAGGGTCTCCTTTTAGGAAAAAGCGGTTTTTACGCTGGTTGATATTACTTTTTGTGCAGTCTAGGATATAATGATCGATCAGTTCGGAGGCGTAGGGGCTGTATTTTAAGGCAATAAGATTTCCTTTTAACGATTCATGTACAGAATCAAAATGTACGCATAACAAACCGCTGAATTTCGGGGGCAAGGGATCTATCGCCAGCTTAGCTTCTGTGATAAAGGCTAATGTACCTTCAGATCCAGCGATCAAACGACAGAAATTGAAGGGCTCCTCCTGGCCGAAGGGCTCTGAATTTTTCAGGATGTCAATGGCGTAGCCCGTATTTCTCCGGTTAATAGATTTTTTCGGGAACTCTTGGTCTATTTCTTTTTGGTGAGCCGGGTCAGATAGGATATCCCGGACGTTTCGATAGATCTCCCCCTCCTGCGAGGTGAGCTCGCATTTTTCGTCAAACTCCTTTTTCGATAAGGCCTTGAATTCCACTTCCGAACCATCGCTTAAGAATCCTTTTACCGAAAGTAAGTGGTCCCTGGTGCTGCCGTATACGATAGAGTTAGAGCCACAGGAGTTATTCCCGATCATCCCCCCGATCATCGCGCGATTCGCCGTGGAAGTCTCCGGGCCAAATAAAAACCCATGGGGTTTGAGGAACATATTCAATTCATCACGGATCACCCCGGGCTGAACGGTGACCCACCCTTCTTTTTTGTTGATTTCCTGGATCTTGGTAAATGACTTTGAGACATCCACGATGATGCCTTTTCCCACCACCTGGCCGGCCAGCGAAGTTCCTGCCGTACGTGGGATCAACGGGGTTTTATGCGCATTGGCAAAAGCAATGAGCTTTTTAATGTCTTCCTTGTCCTTAGGAATGGCCACGGCCAAGGGTAACTCACGATATGCCGATGCATCAGTAGCGTAAAGCCTGCGCATGGTGTCGTCAAAATACAATTCTCCTTGTAGTTGATCGTTTAATTGCTGGAATGAAACTGTCGTAGCCAAATTTTTTTGGGATAAAATTTGCATGAAAATTAAAATGTTTTTCCTTTTGTAAGAAGGATTAGGACATTATTCGTCCCTGCATTTTTTTAACTAAACCCCATAACCGGATGAAAAGATTACGGTTTTTACTTTTTTGTATACTTTTATTATCGCTGGCCTCATGTGGCGCTTCCAAAAAGGCAAGGATCCGGGAAGCAAAGATCAATACCGTTATTCAAACGGCCCGCAGCTATATTGGTACTCCTTACCGGTGGGGAGGTACCACCCGCTCGGGCATGGACTGCTCTGGCTTGCTTATTAACTCTTTCCACACCGTGGATATCCAGCTTCCGCGCATGTCCAAAGATCAGAAAAAAGTGGGTAAGAAGGTAAAACGAGAAAAAGTCAA
Organism: Fulvivirga sp.; assembly: GCA_028280565.1. Taxonomy (GTDB): domain Bacteria; phylum Bacteroidota; class Bacteroidia; order Cytophagales; family Cyclobacteriaceae; genus Fulvivirga. Next base: position 17,267 of record JANQLQ010000177.1, read on the forward strand.
ACCCGGCGACCTCGTCTTCTTTGCCACTAGTAAGAAAAAGCGCAAGGTAACGCATGTGGGGCTAGTAACTTCGGTGAAAAAAGGAAAAGTGATGTTCATACACAGCTCGTCCTCTTTGGGTGTGGTAGAAAGTGATATGAATTCAAAGTATTACAAAAAAAGATTCCGTGGGGCCAGGAGGGCTTTTTAGCAAATTATTTTTCTATATTTGCGGTCCTGTAGGAAAAGGGGAATTAGCTCAGTTGGCTAGAGCGCTACACTGGCAGTGTAGAGGTCACCGGTTCGAATCCGGTATTCTCCACCAAGCTGCACAAGCAGCTACATTACTACTGGCAGCCCCGCCTCTCTGGTGGGGTTGTTTTGTTTGCGTCTCTCGCACACCGGAACCTGGTTGGATTAAATCAAAGGGTTGAGTAAAATCCAAAAAGACTTCCTTATTGCGCAAAAGGCGGTTTGTTGCAATTTTTTCAACAAATGATTTGACTTCATTCAAATCATTTGAAGAAGGAAGTTTTTCTGCTTCTGTCAACGCTTCCAGCCAATCGCGCTATGATTTGAGCTAGATCAGTCCAGCCCTCGCTAAGCCTGTTTCCCTTTCATTCAGTTACCAAATTTCGTTTGATCAATTTCTCTTTCTTAACCAAATAGATTTCCTTCTCGATGACTCCATCTAAGAAAGCATAAGCCCTTATCCCGGCACACATTCCACGTTTATAAAGGGTGAAGCTTGATAGGTAAGCCGACATGACTACTATTCCTGGTAAACAGTTATTGTCAACTTGTTGCGCTGCTGCTCAATCTGAACTTGATCCCCTTCTTTAAACCCCAATTCCGCCAACCATCTGCCTTCAAGGCGGATTTCTGGAACAGTAGTATAATCCCACCTTCGGGGGCGGTGCTTACTATGTATCTTCAATTTCCTAAATCGGTTCATGGTTAGCTTGTCAGTCTTTTGGGGCCAGGTGATTTTCAATCTTGATGCTAGCGTACAAAAGATCGTAGCACTCTTCGGCTAAGGCAAGCAGACTATTTGGACTGCCCGAGATTGGTTGTAAATGGGCATCTTTTAGATACCTGTCGTAGATATCAAACCATTGTTCAGGTGTGTCTTCTCCTAAACCCATGAGTACCGAAACGGCTTTATGCAATTGAAGGAAGTAGCTTTCCGTATGAAGATCGATACTCGCAAGGCTACTAATGAGTTGATTATGTTTTAAATCGGCTTGAATGAGGATGATGATAATGTCTTTATTAGCGTCCATGTCAAAAATTTTTTTTCAATGAAGCTAAGATACATTATATGTATTGATTAATACATATAATATTGTTTTTATTGCTAATTAAGTATTGACTGTTTCAATTACAGCAATAAGGCGATTTAGAAAAGGCTGGTAGAATACATAATTTAGCGGGTATCATACTTAATATGTAGTGTATACAACAGTGAGTGATAAGATTAAAATAAACAGACTTAAAGTCGTTTTGGCTGAAAAGGATGTTTCACAAAAGCAGCTAGCAGAATCGGTTGGAAAGGCTCCAAACACTATTACGCGAATCTGCAATAATGATAGTCAGCCAACACTAAAGCTTCTTCGTGAAATCGCTTTAGCATTGGACGTGGATATCAGGGAATTACTTGTCCCTACAAAGGAGCACACTAATAATAATTGATGTTTAGTAGCGCAAAAGACTCATCAGAATTGGCAACTGCTCAACATATTAAAGCTTTAATAAAATCCCATTACGAAGATGAAGGGGAACGATTCACTACACTAGCTCTTCAGATGGCCGCCCACGAGGCAAAACTAGGGCACACTACACTTGCGGATGAAATAAGAAAGCTAATAGACAAGTCAAAGACCAAAGTCAGAAGGTTGAAACCCTTCAGTCAAGATTTGGATGGACTTGTGCTTGAAATACATACCCAGGATAAGCTAGCTGATCTGATTATTTCAAAACACTTAAAGGAAAGAATCAGCCGGGTTCTTAAAGAGTTTAAACAACGTGATAAGTTGCAAAAACATGGACTCGAAAACCGAAGGAAAGTATTGCTAACTGGCCCTCCAGGCACTGGGAAAACAATGACTGCATCCATCATCGCAAAGGAGTTACATCTCCCCTTGTACGTAATCCTAATGGATAAAATGGTTACCAAATTCATGGGTGAAACAAGTGCCAAGCTGAGAATGGTATTTGATACAATTACTGAGCGAAGAGGTGTTTACTTGTTTGACGAATTTGATGCTATTGGTGGAGAAAGAGGAAAAGAAAACGATGTTGGAGAAATGAGGAGAGTCCTTAACTCCTTCCTGCAGTTTATTGAAAGGGATGACTCAGATAGCATTATTGTTGCGGCAACAAACAATCTTAAACTGTTAGATCAAGCTTTGTTTAGACGATTTGATGATGTACTCCATTATCATCTTCCAACAAAAGATGAGATAAAACAGCTTTTTGAAAATCGTTTGGCTGGTTTTAGAGGTAATTTTAGCCTTGAAGATGGCATTGTTTCCGCAGAGGGTTTGAGCCATGCAGAAATATCTCAGGCGTGCTTAGATGCGATTAAAGAATCAATACTGAACGATAAGAAAAAGGTCACAAAACCACTTCTTACTAAGGTGATCAAGGATCGGGTGTGCGCCTATGAAAATGAATAGACGCCAATGCCAGATACACACTGTCACATCTTTCTCAATACTCGGCCAGAGGTAGCAATTTATAAATCCGCTCAAAGTGGCGGAAAGAAGCCGGCCATTCCTCATAGAAACAGGATTTTACATAGCCATAAGCTTATCAGCCAATTTCAGTCCATTTGGCAAGATGTAGCAAACAGGACAGCTGAGAGAGAAGCTATTTCGCTCCCGTCTAAAGAGGGCACCTACGTTGAATTTAAAAGTCATGCGGGAAATGATCTAATAACAAAGAGTCTCGAAGATGTCAGGCAAGGCGTTAGACTATTGAATATTAGACAGGAAGGGGAAGGAGAGAACCTTCAAACCTTTGCTACTGTGTATGTTCCGGCTAATAAGGAACGACATTTCTTGAAAAAAATTGAGGAATACCAAAACCCTGAAAAAGATACCGTTAGTGGAAAACCCAAGAATAATGACTTGGTCAACAGCATTGAGGATATTCAGATAGCTTTCCTCGAAGCCTTGTGGATGGATCCTCAGGAAATGATACCAACAGCATTGCCAGATTGGTGTGAGGTTTGGTTAAGAATTCCTGATAGTGGGGAAGGGGTGATTATGGACTTTCTTGAAACGCTTTCAATACTAGATATTCCATACAAGCCCAACTATCTATCTTTTCCTGAAAGAGCTGTTATTTTAATTCACTGCAATAGAGAACAGCTTATGGAGATTGTTGCCCAAAGCGATTTTCTTGCAGAGTTCAGGATTGGGCAAGAAGCCGCAGGTTTTTGGGTTAATGAGAGCAATCAAGATCAGGAAGGGTGGGTTCACGACTTACTGTCACGGTTGAATATCATTGAATCTGACGTCAGAATATGCATCATGGATTCTGGTGTTAATAATGGACATAGGCTTATTCAACCTCTCCTACCAGACGACAATATGTTAACTGTTGATCCCAGTTGGGGTGTTGATGACCATGAACCAGGCAGTGGTCACGGTACCTTAATGGCGGGTATAGCAGGTTATAACAAACTGGAAGAAGTTTTAGCATCGGGCGGGCCGGTTTCATTGTCACATAAATTATGTTCCGTTAAAATTCTGCCTCGACCAAATCAAGGTGGAACTCCAAAGGAGTTTTGGGGAGATGTAACTGGACAGGGGATTGGTAGGGCTGAGATAAGTCTACCAGGTGAACGAATTGTATTCTGTCTATCAATCACATCTCAAACGGACGTAGATAGAGGCCGTCCGTCTTCTTGGTCTGGTGCCATAGATACCTCTGCATTTGGAAGTGCAAATGAAAAGAGGCTAATAATAATTAGTGCCGGAAATATCAATGATACTTCAGACTGGAATACTTACCCTGAAAGCAATCTGACTAATTCTGTTCAGAACCCTGCACAGGCTTGGAACGCTCTTACTGTTGGAGCAATAACAGAGAAGGTTCTAATATCTGACCCTGCATATAACGGGCATTCCCCTCTTGCTCCTATTGGAGGGCTTTCACCTTTTAGCTCAACATCCTTTACTTGGGATCGCAAGAGGTGGCCGGTCAAACCAGATGTGGTATTTGAAGGAGGAAATGTATTAATAGCACCAGATGGTCAACTTATTGAAGGCTATGAAGATTACGGAATGCTTTCGACCGCAAAAGATACTGTAAGGAGGCAATTTGATGTAATTAATGCGACTAGCGCAGCGGCAGCGCAAGCTTCTTGGCTCGCTGCTAAGGTCATGGAAGAGTATCCTCAATCGTGGCCAGAAACGGTGAGAGCTCTTATGGTTCATTCTGCATCATGGTCTGACGAGATGATCAATCAGTTTAACATAGATATTTCATCTAAAGGAGACGTCAAAGACTTGATGCGAATATTTGGTTATGGCAAACCAGACGTGAATAAGGCACTCTACACAACAGAGAGAAACATCACATACATTGCTCAGGAGCAAATACAGCCTTTCATTAAAGATCGTGTGTTAGTGTCGGGGAATTATCAAACAAAGTATGCCACTAAAGACATGCACTTCTTTAAGCTGCCTTGGCCAACGGAGGAATTACTAGCCAATCCTGATACTGAAGTTCAGTTGCGAATTACATTATCATACTTTGTTGAACCCGGTTTAGGAGAAATTGGATGGAAGGATAAGTATCGTTATCGTTCCCATGGCCTGTGCTTTGACCTAAATTCAGAAACTGAATCTGAAAAGGAGTTTAAAAAGCGTATAAATGCCGCTTCTAGGGAAGAGAATGAAGAGCTTGAAAATGAAAGTGGAAGCGATCGGTGGTTAATTGGTATGAATGGTCGAACATCAGGGTCTATACATTCTGATATTTGGAGAGGTACAGCCGCCCAAATGGCTGCTTGCGACATGATTGCTGTATACCCTGTTATTGGATGGTGGCGGCAAAGAACTCATTTGGGTAGATGGAATACACAAACTAGATATTCCCTAATCATTTCGTTAGAAACTCCCGCTCTAGAAGTGGATTTATATACGCCTGTCATTACACAGATTCAAACTCCGATAACTATTAATACTTAGGCCAACGCTGCCTTTACCCAGCCTTTCTTTGCCCATTTCTAAAAACACGCCCTCCCGGTACTTATTTTTAGAAAAGCGCAAACTCTCTGCTTGTAAAGTCCACCAGCTTTACCGCTTGTGGCAGCGTAGCATTTATACCATCTTCCGCATTCCCTTTGCAGGGCGAAGCCCAAAAGCAGCAAACGGCCAGACTTGTATGCTTCTGGCACAGGCAAAGAAAAGCAGCCAGGGCAAAGCCCGGCTGGTCCTGCTGAAGTGGGAAACACCCCCAAAAGAAAAGTACAACCCGACCCAACCCCATCACGATCGCCCCGAAGTTCGCGAAGGTGCAAAATCTCCTCTCACAACCTCTCCAAAACCACTAATACCAACACATTGGTCATTACGAAAATCTAGAAAGACGTATTGACGGTCAGTCCTTAAACGGCCATGGAAATTGAGTAAAAGCTAGAGAAAAAAAGTGCCGGCTTTACTTGGGATCTTTGATTGGAGGCAGCTCGTTAGGTTAGAGTGCCCTAAAATATTTCTAGAAGGCCACGGGCTTGAAACCAACATTTTATCCAATAAAAAGGCACCTTTTTAGGTGCCTTTTGTCGTGTTCTAGTTTCTTATGATTTAACAAGTTTCTTCAAAAAGACGTCTTCCTCGAGAGAGTGATTTAATTATCATCTGAAGGAATAGGAGTTCCACCACCGGGACCTCCTCCGCCAGTGCCACCACCACCCGGACCGCCTGATCCTTCGCATATTCCATATTCGGCCAGGTCAATGTAACGGGTGCCGTTTACTGTTAAATCAATTCGAAATCCACTATTGGCCGGTGATTGGACGCGTACAGTTGAAGTACCTTGTCCGCTAATGATCGAGGCGCCATTAAATACTTCCCAAAAGTAGGTACCGCTAGTAGGATGAACGTTCGCTCTAAAGGTGAATACATCCCCAGGACACTCGGCTCCATCAAAAACTTGCTTGATGGGTTCCCACACGTCTAAATTTGCTGCATTTTTTGGCTGTTCCAGTCCAAAAAATAAAAAATAAGTAGTAATAAACAGTATTTTCATGATTATTAATTGTTGGTTTAAACTAATTTAAATTTATTTTTTTGCTAAAAAAAGTATAAAATTAGCTGCTTAAAATAAATGCAGTTAAGTGGCGTTTTCCAGGTTTAAAAGCTGGTTTTTAACCTAAGAAGAAAGGGAAATGGACTAAAAATATTGTGGACAGGGCTGGATTAGTGAAGACCCTTGGGAAATTTTGTGACCATCACTAGTCCTAGCCAAGTAGGCCACTTTTTTACTTTAATTAGGTCACTCAAAATTCTTGAATGAGCCTCCTTTCATTTTATGTATGCGGTACAGGTAAGAGTCATAATCATGAGCGGGCATGTAACCCCTTCGTTTCCCTTTTTGCCAGTAGATGGCGAACACATCTTCTCTTCCTTTGAAGAGCGACCGGAAAAGGTTGATCTGGTTTTGATTATAGATCAAATGCTGTAATTTGTATAGTATCTATATCGGACATTTTTCCAAGATATCGGACATTTATCGGACATGAAGGCGATAAACTGTACCTTTTTTCTCCCCTTCTTTACTTAAGAAACCTAATGATACTAACGTTTCCAAATCTCTAAAAGCAGTCTTCCCTGAGATATCAAATAACTTCCTGTAATCGGCATTTTTAATTTCCTCATGCTCCCTTAAATAATTGATGGCGTCAAGTTGCCTACTGTTTAAACCAAACTTTTCAAGATATTCTGTATGGTATTTGTCTTTGTAAAGAATGACGGCCAAACCTCCACCTATAATTTTTATGCTAGGTGCTGGTAAGCCATACTGTATGCATTCATCAATGACGCGTACAGTCCCCCTACCCCAGGCCTCGATTAACCCTCCTTTGAAGCAAGTCTCGGCTAATATAGGATTGCGTGGCAAAGAAGGGTGTTTCGTTTTGAGCATTTCGACGGTCAATTCTTCGGGAAGTTTTCCCTCGTTCCAAACCATCAGCCGATCTTCATATACGCTTACCTGGATGGGTGTAGATGCATACCTGCGATGAACAATGGCATTTAATAAAACTTCCCTCACAGCCTCAAAAGGGTACTCAGCATTTTCAACCCGGTGTAAACCTTCATAGCTTATAGGCCTTGCTAAGTATTTGCGTTCTAAGATCTCGATAGTTTTATCGGCCATCTCGAAAGCATTGCATTCGATGACATCTTGAAACTGCAAGTCAGCATCATCCTTACCGAATTTACCAATTTTTAAATAGGCAGTGGGGAAGAACGTTTTAGGATCTTTTCCGAAAAGTAACAAGGCAGCTCGTTTGAATTGCCCATTTTTATAAAGTCTCAGGTTGGTCAATACCTCTTCAGTGGTGTCATCCCCAAACCCCGGTAAGCGATGGCTCTTAATTGCTGCTTTTTTGAAGGTTTCTATAGCACCTTCGTCAATATCTTCCCAAGTGGCATTGGGTTCGATGACGTCATCCCATGTTTTACCGGCTTTGCGCAACAGGAATTCATTTAATGCAGACCCAGTCAGTTCTTGTTTAGTGCTACCGCTGCGATAATGATAAGTCCCATGGTAAGAAATGGGCACATCGTAAGGGTAGGTTATGATCTCTATGTAGTGCTTACCGTCCTTTTCATGCAAATTAACATCACTAACTATCCCCAGGTGGCTGGTGATTTTACTAGGAATGTCTTCCATTAACTTTTGAAACCTATCTAATCCAACTACCTGGCCCTTATTGTCCTTCCCAATGAAAATAGTACCGCCATTCGCATTAGCAAAACCACAGATCCACTTCAAATATTCATCTCTCCATTGTTGTTTCCATTCTATATTTTGTGATTCGGGCATGGTGCTATTAGTTTTCCTTACTTAATCCAAGGATGTGATCCCAAGTTATGCTTAAATTTTCTTTTGATAAATATCGTTGAGACTAATTGTTCAGTTTGGGCCTATGAACAAAGAAAACCAGTAAAACAGGCTATCAACTTGTAAATATGTACATTCAAGTGTAATAAAATTATCATGAAAGCACTAATAATAACATCGCTTAGGCAAAGGATGAAGGAGCATTTCGATTCTGTGAGCAAATCGCTCGAAGTGATCATTGTCCCTCGAAAGAAGGAAGAAGATGCCGTGGTGATTATGTCCATTAGGGAATATAATTCTTTGATGGAGACGGGCCACCTACTTTCAACAGGGGCTAACCGGGATAGGCTTCGTGAATCCATTGCACAGATGATAAGGAGGGCAGGCGGTATCCTTTAAGGATTAAAAGCAGGATTTGATGAATATCGAATTCACAAGCCATGCTTGGGAGGAATTCAATGATTGGTTAGAAACGGATATCGATACCGCCAAGAAAATCAAAAAATTGATAAAAGCCTTCAAGTAGAACCCCTTCAAGGGAACCGGGAAACCGGAACCGCTGAGGTATGATTTAAAAGGATTTTGGTCGAGGAGGATCTCGTTTGAACATCGACGGGTTTACCAAGTATTAGGCAAAAAAGGAGTTGACCAAAAATGTGTTATCGTGCAGTGTAGGTTCCATTACGATGATAAATGAACGGGTAACTTTGAAGCGAAAAATTTTAGCTTCCCAGCATCTCAAAAGGAACAATAAGTTTACAAATCATTGTATTAAACCGTGAATAACGACCTGGTCCAATGAAATAGACGACTGAAATCTTATCGATCTGTGCCATAATCCTGGGCTCGAAAAACAAGGATCTTTTAAATGTGTATATCAAGTAGATCTCACTCCTTCAGAGAGATTCTTAGAAAATAAAGTGTTTATTTGAAAAACTTTTTACAACCTAAGAAAATCACCTAAACCCCTCCGTGAAACAACTTAGGAACCCCTACAGGATACTACTGATTTTCACAATCTAACTAAGGGATCGCTTGCGTTCAAATTCAAATAGGTCGATCTTTACTATATAGAACGCTGGCAATGAGTAATTTTGCGGCGGTTGTTATGGATTCTTATGCGGTCCTTGGAGGGTGGAATAGACAATGAAGGGGGACTTGGTTTAGAGATGTGTATATCATGAAAGAAGTATTATTAGTAGAAGATGATTTCGTTGACGCCCAGACCGTACGCCGGGCAGTGAAAGATTTGGGATTGTCATATAACATAAAGCATGTAACTAACGGCCAAGAAGCAATTGATTATTTGGCTTCGGATGATGTACAATATCCTCATTTCATATTGCTGGACATCAACATGCCGATCATGAATGGTATCGAATTCCTCGAAGCCAGGAAAAAAGTGAAAAATGCTATCATGATCCCCGTGATCGTACTCACCACTTCGCAGTATGAAACAGACCGTTTACGGTGTTTTGAATCCAGCATAGCCGGTTACATGGTAAAACCAGTGGACTACCAAGATTTCATTGGTGTGGTAAAGGCCATTGATGAGTATTGGTCATTGAGTGAATACCCACAGATGGATCTCCTGAGGGTCACAAAGTAGTACTTCATTTTATCCTAATTTTCTTTTTTGCCAATCTGGTCATTAATCAGTGTACCTAGGGTGGGAGTAACAAGAGTGGTTGTTTCGGGATATCGATACTTCACCGTGGACGGGTTCATGTTCTATTTATTTTTGACCTTGGGATTCTTTGTAGCCACCGTTCGATTTAAAATCGTCGTATCCCAGGCTTAATATGAGGTTTTGGATACTTTCACCGTCTTTAAACGGGATATTGGCTTCCGTTCTACGCCAGGGCAGATCCCGGCGCTCGCAATGAGCCCTCTAACAGTTATCGGCGCGAATGGCGGTCATTTTTTTACCGGGGCAGGTTCGTAATGCCTTGATCCTCTTTACTTCCCATTTCGATCGGTTGCGTGGTGTGCTGAAATTTCGTTAATTTTAACTATGGCTCATGTGAAATTCACACCGAATCTCAAACGGTTTTATCCCGACTTGGATGCCGGCCGCTTTGAAGGGCAGACCGTTGCAGAGCTACTTGAGCAGATCAATCAGCAACACCGGGGCATTAAAGATTACATTGTAAACGAGCAAGGTGAGTTAAGGAAGCATGTCAATATCTTTATTGGCAACGAAATGGTACGCGATAAAATACAACTTAGTGATCCCTTGCAAGACAGTGACGAGGTCTATATTCTACAGGCTCTTTCCGGGGGCTAAATTCGGCCCGTAATAAACCCCCGGCAGCAACCTGGCAAAACATACTGCATTTACCTATTGAAGAAATTCATGTATTCAATACTAACCTCATCCACCTGGTTATGAACTCAAAAACACAACTACTACTAGGCACGCGAAAGGGACTCGTGGCCTACAAAAACAACGGCAATGGCTGGAAAGTCGATCGTGTATCCTTTATGGGGCAGCCCGTATCGCTCACCTACGTAGACCCGCGCACCAGTACTTGGTGGGCCTGTTTGGACCATGGACACTGGGGGTGTAAGCTACACCGGTCTTACGACCAGGGTGAGTCTTGGACGGAGGTGACCGCGCCAAAATACCCTGACGGCGAAGAAGTCAAAGATGGAGTACAGGCATCTGTTCGATACCTATGGGCTATGGCGCACGCTGGTGAGGACAAGTCCGGGCAATTATGGATCGGTACAGAGCCGGGGGGCTTGTTCGGGAGTAAAGATAACGGGGACTCGTTTCATCTCAATCGCGGATTGTGGGACCAACCCGGGAGAAAAGAGAAATGGTTCGGCGGTGGACGGGATTATGCCGGTATCCACTCCGTGGTGGTAGACCCTCGTGACAGCGATCATGTTTTTGTAGGCATAAGCGTGGCTGGAGTATTTGAAACCAAAGACGGGGGTAAAACATGGACCCCTAGGAATAAAGGACTTACGGCTGATTTTCTTCCCGACCCCGATGCTGACGTAGGGCATGACCCTCATTTACTGGTAGCTTGCTCTTCCAATCCTGATGTACTTTGGCAGCAAAACCATTGTGGCATCTTTCGCTCTTCCGACGGGGCCATGAATTGGGAAGATGTCTCGCAGCAGGAAGGCCCTGCCAAGTTCGGCTTTGCCGTAGCCGTGGATGATGAGGATCCGAATACGGCGTGGGTAGTGCCAGCGGTGAAGGACGAAATGCGCATCCCCGTAGACAACGCACTTTGTGTGTGCCGTACGGAAGATGGCGGGAAGACCTGGCAAGAATACAGGAAAGGACTTCCACAGCAAGACTCATATGATATCGCATTCCGCCATGCATTGGACAAGACAGGAGATACGCTGGTTTTTGGCACTACCACGGGAAACCTCTACTTATCCAACGACCGCGGGGAAAGCTGGGAGACCGTAAATAACAACTTGGCCATGATCTATAGTGTGGAGTTTGCGCCTTGAATTCATATGTTTAATGAGTGCAGGTTGATATAGGATAGGGGTCCTAGCCAGTTGATTTTGTTACTCCTATTTTTCGAATTTTTCATCCTGCAGGCTTGTGGGGCGGAACAAAAAAAGCAAGATTTTACATAGATAACGTAAATTCGATATAAATAATAGGGCTAGATTACTTTGAGATGCTCTGAGCCTTAGTGCCTTTGTGGCCGGGCAAGCTTCGCCATCAAGGCACAAATGCACTAAGGTTCACCAAGCTTACTAGTAAAAACTATCAAAAATGGTTGCTTGCGTTTCGCAAGTGACGACTATCCCTAGTGCCTCCAGCCGGTAATACCACCCACGACCCCATCAAAATAATAAATGGTTATCGAGTCCAGGTTAAATAGCTAAATTTTGGAATCTTACACTAGGGAGGGCGTCTTTGAAAATTAGCGTTAATAGTTAAACGTTTAATTTTGGCAAATTGGGCTATTTTTTCAAAATGTTTCGGGTAGTACGATCCTCTAAATGAGCAGTTTGAGCGAAGTTTTGTGGTTCTAAGCCCGGTTTTCATTTTCTTTTGCACGCCCAAAAGAAAACGAAACAAAAGAAAAGGGCGCCAGCAACAAAGCCCATTTTCC
>JANQLQ010000194.1 GCA_028280565.1 Fulvivirga sp.
GTACACTTAAAACAAAGGTTCACGTTCAACGACACACCAGATTCCTGCTCTCGCGCATCGCTCACCCTGCAAGGCTGGCAGGAATGACGATAAAGAAGGCTTTTTCGTTTTTGATGAGGGTACCCAATGGGCTTCTTTATCGTTAAATTCTTATTTATCAGATAATTGAATGTTAAAAGTAGTGCTAGTCACACGATGATCGATGGATTGGGTACATGACGAACTATATTTGCGGTATCAGCAATAGGCAACCCTATATTTTTTTGCTTACTGCCCATTGCCAACTGCTGACTTTAAGAACGGGATTGAAAAAAATAGCTAACCGTCCAATTACACTTATACTTAAGCAGTAAGTGTAATCCTATTGATACTGGGTGAAGCAAAAGGCTAAAATATTGGCCCCCATTTTCAATGCTTCTTGTCGTTTACTTTCAGGATTATTATGAATGTTTTGGTCCTCCCATCCATTGCCAAGGTCAGACTCGTAACTGTAAAAAGCCACCAATCGCCCCTCGTAGATGAGGCCAAAACCTTGGGGAGGCTTGCCATCGTGTTCGTGGATTTTCGGTAAGCCGTTTGAAAACTCAAATTTTTGACGGTAGATCGGGTGATCAAAAGGGAGTTCAATGAACTCAAGCCCTGGAAATACCTTCTTCATTTCTAACCGGATAAATTGATCTAACCCATAGTTATCATCAATATGCAAAAAACCGCCAGCTTGTAAATATTTCCTGAGATTTTCTGCATCACTTTCAGAAAAAACCACGTTGCCATGCCCGGTCATATACACAAAAGGGTACAAGAAAAGGTCTGGGCTGCCAACGTCCACTACTTCATCATCCTCGTCTAAATTCATGCCTAGCTCGCGGTTGCAGAACTCTACCAGGTTAGGAAGGGCCGTTTTGTTCGCATACCAGTCTCCTCCGCCATCGTACTTCAGTTTGGCGATCTTGATCTTCAATTGGGCCATGCTAGTGGTGCCAGCAAGTAATGCAATAATGATAAAGAGGTGTTTCATCTTCTGCATGTTCATTAATATACGCTAACTCACTTAGATTATAAGAAGTTATAAAAAAACGAAAAAAAATTAATCTTCATTTAAACCTTCGGCCAGGGGCATCATCTAAGCCATACAAAACAAACGAAGAAGCAATGAAAACGATTCTAGATTTAAACTCGAAGGTAATGAAAAAACTTGGATTGCTGATGCTGGTAGCAGTGGTCACACTTACGGCTTGTAATGAAGAAATGGATGAAACATCCCTGGATAGTGAATTAACGGAAGCCGGGGTTAGCGATACTGAGATCGCCGCGGTTTATGAAGATGTCGATGATATGGTGTCGCTTAGCTTGGAGTCTACTGGCGAGGTACTCCAAGGAGGCCGGGTGGCTGAAGGTGATGAACCCGATGATGACCGGTTTTGCGAAAATGTGGTCACCTTTGAAGGAGGTAGAGAAAGCGGTACGATCACGATCGATTTTGGAGAAGGTTGCGTGGATCGAAATGGGAATGTTCGAAAAGGTAAGATCGTTATCGTATATACAGGCCCACGTTTTGAGCCTGGGTCTGTTGTAACTACTACGCTCATAGAGTATTCGATCAATGATATTGCTATAGAAGGAGTAAGGACCCTTGAGAATATTTCAACGACTGTAGAAGATTATCCCACATTTCATATCACCTTGGAAGGAGGTAAAGTAATATGGCCTGATGAAACTTTTGCCACGCGTGAAGTGGATAAAGTACGCGTATGGAAAAGAGAACGTAATCCTAGGGAAGACTCCCATCTTGTAACAGGAGAAGCAAATGGTATTACAAGACGGGGAGTAGCCTATGAAGTAGAGATATTGGATACGCTGGTTTACAAACGAGCCTGCATCCCAAGCAGGAGGGCAAGGATACCGGTAGAAGGGGTTAAGCAGATCACTACAGATGAAAATATTATCACGGTTGATTTTGGGGATGGAGCGTGCGACCGAAGGTTTGAGATCAGTGTAGATGGAGTCACAGGGGATGCAACAGTTGATTAAGTAGTTCCTTAATTTTTCCCTGCGATGTTGAGGCTGTCAGCTAAATGGCAGCCTCTTTTTTTTTATTGCTGTCCAAGGGCTTTGGGCAAATACTACTTTAGGCGCGGGTCAAAAGGTTCTCGCTCAACGCTGATCAGCTCTACGGCACTATGAAATTTAGGATGCCTGGCATTGACCAAGTAGTTACTCTCACGATAGCTTTGGGCCGAGGGCACTTTCATCAAGAGGTTACCGGAAGCCAGGAATTTTTTCGTATGCCTTCCCAATTCCTTTGGGTACGGTTTTGCCATCCAGTTATCGTCCAGGTCTTTCAATGTGACTTCATATACCCCCTGTCCATCGCCTACTTTGAGGGTCATGCATACCCGGGATACCGGGAGAAAATTGTCATTGGCTAGGATCTCCAATTTGGCTAATGCCACGGTTGGAGAGCAATAAATTATCCATTGGCCCACCTCATTCCATCTTCCAGGGGCGTGTAAAGTGCCTTCCGGGGGCCAAACGTTCCTGTACTTCCATTTGTCGATATGGAACAGGATCATCCGTAGAGGCTATGTTCTATGCGGAGGAAGGCTTGCTCTAATTCTCTTCTCCCAATTCTTGACGATAATAATTCAATGGGCTTTACCCCTCCCAAGTTTTCGTTCCTGGTAAGCAGCCATTCTTTCAGCACTTGCTTGTCTCCATCAAAAGCCTCGATGCCTTTATTCCAAAGTGCTGCAAAATCGGCTAAAGCATCGATGTTTTTAGGACCTAGATCTTCCATTTTTAGCAGTTCGTAATATTTGCTTTTGCTTATACCAAGGATGTTAGCTATTTCTTGGGGAGAAAGTGAGGTCTCATTTTGAAGCGCCGTAAGAGCTATGCCCGGAAATTTAGTGGTGGTGAGGCTCTGGCTTGAAATAACAGATAAGAAAGCTAAGGGCATAGCGAATGTGCCATAAAGCGCCATAGGCTCTTCTGCCTTTGTATTTTTAGGGTCCTTTTTTCTTTTTTCCATATCTGGAATTATCTCATCCAAATTTACTCATTCTCTCCCGGGTTTTTATATTTTTCATATCTTTTTTTTATGATTTTTATTACCGGTTTATGTTGCGGGGTAAAGTTTCTTTCCCGTTTTCCAGGCCAACGGGGATCTTGCAAGTGCCATTTCCAAAGGAATCCGCCTGCAAACCATGGCTCATCCCAAATAGCTTGATATAGACCATCGTAAGCGTGAGTTTGGGCCTCGTTATTGATCAAAAGTGTATCCTCGTCGTGTTTCCAATGTCCAGCTGCCGTGTAGTCGATGCTTTTATACCCATATTCAGTGAAAAGGATCGGTTTACCGTGGCGTTCTGAAAAATCTTTCAGCAGGGTCTCTAATGGCTGCCATCCTTCTAAGATACTTCCTACTGTAGGTGTCTTTCTTTCACATAATGGGAAGTAGGCATCTATACCAATAAAATCTAGTGCTGGCCAAAATGTGACATTGTTGTAGTTATCCCAATTGGCGGCATAGGTGATCTTGCCAGTGTAGATAGACCTTACTTGGGTCACTAATTGGCGCCAATATCCGGGACGTTGCTTGACAGCTTGCCTGAATTCTGTGCCTATGCAAAAGAGTTTAACATTCATAGAATCCGCCAGCCGGGCGTACGTCATGATATACTCCCGGTAGGTATCT
Organism: Fulvivirga sp.; assembly: GCA_028280565.1. Taxonomy (GTDB): domain Bacteria; phylum Bacteroidota; class Bacteroidia; order Cytophagales; family Cyclobacteriaceae; genus Fulvivirga. The sequence continues at coordinate 3,698 of JANQLQ010000194.1, forward strand.
TCCCATAATTCCCATTGTTCTTCAGTATGTAAGTTGAAGTCCCCTGCCCATCCTTGGCCTCTTACCCAAACATGGGGTTTAAGCATGACTTCAAGTCCAATTTCTTGGGCCATTTGTATCGTGGATATGGTGCCTTGTATCCCCTCTCCCCACCAAAGTTGATGATAATGGAACTGTACCTTAGGCTCAGCGGGGTCTATAAAAGCGTAAGGTATGACGGATACCCACTCTGTATTTACTTCTAGCAGCGGCAGTAGGTCCTGCGTTCGGACAGGATTCCTGGGAGCTTCCAGGCTCACTCCATGTATTTTCGGGTTTTTAAGGGCAGGTGTCGGCTTCCAAGGAATAAAAAAAAGACATGATACCACTACCACTAAAATGAAAAGAATGACCCTGATCATACTACAATTTACACTTTTTGTTTTTTCGTTTTGTAAAAGAACATGATCAGTACAGGTAAAAGTGAAAGGTCAATGACAACCGCTATGAAGAGTGTTAAACTGATCAGCAACCCTGTGTAAAAAGTGCCCCCAAAGGAGGATAAAAGCAGGGTAAGGAAACCACCGGACAAAATGATGCTGGTGACTAAAATGGCCTTACCCGTGCTTAGGTAAGTGTTTTTTAAGGCATAGAGCAAAGATTTACCTTTGTCTAATTCTAGTTTAAGCTTGCTTGTGAAGTGGATGGTGTCATCCACGGCAATACCGAAGGCGATTGTAAATACAATAGACGTGGATAATTTAAGTGTAATCCCGAATATCCCCATAATGCCTGCCACTGTCACCAAGGGAATGACATTAGGGATGAGGGCGATCAAGACCATACGTAAGGATCTAAACAGTAAGCCCGCGATGAAAGCTACTACTGCAAAAGCTATTCCAAGCCCTTCAAACATGTTTTCCGCCAAGTAGACATTGTTTTTATCGATAAGGTTGGAAGTTCCCGTTATTTTGAAGCTGGTAAGTGATGAATCCGTATGACGCTCAATATACTCTTTTAAACGCTCGGTACGTTCTAAGGAAATGGCACTGCCAATATCTCCTACACGCATGCTGATCCTGCCAGTTTTTTGATCTTGGGAGAGCACGATGTTGGCTTGTTCATTTCTTTTAAGCACCCTGCTTAAGTTCTTTTTCACTTGTTTTTTTTCATAATCACTGCTGGGCAGGGTGAAGGCGTCTGATCTACCCCCGTTAATGGCCTGGTTGATCGATTTCACCAGGGTATGCGGGCCAATGATATTTCCCGCCTCCAATGAATCAGAAAGGTATGAAGAAAGCCTGTCAATCTCTGAAATTACTTCCTCGGACAACACCGATCCTTTTTTCGCTTCAACCGTGATCTCGAACGGCCGTGACCCGCCGAAATTTTGATCAAAAAACAGGAAATCCTGTTTCAAGGGGTCGTCCTGGGGAAGATCCTCGATCAAAAAAGTATTGATACGGATCAATGAAATACCGTAAAGCGAGACCAGCACGATCACGGCGTTGATCAATATGACGGACCACCCGTTTTTCAACGTGCGGATAAAGAGAAAACTTAAGATCCCGAACCATTTGGATCGATGGACGAGTTTTCGGGATACCTGTGGCCTGGGCAGTAGCAGCAATGAACAAGGAAGCAAAGTAAAGGCCACAATAAAGGCGATAAACACACCTATGGAGGTAAAAAGCCCAAACCCCTGGATAGGCCTGATGCTAGCCGTCAGTAACGTAAGAAAACCTACGGACGTTGTGAGGGAAGTCAAAAAAGTGGCCAGCCCTACCTCCCTGAACGTGGTTTTTATTGCACTTATTTTGTGGAAGCCTAGGCGTAATTGTTCGATATATTTTGTCATAATATGTACCACGTCCGACATTCCCACCACGAACATGATCGTGGGCAAAAGCACCATGATAAAATCCAACTGCTTTCCCGTTAGCCCCATAAGTCCCATGATCCAAAGGACCGACATAAAAACCACCCCTAAGGGGATAATAACACCCCACCAGTTCCGGTAGGCAAACGCCAAAAACAAGACGATCAGGATAATAGACGCAGATAGAAAAGTCACTAGCTCAACTTGCAGCTTATTGATAAATACCTGCTGTGCATGCACCTTACCCGCGAGGTGGTAGGAGTCGAATGCGTAAGACCTTACCAAGCTTACAATCTTGTTTGCAAGGCCATCTGACTCCTCTTTTGTGCTTATATCCTCGTGTTTTATGATAATGGCCAAGGCTTTGCCATCTTTGGATACTAGCGTTTCGCTTAGCAATGCACTTTGATAAATTACTGCGGAGTCTTGTGCGTATCGAGCAGGCTGATCAATGTAGAGATAAGGAAGCTGGTAGATCCCGGCTTGGCTGATGATCAATCTTTTAGTGTCCGTAATGGAAATTGCCGACTTTATTTCTTCCAGCCCTTGCAGATCTTGGGTCAACGAGTCTACTCGCTGTAAGAAAGCGGTTTCGAAGATGGACGGGTGGTTTTTTAACCCGATCAAAAGATAATCATTATCGTTTTCAAAAAGGGAACGAAACTCACGATAATACTCCAGGTCGGGATCGCCGATGGGGAAAAAATCTTCAAAAACATAATTAAAACGCAGGTCTTTCAGAAAGATTGACAAAACGGCCGTAATTGAAAAAATAATGATGAGGACCCGTTGGGCAGTTTTTTTAAACATTACATGAATGCGATTTATATGAATAACATTACCGTAGGCCGACGGTTATAAAGTTGTCCTTCCGAATTTTTGACCTTCCTCGTAAAATTGAAAAATCTGGAGATAAGGTCGTAGAAACTATTGATCTAATCGATAACTTAGCTAATTAAATTTAAATTGTTATTAACATGCAGCAGTATTTGGACCTAATGCAGGACATTCTTGATCATGGGTATCGAAAAGAGGATAGGACGGGTACAGGAACATTGTCTGTTTTTGGTAGACAAATGCGCTTTGATCTTTCGGAAGGCTTCCCGTTAGTGACCACCAAAAAACTGCATGTTCGCTCTATTATCCATGAGCTCCTTTGGTTTCTTAACGGGGATACTAATATCAAGTACTTAAATGATAATGGCGTTTCCATATGGGATGAATGGGCGGATGAAAATGGCGAGCTAGGCCCCGTATACGGTCACCAATGGAGAAGTTGGCCAACACCCACGGGTGGAAAAGTGGATCAGATCAGCAAGGTACTGCAGCAAATTCAAAACAACCCTGGTTCCAGGCGGCACATTGTTAGTGCATGGAACCCTGCGGAAGTGGATCGTATGGCACTTCCTCCGTGTCATGCGTTGTTCCAATTTTATGTGGCAGGGGATAAGCTCTCTTGCCAACTTTACCAACGCAGTGCGGATTTCTTTTTGGGCGTCCCTTTTAACATTGCCTCCTATGCATTGATGATACATATGTTTGCCCAGCAATGTGACCTAGAACCTGGTGAATTTGTATGGACAGGAGGAGACGTACACTTATACACCAATCACCTCGAACAAGCAAGGTTGCAACTTACTCGAAGTCCCTTTTCATTACCCCAATTAAAACTTAAAAAACCTAGCTCTATCTTTGAATACAAGTTCGAAGACTTTGAAATCGTGAACTACCAGTCACACCCCGGTATAAAAGCCCCTATTGCGGTTTGATGTAAGGTTTTTACCTGGTTATCAGTCAGTTTTAGCGATGATATCATCCACCGTCCTCATCAATTCATCTCTTTTATCTTCGTTGAGAAGATACCTCCTTTCCAGCAATCTCACTGCCATATCATTCATAATGAAGTGATTTTTGATGAAGCTTAACTTCTCTTGAAATGATGTAAGTTCCTGGTATTTAGCCCTTTCAGTGGGAGATTCCATGATCATTTGAACTTTACTAATCAAGATGTCCGGGTCGTTGTACATACGCTATAGACTGAATACAGTGAACAATAATATAAATTATTTTATGTAGGATAAAATTTTTTAATACACTTTGCTCAAGAAGTTATCCACACTTTTTCAACATTGGTCTTTGATGTAAGATTGAGACTCATTTTCATACATATTATTACGATTTACTTGGTAAAGTAACCCAAATAGATTAAAGAAATATTATTTTCTTGTAGAGATGGACCTTATCTATTTTCAGACGGCTTGTATGGATTCAATCAACTGGTTTACGACCAGGTGTTTAGTTACATAAGATTGCTTTTGCAATGCTTGGATAAGATAAAACCCGGCGGCATTTACGCTGAAAACAGCATCGGCACTGGTAAGTATACCCGGTGATTTTTCCACCTCAAACACTTCTATTCCTAACTCCAAGCACTTTTTAAGGACTTGGCCCCTCATGATGCCTTCGATACAACCGGTACTTAAACTGGGCGTGAAGAGCGTTTCATCCAAAACCCAAAACAAGTTAGACGAGATACATTCGCTCATAAAACCCCGGTGATCTGTGAGCACCAAGTCATCCATACCTCTTTGCAGGCACTCTGCCGAAGCGATAACGTAAGGTAGGGCACTCATGGTTTTAAACCTGCTGGTGGTAGAAGCTACTAAAGAAACCTTTGAAGAGAGGGCTACTTTGCTGCGTACCTTGTAATCAAAAGCAGTGTGGGGATACGCGGTTACTAGGAGATTAGCCCCTGTATTTCGTGGGGAGTAACCGCTGGCATTGGCAGCTTTTCTCCAAAGTTGTAATTTTACTCGTGCCTGATCCGGGGTATTGTTCTGTCGCAGTAATTCTTCGATGATCTCGGTAAGATGACGTTCCGATAAAGACAGGTGGTCAAAATCCAACCCGATGGCGTATGCTCCCTCCCGGAGCCTTTTTAAATGATCATTTAAAAACCGGGTCTTCCCATTTTTTACGATCATGGTTTCAAACAACCCATCGCCAAACTGTAAAGCTCTATCCTTGAGAGATATCTCTAGGGTATCCTCTATCCAATCGTTGTTAAAATATGCCTTCAAAGATCAAATCGTCCAGTATGGATAGTTAAGATGGAATTCCATCATCCATTTTTTATTTTTAAGTAGAAAAATAACCATTTAAAACGAATGGTACTCTTGAGCCGTAAAATTATCGCTAATATTGGAATCATACGAATCGGTGGTTTATCATGGCTGAAAAAAGTAGTGTTTTTGATATGATCGGGCCCGTAATGATCGGTCCTTCAAGCTCTCACACAGCCGGTGTAGTACGAATAGCCCGTGCGTCTATCAAAGTTTTAGGAGCCTTACCGAGTAGGGCAGAAATCACATTTTACAACTCTTTTGCAAGAACATTTGAAGGGCATGGTAGTGACAAAGCCATTGTAGCAGGATTATTAGATTATAAGACCGATGATAAAAGAATAAAGAACGCATTTGAGCACGCAAAAAAAGCTGGGTTGGAATACAATTTTAGATCCATTGGTAATGCTTCTACCTTTCACCCTAACACCATTAAGGTAAACATAGAAAAAGAAGATAAAAAGATAGAGGTGATCGGGGAAAGCAAGGGAGGAGGCGTGATCAATATTGCCGAGGTAGATGGCTTTAATGCCAACTTTTCAGCTTCCATGCATACCCTTATCATCAAGGCCGAGGACACCAAAGGTAGCATCGCCAACATAGCGAATATCTTGTCCAATGATGATTGTAACATAGCAACAATGTCAGTCTCACGCAAAGGAAAAAATGACCTGGCGGGTCTCGTAATTGAAATGGACTCCGGTTTGAAGGATATTTCATTGCAATACTTGAAAAGCCTCCATTGGATCCATGAAGTTATTTATATCCCGGATATTGACTTATAAACATCAATCAATCATGAAGATCAAACTAATCATTGTATTCGTCATGTTCTCTAGCTTGGTGCTGGGGCAAAAAGACGAAGAGGGGTGGACCTTGCAGGAATGCATAGATTATGCACTAGAGAACAACCTGGATGTACAGCGAGGTAGGTTGACAGTTCAAAGCGCTGATATTGACCTGCAACAATCCAAACGGGCTTTGCTACCAGATGCAAATATCACCGGGGACTACAGCTGGAATTGGGGTAGATCAATTGATCCTACGACCAACTTGTTCGTGGATAACCAGCGCATCGTTACCTCCAACGGCACTTTTCTTAGTTCAATACCGGTTTTTAACGGGTTTAATCTTCGAAATACCATCAAACAAAACCAATCCTCGTTCGAGGCAATCCAGAAAGACCTGGAAACAACGAAAAATAACGTCGTGTTAAATGTGATCACCCTTTACACTAATGTCTTGTTTAACCGCGAACTGCTTGAAAATTCCAAGAAACAGTTAAATTCTACGGAGCAGCAGTTGGAGAGAACGTCCAGGCAGGTAGAGGCAGGGGCACTCCCCAAGGCGAATTTACTCGATCTTTTAGCCCAGGAAGCCACGAATGAGCTCAACGTGGTCACTTCCGAAAACAACTACAAGTTATCCAAGATCCAATTAAAGCAAGCGCTCCAATTACCCCCTGAAACAAATATCGATATCATAGTTCCCGAAATAAACGTGGAGGAGAACTTGCTGGACGTAACGGCGCTGGAAGTATATGAGATCGCCCTGAATAATATGCCCGAGATCCAAAGCGCTGACCTCAATAAAGAAAGCTCCGAATGGGCAGTGAAGGCAGCCAAGGGGAACTTATACCCGTCGGTAACCTTAAGGGCAGGCTTCACCACACGATACTCTGACGGATCCCAGCAGCCTGTGGCTTTTGATGATGTTTTTATTGACAATCCCAATGGTGGCGATCAGGTACAACTGTACAATAGGGTGGTATTTGATGACGGAACGGGTATACAAGCGATCGACCTGCCGTCGAGAAATGCATCGGCTTTTGAAACCATCCCGGTCTCTGATCAACTGGATGATAACTTAAGCAGGTTCATACAGTTTAACCTGCGCATTCCTATATTTAACAGGTTCCAAACCCGTGCCGGGATACAACAAGCCGTGATCAACCAAGACCGGGCAGCGATCAATGTGAAAGATGCTAAATACCAGCTCTGGCAAACCATAGAGCAAGCTTACATCGATGTGGAAGCTGCCTCAAAATCCTACTATGCTTCCTTAAAACAAGTAGAGGCTAGGGAAGAGTCCTTCCGCATTACAAAACAACGGTACGAACTGGGAGCGCTGAATTTCATAGACTATCAAATTGCTGAAAATGATCTTTTTCAATCCCAATCTGACCTGGTAAGGGCTAAATACGACTACATTTTCAGGCTTAAAATACTCGATTTTTACCAAGGCAAACCACTGAACTTTAACTAATCTCGCAGAATATCAAATCATGGCAAAAAAGAAAAAATCAAATAAATGGTTGTTTTACCTCTTGGGTGCAATAGGATTGATCATCGTATTCCTCGTTGTAGGTAAATCCGCGGGTTGGATCGGCAAGCCTAACGAAATTAAAGTTACCCTGGCAGAGGCCAAGCGGGTGTCCATCACGGAAAAGGTAAGCGCTTCAGGTATGGTGCAGCCCGTGGTAGAAGTGAAGCTCAGCCCCGAAGTATCGGGAGAGTTGATCCAATTGGCCGTGGAAGAAGGGGATTCTGTGCAGCAGGGACAGGTATTGTCGAAAATAAGGCCGGATAATTTTATTGCAGCATTGGAGCAATCGAGGGCCTCTCTAAATACGCAGAGAGCGAACCAGGCCTCTTCTGCCGCGGCACTTTCAAGGGCGCGGGCCACCTATCAGCGGGCTAAACTTGACTTTGAGCGACAAAAGAGACTATGGGATGAAAAGGTCATTTCAGAAGCAGATTGGCAACTGGCAGAGCAGAACTATGAAGTAGCTAAAAATGATCTTAAATCAGCCGAAGAACAGTTAGAGGCCGCACGCTTTGTGGTAAAAAGCAGTGAAGCTTCTCTTTCTCAAGCGCAGGAAAACCTTAGAAGAACTACGATCATTGCCCCTATGAGCGGGATCGTTAGCAAATTGAATGTAGAGCAAGGAGAAACTGTATTGGGCACCCAGCAGTTCCAAGGTACCGAGATCATGCGCATTGCAGACTTAAACCAAATGGAAGTGCGCGTGAATGTTAACGAAAATGATATCATTCGTGTATCCATAGGTGATACGGTAATTATTGATGTAGATTCTTATTCTTACATGGACAAAGAGTTCAGTGGATTGGTCACTGCTATTGCCAACACGGCCAATGACAAAGCCTCTGTGGATGCGGTTACCGAGTTTGAAGTACGGATCAAAATACTTAACTCCTCTTACCGGGACCTGGTAAAGGAAGGCAATAAGTATCCTTTCCGCCCTGGGATGACAGCCAGTGTAGAAATTATCACGAACCAAAAGGATAATGTGCTTTCCGTACCCCTGGCCGCTGTCACCACCAGGATACCGGGCCAGGAAAAAAAGGATCAGCGTGATGATACTGGGGAACAGGAAGAGTCACAAAACAACGTGCCCGGCAATGATGATGAAGTGAAAGAAGTGGTTTTCGTAGAACAAGAAGGGATGGCTAAGATGAGAGAAGTAGAAACCGGTATTAGCGACTATGAAAACATCGAAATAATTGAAGGTGTGGCAGAGGGAGAAAAAGTGGTGTCCGGGCCCTTCCTCGTGGTATCAAAGCGATTGGAAAACGACGATATGATCACCGATGAAGATGGCAAAAAACGCAGGAAGAATGCCAGCGCTGATGGAGGAGATACCCCGTAAGCGAACGGGTGCCCAGGACCATTAAAGGATTAAAAACTGTAAAAGAGGCTGTTTTTTGTAAAAGAACAGCCTCTTTTTTATTTGTACTGGATCGGTAAAAAGCTCATTTTAGCCTGCACCCAATAGTCATTTATTGCGTTGACTTCATCCCGTGCTTGCTGAACCTTGGTGCATTTGCGTATTGGTGGCAAAGCTTCCCCGGCCACCAAAGCTCAAAGAATCACCAAGAGATCTTCCTTAAATTTAATCCTGGCCTATTTTTATATCGAGTTCACGTTTTTACTTTTGTGGCTTTATTAATGCTGAAACAGGAGGAACATTACTAGTGTCAAACCCGGTAAAGATCTCAGGTGTGATCATCACTTACAATGAAGAGCGGAACATTCGTGACTGTATCCAATCCATGGAAGAGGTGGTTGATGAGGTAGTCGTAGTAGATTCTTTCAGTACAGATACAACCCCGGACATCTGTAAACAGCTTGGGGTAAAATTTTTGCAACATCCTTTTGAAGGTCACATTGAGCAAAAAAATTATGCTATGCGCCAGGCCCGTTATGATGTTGTTTTGTCATTGGATGCGGATGAGCGTGTGTCCGAGGGAATGAAACTTTCAATCCTGCAAGCGAAACAAGACTGGCAATACGACGGCTACATGTTCAATCGCCTGAATAACTATTGTGGGCATTGGCTAAGATACAGCTGGTATCCTGACCGTAAACTACGGCTATGGAACAGGACCCGGGGAGAATGGGGAGGCACCAATCCTCACGACAGGGTGATTGTGAGATCAGGCCATGTGAAGAGATTGAAAAGTAGAATATTGCATTATGCCTATCAAAACCTGGAAGAACATTATGAACAGGTTAGGAAATTTGCCGTTATAGCTGCTCATGCAAAGCACAAAAAAGGAAAAAAGGCCTACTTCGTGATCCATGTGATGATCAGCCCGCTTTATAAGTTCTTCAGAAAGTACTTCTTGAGGCTAGGTTTTTTAGACGGCTATTACGGCTTTATTTTTAGCGGGTTAACCTCTTACCTTAATTTTATGAAGTATTTAAGGCTGTGGGAATTAAACAGGGCAAAGAAATGAGCAATGAATTGAGTGTAACGGTAATTATAGCCACCTACAATATGCCCGAATGGCTTGAAAAGGTCCTTTGGGGTTATGAGTGCCAGGTATATCGTAATTTTGACATTATCATTGCCGATGACGGCTCGGGCCAAGAGACCAAGGCGCTTATCGAAAGGTTTAAAAGTGAGTCTGACCTTTCTATCACACATCTATGGCATGAGGATAAAGGATACCGGAGACAAACTATTTTGAACCTGGCCATTGAAAAAACGAGTTCAGACTATCTCCTGTTTACAGATGGCGACTGCGTGCCCAGGAAAGATTTTATCGCTACCCATGTTCGCTTGGCCGAACAGGGGTGTTTTCTTTCGGGGGGGTACTGCAAACTCCCGATGGATATCAGCCGGGCAATAGGAAAAGAAGAGATCTTGAGCGAGAAATGTTTTTCAACGCAATGGCTGAAGCAGCAGGGCTTAGAGGGGAGATCACAACTCAGGAAGCTTTCTGCTTCCCCCGGATGGGGTAAATTCCTAGATACTATTACGCCTGCTAATGCCTCTTTCAACAACTGCAATACCTCGGTATGGAAGGATGATTTACTAGCAGTGAACGGGTACGACGAAAGAATGCAGTATGGCGGGCCCGATCGCGAGCTGGGGGAGCGGCTGGAAAACAAAAACATCAAAGGTAAGCAGATCCGGCATCGGGCGATCTGTATACACTTGGACCATGCACGTGGATATAAAACCAAAGAATCGCTGGAAAGGAACCTGGCCATTCGAAAAAACACCCGCCAAAAAAAGCTTACATGGACGGAGTATGGCATGGTAAAGAAAACGTTGACAGATACCCATCACTAATTATGCATATACTTATTGTTTTTGATAAGCCGATCCCTGTAGTAAAATACGGGGGTATCCAACGTGTAGTTTGGTGGCTTGGAAAAGAGCTCGTTAGGCAAGGCCACAAGGTGACCTACTTAGTAGGAGAGGGGAGCTATTCGGACTTCGCCGAAGTTTTGATATTAGATCCCGGGAAGAACTTAAATGATCAAATACCCCCGGGGGTAGATGTTGTGCACCTCTATATACCTCCCAAAGAACCCTTGGACAAACCTTATTTGATCCATATGGAATCGAATACCAAGGAAGAGTTCCATGACATCAATACCGTGTTTGTCTCGAAAAAGCATGCTGAGCTGCACGGCGCCGAGTGTTTTGTGTATAATGGTCTTGACCCCGAGGATTACGGTCAGCCGTCGTTCAAGAAAAGGGAGCGGCATTTGCACTTTCTTGGAAAGGCAGCCTGGCGTGTGAAAAATATAAAAGGCGCCATTAAGATCGCTCAAAAAAGCAAACACCATCTCCATGTATTGGGCGGTGATAGGCTAAATCTTCATATGGGTTTCAGGTTAACGCTTGATCCAAGGATACATTTTTATGGTATGACAGGAGGTGATGAAAAAAACAAAGTACTCGATCAATCCAGTGGCCTAGTGTTTCCCATTATTTGGAATGAGCCATTCGGGCTAGCCATAACGGAAAGCATGTACTTCGGGTGCCCGGTATTTGCCACTCCCTATGGTTCGCTGCCGGAAATTGTTGATGAAAATACAGGCTTCCTGTCAGCAGATAGCAATGAATTGGTCAAGGCGATAAAAGAAATTCATAGCTACAGCCATAAAAAAATATACGAGCGTACTATGGATTGCTTTTCGGTGGCGGTCATGGTAAAGGAGTTTTTAAAACTTTACGAAAAAAGATTAAATGGCGAAGAGCTAAATCCAAAGCGGCCTACTTACCCGGTGAATGATGCCAAGTTTCTCCCGTTTCATTGAACCTGTGCTAGATTTGCCACGAAGTACATAAAAGGGCCGAAGTCAACTTTACACCAGTCCCTCCGAAAGGTATAGAGATACCCCTTTGGTGATCATGGTATTTATCTCCTCTTCCAACTCTTCGGTGAGCTTTTTGATATGAAAACAGCTTTTGCCCTTTAGGCATTTTTGTAACGAAGGGGACAGGGTAAATTCTGTTGGATGGGTATAGATGGGAAAAAAGTAGAGCCGGATATCTTTAGGTTTTGGAATGATGCTTCCAAAGTAAAATCCATCCACCTTTTGTCTCCCTTGCATGGCCTCCTTGTTGCCTGCCATTTCAAGCTGCGATGTTTTGTTCACCCTGGCAGTAAGTGGTGGTACATGCCTTAGCATCAAGGATCTCAGGGTTTTTTCTGCACGTTGTAACTCGGTATCCATATCTCGTTTTAATTTAACGTGAGTTTTGGTTAATCAACCGCCTAGAATACTTCACTTCAATGCAAAGTATTGAAAACCAGCTTTTAACCGCAGAGGACACAGTGAATGCGTGGAGGACACGGAGTAATCCCTGTGACTCTCGGCGGTCTTCCCTGTTTTTTCAGCGGTTAAGCCATTGACTACTTGGTAATTAAGCCCAAAACTCACGTTAATTTATATCTCTTGCTGTAGCCAGGCAAAAAATTCCATCATCCAAGCTATACCCACATGGATAATGATGCCTCCGAATACACTACGGCTTTCATAAGCAATAACTCCCAGGATATACCCCCCAAGGATGGAACTGATCGCCTCTGCCCCAGGCTTGCCAAAATGATAGAAACAATAAGTAACGACCATGGGCACCACTACATTGCGCCCCATGATACTTGCCAAAGATAAGACCATGAATCCCCTAAAGGCGAGCTCTACGGTGAGGAAATTCCACCCATAGGCAAGTTCATAGACCATAGCGGGTATCCATTCTGCTATTTGCAAATGGGCATGAACTGCATTCCTTTTGTATATGGGATAAAAATCGTTAAAACTTTCAGTGAAAGAAGCTGCGGTCACTACCGGAACCATGACCAATAGCATGAACAAATAAGGCTTGTAGTTAAAGCCCCGCAGGGTTAAGCCATAAAAGCTACCCACCTGGCGATCATAAAGACGGTAAAAAATGATCATGGGAAGTACCATGGTTAAAACATTGATCAAGTTTTTTACAACTTTCGTGGTAAAATAATGTGCTACAGGGGACACTAATTGCCTCACCACCAGGTCATGGTAATGAAAGCCACTATCAAGGGCGAGCAAGAAAAGGATGAAAGCACTCTTTAACCAAAACCATGGATTCCTTAAAATGTCATATCTTTTTTTAAAAATTACCAACAGGGCGGTAGCGCCGTAATAAGCAAAACCATAAAACAGGAAAAAATAAACGATCCTCACGGTTTTCCCATAATAACTATCAATGATAGAGTCTTCAAAGTCAAGAGAATAGTTAATAGCGATACAGGCGGCTAGAAAAAGACCCAGCGCTATGTAATACCCGGGACGAAAGTCTTCTTCCAGGTGATTTTTGAGATAGTTAAAGATCTCCTTCATGATTATCTATCATTATATTTTCGATAGAAACTGGCTTTTATTGCTAGGGTGGCGATCCCCTGGTCGCGAACCCTCTCGATTTTCTAGAATTTTACAAGCTCTTGGTAAAGCCTTACGATCGGCAGTCCCATCACGTTAAAGTAGGAGCCTTCAATGCGATCAATGTAAAATACGGGAGGGTTCGGGCTAAGGTGGGCAGTAACTTCTTTATAGAAGTTAGTTAAACTATTTTCTCGGAGATATTGGTCCTCTGCATCGGAGAGAAGATTCGTGCCGGGTTTTATGCATTCTTGAATACCATAGGCACCCGCTTTATCAAATGGGCGAAATGTTGAAATGTAATCACAGATCACCTGGTCCGTGAGTGTTTGGAAATAAACCTTGGTGACCTCGTCAAAAGTCACCTGTTTATCGTGGCTGGTCAGGCAAATACCCGTGTTTACGTCATGCACTGTGCCTGAAAGCACAGATAACATTTCTCGGGCCTCGGACTCATCCCGTGGTTTGCCCAATATTTTATTTTCATGGATGACGGTCGTGTCCGCGGTAACCAGTATGGATCCATCCTGTTGTGGTGGAAAAGCCGATGCTTTTTTTTGCGCTAAAAATGAGGCTACTGCCGTGGGTTTTAACGTATTTGGATAATCTTCTGGTACCTCTTTCGTTTGAGTTTTGAAAGAGGGCACGATAGCCTTAAGCAGGCTCCTCCTCCTCGGTGATTTAGAAGCAAGAATAATCGGGCGGCTGAAATTCATCCTCTTGAATGGAACTAAATAAGAACCCACAAATTACTTTAGGGTAAAAAAAGGTGGATTTTTGAGGCAGGGTATAGCCGCTGTAGCATACCTTTTTTACTTCCTCCATAGAAATATCATTAGTGATCAAGGCTAGCTGGGCCTCCTCACGGATCACCTTAGCCAGGCAATCGCTGAAACTCCTATCAAATTCAATGTTTTCCGAGGCACGCTGGTTTTTTCCCGGAATACCCAAGGCCTTTTCAATGATAAAATAATGCATCACCGTCAGGTCCAGTTGTTTCACCTCTTCCGGGAATTGCCACTTCAACGTTTCGACCCTCCCTGGTTTCAACCGTATTTTATAGGCATTCTCTTTAAAAAGCAGCCCAAAAGCCCATTTTTTACCCAAAATGATCTCGTTGATCATATGTGCATCTTCAACAGGTTTGATCGTGAAGTCCTCTTCCAGCTTTTCTAACAGCTTCTCTTCGCTGATGGGAGGAAGTCCCTTGATCAAACGATGAGTAGGCATGATGCGCAGATCTTCGGCCTCTGTATTCGTGAGAAACATCATATGATAATGATAACCTTCCTGCCCGGTGCTGTCAGCGGATAGGCTCATCATCTTCTTCTTGTACATCAATGATCCTTCATACCTGTGGTGGCCATCCGCCAGTATGATCTTCTTGTTGCGCAGTACGCTCATGAATCGCTGGATTACAGCAGCATCATGTATGACACTGAGCACATCCCTGACCCCTTGATAATCTTCTGTCTCATAGATCGGGTTTCGCATGCTTTCATCCATGTATCGCTCCAACTCAAAAGATGGGTCCGTGTACAGACCGTGTGTGGGGCTCACGTTGAGTTGGGTCTTTTCAAGAATACTGATACGATCATTTACTGCCTTTGGTATCGTGTTCTCATGTCGTAGGAGAACATTATCTGGCCAATCGTAGGCTCTTATGTTACAAATAAACCCTTTTCTACAGTATTCTTTGTCACTCCCTGCCAGGGAGAAGTATTGATAATAAACATAAATTCCAGGCAGGGCGTCTAACTCCAAGGTGCCATCTTGTTTCCATTGAGATAAAAGGGTATAGGCCTCATCCGCACTATTAGGAACGGACAAATGAATGCTGTTCAGTGGGTTTTGATAGAGCTTATCTCTTTGTTTTTTTGATACTACATCAAAGAGAGGGGAGGTTAACTCCCCAATCTCTGCTGATAATTCACTATTAAATTTCCATGCCCTCAAAGGCCTTATTTCCGCCATTTCTTAAAGTTTTGTCCCCTTCTAAAAGGTATCCTGCCAGGGTGTCATCTTGTACCTTGTGCCTTGCTATTAACTATGCATCCACTTTCGTTTTTGCCATTTGTTTTCTGAGATCGCATGGTTTTCTCCTTTAGGACCAGGTTTGGCCTTGTTAACCAAAGATGCACCCAAGACCGCCGCTATCTCCGATTCAGCGTCTATTTCAGTACTTTTTAACACATCGGGTGTAAAATACTTTTCAACGAATTTCGTGTTGAAATTACCGCTTCTAAAGGCCTCATGCTGAAGTACATAGGTGCCGAATTCCAGCGTGTTTTCTATACCGGAAATTTCATATTCTTCGATAGCTCTCAACATACGGTCCATGGCTTTTTCACGATTTTCTGCGTAGGTGACCAATTTGGCGATCATAGGGTCATAATAAATGGGAATGTCCATACCTTGCTCAAAACCGTCATCCACGCGCACGCCGGGTCCTTGGGGCCTCACGTATTGGTTTAGTCTCCCGATATCAGGGAGAAAGTTGTTTTTCGGATCTTCAGCGTACACACGAAGTTCAAAGGCGTGCCCTTTGAAGGCCAGGTCTTCTTGTTTGAAAGGCAATTCGCGTCCCTCGGCAATTTTTATTTGTTCTTTGACTAGGTCTATTCCCGTGATTTCCTCTGTTACAGGGTGCTCCACCTGTAGTCGGGTATTCATTTCAAGGAAATAAAAATTAAGCTGATCATCAACGATAAACTCCACGGTGCCTGCCCCGTAGTAATTACAGGCCTTGGCCACACCTACAGCAGCCTCTCCCATGGCCTTGCGCACTTCGGGAGTTAAAACGGAGGAAGGGGCCTCTTCTACCACTTTTTGGTGACGGCGTTGGATGGAGCATTCTCTCTCGAACAAATGCACTACATTGCCATGCTCGTCTCCTAATACTTGGAATTCTATGTGCCTGGGTGAAGTGATGAACTTTTCCACGAACACATCACCATCTCCAAAAGCCGATTTCGCTTCACTGACGGCACGTTCCATTTGTGATTCAAATTCAGAAGGGTCTTCAACAATCCGCATCCCTTTTCCCCCACCGCCTGCGCTGGCTTTGATCAGTACGGGGTAGCCGATCTCTTCGGCTATGCGTTTTGATTCTTCCACATCGGTGATCGAATGATCCACACCCGGCACTAAGGGAACATCGTATTTACTTACTGCTGCTTTAGCGGCAAGCTTACTTCCCATAGTTTCAATGGCTTCGGGGCTCGGACCTATAAATTTTACGCCATTTTCTTCGGCCAGCCGGGCAAAGGCTGCGTTTTCAGAAAGGAATCCATACCCGGGATGCACCGCATCCACGTTCAACTTTTTGCATACTTTGATAATCTCATCCCCGCCCAGGTAGGATTGCGCGGAAGGTGGCGGGCCGATACATACCGCTTCATCAGCATACCGTACATGCAACGCATTGCGGTCTGCTTCACTGAAAATAGCGACAGTTTTTATACCCATTTCACGAGCGGTACGCATGACCCGAAGCGCTATTTCGCCTCTATTGGCGACCAGTATTTTGTTGATTTTTTTCATAGAGGAGGGAGATAAGGTTGTTTATACAATGCTACTTAATAAATTCATCTTTTCGAAATGACCCCCTGATAAATGAAATGGTACTTTTACAAGAGACTTAATAGTGTTAGATTTGTGTGTTTTTTGGAAGACTAACATAACAATAAATTAACAGTGGATATTTTTGATAAACTACGCGTTGAAGAGGGGGCCCTGGGGCAGCATTCACATTTGCCAAAGGATTATTTCATGTTTCCCAAATTGGAAGGAGAAATAGCTCCACGTATGCGATTTAATGGAAAAGAGGTCCTGACCTGGAGTTTAAATAACTACCTGGGGCTGGCCAATCATCCTGAGATCAGGAAGGTAGACGCACAAGCGGCTGCAGACTGGGGTTTAGCCTATCCAATGGGGGCACGTATGATGTCGGGAAATTCCGTACATCATATCGAGCTAGAGGAAAGATTAGCCGAATTCATCGATAAGGAAGCCGTGATGTTGCTAAACTATGGCTACCAGGGGGTACTCTCTATTATTGATGCTGTAGTGGATCGGAAGGACGTGATCGTGTATGACGCAGAGTCGCATGCCTGTATTATCGATGGTGTCCGGCTGCATATGGGAAAACGCTTTGTGTTCCCCCACAACAATATCGAGAACCTCGAAAAACAATTGCAAAGGGCTGAGAAGATAACCGAAGAAACCCAAGGAGGTATTTTGGTCATTACCGAAGGGGTCTTTGGCATGTCAGGGAATATGGGCAAACTTCGAGAGATCGTGGCGCTAAAAGAGAAATACCAATTCCGGTTGTTAGTAGATGATGCCCATGGTTTCGGAACTATGGGTGAAACCGGTGCCGGCACGGGTGAGAAACTGGGAGTCCAGGATGATATTGATATTTACTTCTCTACGTTTGCCAAATCTATGGCTAGCATAGGCGCTTTTGTGGGAGGGGTAAAACCTATAGTCGACTACCTACGGTATACGATGAGATCACAGATCTTTGCCAAAACCTTGCCGATGCCACTGGTGATAGGAGCTATAAAAAGATTGGAATTACTGAAAACCCGACCCGAGCTTAAAAATAACCTTTGGAAAATCGTAAACGCCTTACAGTCAGGACTTAAAGAGCATGGCTTCGATATTGGTACAACCCAGTCGCCGGTCACTCCTGTACTATTCCATGGTGGAATAGGAGAAGGCGCTAACATGGCCATGGACCTCCGCGAGAACTACAACATATTTTGTTCGATGGTCATCTACCCTGTGGTGCCTAAAGATGTGATCATGCTACGCCTGATCCCGACGGCTGTACATACCCTCGAAGATGTCAGCGAGACCATCAAAGCTTTCGCCGCTGTCAAGCATAAACTGGATACTGGTGTTTATAAACGGGAGGAAATAATTGCAGTCACAAAGTAAAAAAAAGTCGGTTTTTCGTTAAATTATAAACATTTTGACTATATTGCCGGCTCATTCTAAAACTGAAAAAATTTCAATAACCTTAAAATTCTATTAAGTATGAACAGACATGACGAACTCAAAAACTTAGTACAAGCGTTGGAGGCTGACTTTGAAAAATTCTATGATAAAGGTAACAATGCCGCTGGAACTCGAGTAAGAAAGGGGATGCAGGATCTTAAAAATATAGCACAAGAAATTCGAGTACAAGTACAAGATATTAAGAACAAAGATTAATTTTTCAAATCTTAATGATATTAAAGGGGATGCATTTTGTATCCCTTTTTTGTTTGTCTCTATCTTAACCCGGGTATAGCCTCTACACGTGCAGACCTGCTATTGGTAAAGTGTAGTCACCTCGATACGATTGCCACCGGGATCTAAAGTCTCGAATTCGTAATATCCATCACCGGTTTTTCTAGGGCCGCTAAGAATTGGGAACCCGGCCAATTCCAGTTCCTTAGCCTTTTCATTGACTTCCTGCATAGTTTTCACCCCGAAGGCCAGGTGGATGATACCGAGATGCTGTTGATGCACCGTATCGTTTTTAGTAGGAGGTATCCCAGGCATCTTCATGATCTCCAAGCGTGCACCGCTTTCGAAGGATAAAAAATAGCTTTCAAAGTTCTTGGAACGGTTGATATACTTTTCGTTAGGACGGCCCTTAAAGAACTGGGAATAGTAATTTTTAAGTGCTTCAAGATCGTCCGTCCAGATGGCGACATGTTCGATATTCATGTGATTTTGGTTATAAAGTGGTGAAACTAACGTGCTAAGATCTTCTCGAATCCCGATTTGTACGAGGTAGGATTCGTGCCTACAATCTTTTTGAATTGCCTGTTAAAGTAAGATACGTTTTGAAAACCGCATTTATAGCTGATCTCTGAAAAGGAGTACGATCCTTCCATGATCAATTGACAAGCGTAAGAAATGCGAAATTCATTGAGGAACTCGGTAAATTTCTTTTCCGTAGTACGTTTAAAAAAGCGACAAAAGGCCGGGAGCGTCATGTTTATATGCTGGGCGATCTCCCCAGGTGAGATCTCCTTTGCAAAATGCTCCTCCACATAAGTATAGACCTTGTTGATCCGGTCATAATCTACTTCTTTGATCAGCAGGGAAGACTGGTCCGCTCCTAGCAATATGTAGTCCTTCGTTTTCGATAACTCTTGCAAGAGCTTTAGGAAAGCAATGAACCGCTCAAACCCATGAAGTTGATACAGGCCCACCAACTTATCAGCCAGCTGGCATCGTATACTATTGCCGAAAGAGATCCCTTGACGTGATCGTTGCAACAATTTATGTACTTGGTCCATTTCAGGGATGCTCCAAAGCCCTGTACCGGCAAAATCTTCATTGAATTGTATAACCACCTCCATATTGCTCTTGTAAATATTATTGCTAAGCGAAGAGTGAGGTACATTAGGGCCCAGCAAGACCAGGTCCCCATCGGTGTAAGTAGAGATCATTTTACCTACATGACGTTTGCCATGACCGTTTTTGATGTATACCAGCTCATATTCCGGGTGTATGTGCCAAAAAGGCATACAACAAATATGCTCTGAGTAATAAGTCCTTACTGTGAAAGAGCTCCCAAAACTTTTATCAATTTTTTCGTAAAGTGGTTTCACGCAGCGTAGGGTTTGTTCCTAATTTACACTGAATTTATAGAAAAGGTCTAAACAGGGTTAATGAAGTTCAAGGATTGGATAATAACGTGATATTGGAGACGGCTATTATCCCGCTATTTTTGGACCATGATCAGGAGGTTATATATCTACGTAAACAATCCCGTTCATCTCAGCGCAGGATGCACTTTTTTTATCTTAGGCACCCTATTTTCCTTCTGGGTGACGCGGATCCCGGGAGTAAAGGAAAAGCTGGAGCTATCTGATGGGGCTCTTGGGATTGCGCTTTTTTTCATACCCTTAGGCGCCATTATCTCTATGCTGGTCAGTGCAAGGATGATACATACCATTGGTGAAGGTAAAACTACTCTTTATGCGTTGTTATTTTTTTGCATGGTCATTTTGGCGCCGGTGATGGCGGTTGACTTTATTTCGCTATGTGTGGCACTTTTCTTCCTTGGGTTCAGTATGGGATGGCTGGATATTGCCATGAATGCCGTGGTGAATACCATAGAGAAAAAAGAAATGATCAGCATCATGTCTACCACGCATGGATTTTACAGTTTGGGAGGCATCGCAGGAGGAGGCATAGGGGGGCTTTTAGCCGGGCTTGGAGTAAACCCAATTTTACATTTTACCGTTTCAGGACTGATAGTTTTACTTGTAGCCTTATTATTTATTCGTAAGCATGTAGGCGATATTCGTGATGACAAAACCCGCGATCCAGTGCCATTGTTCGCCTTGCCCAGGGCCCCGGTAATGGGGCTGGCGGTCATCGCCTTTTGTGTCATGATCGGGGAGGGGGCTGTAGCGGATTGGAGCACGGTCTACTTGGATGAGTTCTTAAGCTCCGGGGCCATGCTGGCAGGCCTGGGATATGCTGGTTTTTCACTGACGATGACTTTGGGACGTTTTAACGGGGACTATTACATCCAAAAACACGGACGCTCAAAAGTGATTTTATTCGGCATAACCGTAGCGATTGCCGGTATACTCCTACTCTTGACCGCTAAAATTGCCTGGGTGATCATAGGTTTTACGTTGGTGGGTATGGGGTATTCTTGTATCATCCCTGTCCTGTTTAGCTCCGCTGCCAAAGTAGTGGGAATAAACCCTGCCTATGGGTTAGCATCGGTAGCGAGTGCCGGGTATTTTGGCTTTTTGATTGGCCCGGTCATTATCGGGTTGATCGCAGAAATGTACGGACTCAACAATAGTTTTTTATTGTTGTTGCTATTGACCCTGGTTGCCTTGGCCTGGGCCAAGCGATCGTTTAATGCAACTGCTCAAAAGAAATAAATCTACCCTTTGTGGGTAAGAGAATAGGGAATAAGTGGATAAAGAAAAGACCTTTTGTAGATCAATTTTCGGCTGGATCTTCCCCGGATAGATCGTCCCCTAGCCCGTTGTCTTGACCTCCTGTATTTGAAGCGGGATCTAGGTCTATCTCCTCGCTGGGAGAGGAATCCTCCAATCCTTCTACACCTCCTAGGTCAATACCGGGTATGGATTGTTGTTCTTGGGCTCGGTCTATAAACTCATCCGTTACCCCGGGAGTTTCATTAGCAATGAAGTTTGTGCCCATACTTAAAACAAAAACAGCTATGATCAAGCCCCACGTCAGCTTTTCAAGGAGATCACCTGTCTTTTTCACACCGATCATGTTGCTGGCCCCGGAACCCCCGAATTGGCTGGTGAGTCCACCGCCTTTGGAATTTTGTGCTAAAATGACCAATACCAAAAGTATCGATGCCAATATGATCAAACTTAATATGAGTGCAAACATGATCTGACCCTCCTAATTTTGTAAATCTTCGATTAGAGCTGCAAAGTAACTCTTTTTTTGAGGAAACTTCCAAATTAATTTTTTGTAAATGTCCACGGCTTTTTCCTTTTTACCTTGGGCGATGAGGATCTGGGCGAGGTTTTCAGAAATCAAATTTTCACCGAACGAAGTGCTATTTTCAGAGAGGTCTTTTTGCTGGTTGTTCGACGCCTTGACCGTTTTGGGAGATATTCTCGGTTCCTTATCGATGAACTTTTCGATGATCTCCTTTTGCTTCTTGATTTGAGCAGTCTTTGGTTTTACATCAGCTTTTTTTTTTGAGGCAGTGGACTTAGGTGTGGTTTCTTCTTTTTTATCCACTTCATCTTCTTCTTTGCTCGCACCGGTAGTGCCTGATGTGCCCGTCTTAGCGGAAGATGTCTTTTTGGTACTCGTTGACGTCGTCCGGGCTGTAGTAGTTTTTTTAGGGGGTGTTTTTTTGGTTGCAGAAGTTTTAGCCGGGCTTTTTTTGGCAGGGGTGGATTTGGTTTCTGTCGTAGATTTCTTACGGGTCGAGGTCTTTTTAACAGTAGGTGTCTTAACCTCACTTACAGTAGGCTCGTCGGCTTCTGTATTTTCATTATTCTCAAAATACGCAGCTTTACTTTTTTTCAAAGCTTCTAGGTCTGACCATACTTTATCCGCCAACGGGTTGGAGTGCCCTTGTACCCGATCCTCTTGGACCGTCACCCTCTGGTAGGGATCATTTTCATGGGAATATGTAGGGTGCTGTTCCTGTTCTTCCACCTGTTCTACTACGGTTTGAGGTGGGGTAGGCGTTTCGGCAGGGCGGCTTTCAATGATCTCCTTTAACACTACGCGATCAGTCGCATACATAGCAGCATAGCTTAAAGTTTGCCGGGAAATATCAGTACCTCCGTCATTATTGGCCTTAGCTACCAAGGTGTGTATGATCTGGCTGTAAGGATAAGTCTTAACCAGTTCATGGAGCTTATTACGATCCTCTGGAGACAAGCCATGGTACTCTCTGACAACTTGGGAAAATCTTTGTTTATTCAAAACCAGGATATCTTACGTCTACTGGGGCACTTTAAAATAACACATTACGCTGCTAGTGTTTCGGTAAATCTAGAAATCTCATGGCTAGCCATACCGTCATACCTCCTTTATCCATCATCACTTAAGCCACGAAGCTGCGTGCCACCAGTCTTTTTGATTCATAAAGCTTGCTAGTAAAAATATGGTAAAATTTACCAATTGGCAACCGTAGCATTGAATATGTCCAAAATAATCTGATCAAATATTCTATCGATTAATTCGCGTTCAATCGTTGTAATATTCAAGTTGCTATCAAAATCCTCGAAAAAAGAGAAAGTCTTATTTTCAAAATCAAAGGAATCGTCCGTGGTGTTGACATAAGATACGGTTACGGTAATTGTCAGCCGGGTCAAAGCAGCTACATCGCCCAGTGCATTCGTCTGGGCGGCGGCAGGGGCTACAGGTGTAATCCTGTACCCAGAAACCGATCCCTCTATTTGTAGCTCCCCGTTTTCTTCTACACGCAGCAGGTTGGTGTTTTGCTGGTAGTAATCCGTCAGTTGATTCGTGAATATCTGGGCCATGTCTGGCGGACCACCGTCGGCGTCGTTATAGAAATTCGGGATAGAGATGGTTTCGGCAGTAATGGCTACTCCTGTAAAAGAATATATGCCACAACTTGTGAATGACAAACAAGCCAGCAGTGTGATCACTAAGGTTTTATAGGTCTTCAAGTTCGTATTGTTTTATTTTCCTATACAAAGTTCGTTCCGAAATCCCTAGGTCTTGTGCCGCATACTTGCGTTTGTTATTATTCTTTCTCAAAGCCTTTATGATGAGTTCTTTCTCAATCTTTTCTAAAGACAGCTCCTCTTCCTCCGTTTCATGCGCAATATCCTGTATTTCAGTCGTATTGTGATCATCATAACCCGGTGAAGAGGTCCCGTTGTTCAGGTTGAGTAAGACAGGCTCTTCGGCTTTTAAGGTCGGTGGTACTTCCTGGTCAATGTCTTCAAAAAGATTACTATGATCTTTTATGATCTCTTTGCTAGGAGATTCACTCTTCATCACCTCTAGGACAAACTTTTTAAGATCATTCATGTCTTTTTTCATATCGAACAATACCTTGTACAGGAGGTCTCGTTCGGAAAAACTTTCTTCCGTGGCAGGATCTTTGTAAAGTGCAGGCAGCTGGCTTTGATCTTTGGGGAGGTAGCGCGCCAGCTTTTCACCGTCCACGATCTTGCTGTCCGGTGATAGCACAGAGATCTGTTCTACCAGGTTCTTAAGCTGCCGGATGTTCCCGGGAAAACGGTACTTGATCAATATTTCTTTGGCGTCGTCGGTAAGAGTGATCGGTTTTACCCTATACTTCTCTGCAAAGTCCGTCGCAAATTTTCTAAACAATAGCTCTACATCCTTTCCCCGGTCACGTAAGGGAGGCACATAAATGGGCACGGTACTCAAGCGGTAGTAAAGGTCTTCCCTGAATTTTCCATCTTCTACCGATTTCATAAGATTAACATTGGTAGCTGCCACCACGCGCACATCCGTTTTTTGTACTTTGGAAGAACCTACCTTAATGAATTCTCCATTTTCCAACACACGCAGGAGCCTGGCCTGTGTTCCTAAAGGCATTTCACCGATTTCGTCCAGGAAGATGGTCCCCCCGTTTGTCACCTCGAAGTACCCCTTCCGGGCCTCGTGGGCTCCTGTAAATGAGCCCTTCTCGTGCCCGAATAACTCCGAATCTATCGTGCCCTCGGGTATCGAACCGCAGTTGATCGCAATAAATTGGTTGTGTTTTCTCGGGCTTAAATGATGAATGATCTTGCTAAATGACTCTTTACCACTACCGCTTTCGCCGGTAATCAGTACAGACATATCCGTAGGGGCTACCTGTGTGGCCACTTCTATGGCATGATTGAGCAAATTGGAATTGCCAATAATGCCAAATCGTTGTTTTATGCTTAATATTTCTCCTTCGTCCATTAATCTACAATCTTTCCAAATAAGGTTGCTGCAGAACAATCCTCTACTTCTACCATCACGTATTGGCCCTTAGCATAATCCTTGGCAGGGAAGATTACCACTTTATTGGCTGAGTTTCGTCCTTGTAAATGCTCATCGGATCGTTTTGAGAATCCTTCTATCAGCACTTTATGTACCTTTCCAATATCTCTCTTGTTTCTTTCAAGCGAATGTCCCTGTTGCTTAGTGATCACTTCGTTCAGCCTTCTTTTTTTAACCTCCAGCGGAATATCATCCTCATATTTTTTCTCCGCTAACGTACCGGGTCTTTCACTGTAGAAAAACATGTAAGAGAAATCATATTTAACGTAATCCATAAGGGAAAGGGTTTCACGATGCTCTTCTTCAGTTTCACTGCAAAACCCGGAGATCATGTCTGAAGAGATCCCGCAGTCTTCACCAATGATAGCGTGGATGGCATCCACCCGGTTTAGATACCATTCCCGGGTGTAGGTCCGGTTCATGAGCTGCAATACCCGGCTGCTCCCGCTTTGTGCCGGGAGGTGAATGTAGTTACAAATATTCTCATACCTTTTGATGGTATGGAGTACGTCATCTGTAATGTCCTTAGGATGCGAAGTGGAAAATCTTACCCTCAGGTCAGGATGTACTTGTGCTACTTTCTCTAATAATTGCGCAAAGTTGATCACTTGGCTCACACTAGACTTTTCAAGGCGTGCCTTGTTGTTTTGCTCGGGAGACCACTTATAGGAGTCCACATTCTGTCCCAATAGGGTGACCTCACGGTATCCTTTATGGAACAGGTCTTGTGCCTCATTTACGATCGAATGTGGGTCGCGGCTACGTTCCCGGCCCCTGGTAAAGGGTACTACGCAGAACGAACACATATTATCACACCCCCTCATAATGGAAATGAAGGCCGTCACCCCGTTCGAATTGAGCCGTACCGGGCTTATGTCGGCGTACGTTTCTTCTCGAGATAAAAAGGTATTAACAGCTTTTTGACCATCGTCCACCTGTTTTACCAATGCCGGCAGGTCCCGGTACGCATCCGGGCCTACTACCAGGTCCACTATTTTCTCCTCTTCCAGTAATTTACTTTTCAGCCGCTCTGCCATACAGCCCAGTACACCGATCATCATGCTGGGTTTCTTCTTTTTTACAGTATTGAATTGAGCTAATCGATTTCGTACCGTCTGCTCGGCTTTCTCACGGATAGAGCAGGTATTCAAAAAAACAACATCAGCTTCCTCAAAATTTGAAGTAGTATCAAATCCATTCTTGCTCATGATGGAAGAAACGATCTCGCTATCACTGAAATTCATCTGGCATCCATAGCTTTCTATATAAAGCTTCCGCTCTTTCCCACTATGTGTATTTTCTGAGACCTTTACCGTCTCGCAAGCTTCTGTATCCTTTTCTTGCCGTGCAAGGATATCTATATCTTCTATTAAATGGTCCATTCAATCAATCCACGTTCAAAGTGTAAAGGTAGGTATTAACCGATAAGTGACATAATGTCAGTAGTTATTTGTTGGCGAGCAACGAGGAGATGGCCGCTGCTTTTAACAGGCACTCTTCGTACTCGTTGGCCGGGTTGGAGTCATAGGTAATGGCGCTACCCACGGCAAATGAGGCTCTTTTTTGGCTTTTTTCGTAGAAAAGCGTCCGGATCACCACGTTAAAATCAAAATCTCCTTCCGGGGTGATGTACCCTATACTCCCTGAAAAAAGACCCCTTTTATACTTTTCGTACTGTTCAATGAGTTCCATTACTTTGACTTTTGGAGCCCCGGTCATACTGCCCATGGGAAATGCATTTTTTATGGCCTCTACAAAATGTACTCCTTCCCTTAGGGTACCACTTACGGTAGAGATCATCTGGTGGAGTTGCTTAAAGGTATAGATACCGAACATTTCGTCTACGGCTACGGTTCCGGGCTTACAGCTCCTAGCGAGATCATTCCTCACGAGGTCTACGATCATCATATTTTCTGCGAGCTCTTTTTCATCGGTCCTCAAACGTTGCTTGATCCTTTCGTCCTCGTAAGAAGAGTTACCGCGCCTAGCCGTTCCTTTGATGGGCTGTGACGTGAGTTTTTGTAAGGTCTTTTTCAAAAAACGCTCCGGGCTGGCACATAGGGCAAACCGGTCCTGGTTTTTGTAGAATGATGAAAACGGGGTAGGAGAGAGGCCTACTAATTCGGAATAGAACTGGGCAGGATCCAATTCGACATGCTCGGCCAAGAATGCCATGCAGTAATTGATCTCATAGATATCTCCTTCCAGGATATGATCTTTTAATCTTTCGACCGTTTCAATGTATTCCGAACGACTTACAAGTCCTTTTACAGGGACATTCAGCCTAGGTCGTGCGGTAGGCAGGTCCATAGATTGGATATGCTTAAAGACTTCCTGCGGGCTGCCTGGGGTGAGTATCGTAACGGTCCTGTGATCAAAGAAGACCAGGTGTTTGGGTTGAAAGAACGCAATATCCGCGAAACCGGTAAGGTCAAAATGACACGAAGAGAGCGGCTCTATTTGATTTTTAAGGTCATAACCCAAATGGCCTATGAGCCAATCCCCAACATCATCTACAGCCTGTCGCAGTTGATCGAAATCATTACGATGATGGAAAGGGACTACGTAATGGCTGTCTGCAGCCAGCAAATTCTTGAAAGGTTTGTAGGGAAAATCGATTTGGTTGGAATTGAAAAGACAGGCATGTGAAAATTGGCTGGCCCATTGGAGACTTTTATCCCTAAACATAGGGAGATCCTCTACCTCAAAAGTTTCCTCATTTCTTTTCATTCACCAGCGCCGAAAGTAACAAAGAAAAAGGGAACTGAAATCATCAGTTCCCTTTATTAACAACTTAGATTACTTTTTGACCATTAACAGCCAGGTAGGTATCCGTGGAGCACGGATGGAAATCCCGGCCCGGTTACTACATACTTTCTGCTGAAGCTACTAGGTCAAAGCCAACGTTCACCGTATTGTAGATGAACTTATCTTTTGCTTTTTCTGTAATGGTAGCTTCTTCACCATATTTTAATCCCCAGCGTGTACGATCAATATTGAATTTCGCTTGGGCCCTGATGGTACCATTTTCCATGGAAACATTAGCCGGGAAAGAAACACTTAGTGTGGTACCTCTCATGGTAAGGTTCCCTGTGATCTTGTGTGTAGGAGAAGCAATCATGTGCTCAGATGCTGAAGCAGGCTTGTATTCAAACTCTATTTCCTCTTTATCTTCCACTGCTTCTGCCGTAGTGTAAGGCTCTACGGAAGTCACGACAAACTCTGCGGTAGGGAACTCATCAGCCGCAAAAAAATCAGGAGATTTCAAATGACCTACTAATTTGGCCTGCATAGTAGAATCATCTGCCAAGTCATCATTTTGAATGCCTGCTACATCAATGATCACTGAACCACCTACTATATCGCCATTTTCTACTTTTATGCTTCCGTTCCTTACGGGTATACTTCCGTTATGCTTACCAACAGGCTTACTGCCTATCCAAGATACAGAACTTGAAGCAGCATCCACCGTATATTCTGCCGCCGAGGCAGACACCTCTTCTACCTCTTTCGCCTCCGATACTTCAGCGTCTGTTCCCCCTGATTTTGGACCACAAGAAGCCACCAGCAAAGGGAGAGCCAATAAACATAATAATTTTAAATTTTTCATTGTTGACAATTTTAGTTGGTTTTAAATACTAAATTGGTTGAGAATATATATGGAACAAAGTTAACTGAATAAAGTTTTTAATTAAATGTTTAAACATTAAAAATATGGCAATAATAAAACCTCTTAGAGGATTTACCCCTGAATTTGGCAATAATTGTTTTTTGACAGAAACTGCCGTGGTGGTAGGAGAAGTGAAGATGGGTGACAATTGCACCGTATGGTTTAATGCTGTGGTGCGTGGAGATGTACATTCTATCACGATAGGGAATAATACTAATATCCAGGATGGCGCTGTCATTCACTGTACATACCAGAAAGCTAAGACCGTTATTGGTAATAACGTCTCTATTGCTCACAATGCTATTGTGCATGGGTGCACCATTGAAGACAATGTTTTGATCGGTATGGGAGCGATTGTCATGGATGATGCCGTGGTAAAAGAGGGTTCTGTCATAGCGGCAGGTGCCATAATTCTACCTGGTACAATTGTCGATAAAAATTCTATTTTTGCGGGGGTCCCTGCCAAAAGAGTAAAAGATACCGGTGCTGAAATGCATGAGGTGATCCGGCGCACAGCCAATAATTACCCTATGTATGCGACGTGGTTCCAAGACCAAGAATAATGTTCGAAGGGAACATTCTTGTAGAAAGACCTATAAATCGACTCGATGAAATTCATAATTAAACTCATTTTAAGCGCCGTGGCTGTTATGGTCTCGGCGTACCTATTACCCGGGGTAGAGGTGAATGGCTTTTTTGTGGCCATCGTAGTGGCGGCGGTCTTAGCGCTCCTGAACACCATCGTAAAGCCCATTTTGATCCTTCTTACGATCCCTATCACCGTGCTCACACTCGGGATATTCTTGCTTGTGATCAATGCTGTCATCATCCTGCTGGCAGATATGCTCATACAAGGCTTCAGTGTATATGGTTTTTGGTGGGCACTATTGTTTAGCTTGATCCTGGCCATTTTTAACAGTTTATTAGGAGGGCTAAAAACAGAAAATTGACCTGGTCGATAGTGAGAGTTTTCGCCTAGAAATTTATTTGCGTTTAAGATCATTTTATCATATATTAAAAAAATAAAACACTCGTTTTACCTATGACAGCGCTGAATAAAGGCTTTGATGCCGGGATTATCCGGCAATACCGTGAAGACATGGAGCGAGCCGGGCAAGATTTCGTTATTGTGGAGTCAGGGGATAATTCTGACGAGTATGTGAATTTTTATTTTGTGGGGATGTACGAAGGAAAAGAGGTGATCTACGATGCCGTAATTTATACATTACGTTTGCACCATTCCAGTGAACTCTACGAAATAGCCGAGCATCGTGCCGCTAAACATTTTCCTGAATTCAAAAAGATCAAGTACGAAGAAGATGAAAATGGCGACCTGGAAGCCCTGGATGACCTGGAGGAGGAAATAGGGCTTTTCATGGCAGAAGTCATTATGGAATTGGAAGAGGAGGATGAAATAAAGGTAAGCGAACATGTCGAAGTGGACCCACACATAGATTTCGGTATTGGTTTGGACGTGGCATTGAACGTCGAGGTGATCACGAACGAAGTGATCAAGAAGTTTGTAAAAGACTACAACGAAGATAACCTTCAATTAGATACAACCGCCTACTCTTTCCAACTGCAAGACGAGGAAATTATAGGACGTTAAACAATAATCGCAATGGATGAGCGCAGGAGGTTGAGGGGAAGCGTGAGAATGACGCTGGCATTTGTGGCCTTGATCTGGTCCATAAAGGTAATAGAATTTGTATTCGGCCTTGATCTCAGCGAATTCGGCATACTACCCAGAAGCCTGAATGGTTCTATTGGAATAATTACCGGTCCGCTGATCCATGGGGATATTTTTCACCTCCTCTCCAATACGTTTCCCGTGCTGGTGTTAGGAATGGGGATTTTGTATTTCTATCACGGGATAGCCCCGGCAGTGTTGAGCATGATCTATTTAATGACGGGCTTTTGGGTGTGGATCGCTGCCCGGGAGGCATATCATATTGGGGCTAGCGGATTAGTTTATGGTATGCTCACCTTCCTTCTTATGAGTGGGTTTATGCGGAAAGACCGCAGCACATTGGCATTGTCATTTGTGATCCTTTTCCTATATGGCGGGTCATTTTTTGCAGGGATCATCCCTGAAGAAAGCCATATCTCTTGGGAATCCCATTTAATGGGAGCCATAGCAGGCATATTTTGTGCCATCTACTTTAAAAGTTATAAACTCTCGGCCCAGCTACAACCCAGCGCCAGCGAAGATGAGGAAGCACCGGTTACCCATTACAACTACACTTATGTGCCTGGTACCAAGGAAAATTCTCCAAAAAAGTATATCAATACCATAGACCTCGATCAATTGGATCAAAAGCAAGATTGAGATCCCTTAGCTTTCAAGGGCTAGGGTTGCAGCAAGCTTCTACTTGTAGTACACACAACATTCGCGTTCCCAGGCTTGGTAATTGTTCTTCTCCTGCCGTATACTACGAGAGGGGGCAGCTTCGTAACCCACCCACTGGCCACGCCGGCCTACCTATGACATACTTTTTCAAAGTGATGAAAATCAAAATTTTACAAAATCCATTTTTGGGTATAACAAGCTTAAAAAACTATCATTTTT
>JANQLQ010000199.1 GCA_028280565.1 Fulvivirga sp.
AACTTCTCTATCGTCATTCCTTGCAGCCTGTGTGTTGGGCTAGGCGTGACAAGGAATCTGTGAAGTCGTGAAACGAAAACCCAGTACACCCAAAAAAAGGTTCACGTTCAACGAAACAGCAGATTCCTGCTCTCGCGCATCGCTCGCCCTGCAAGGCCGGCAGGAATGACGATGTTGGAAAGTAAGAATGACAAGGGTAGAAAGTTAGGAATGACGTTCTTAGGTATGAGTTTTGGATGGATTTAGAACAGGATGTGGATCACCCATCCTTTGCAACTCGCTGGCAATAGGGTTTGAAAATAAAAGACTTATTATCAATGACTTAAATCAACCTGGCTGAAGTACTACTAGTTTCTATTTTAGCCGGATGCCACTTCGTTCGAAATGACGACGATATAATACACACTTTTCATCCCGACCACAGGAAGAGATATTTACTCCTCCTTCTTTGGTGTAGGTTGTAGCCACGTCTTATGATAGATTTTGCCCTGCAGCCCTGCGAGACGGTTTCCCGCCCTGCGAAAACGCCCTGCAACTGTGCGAGACGATTTCCAGCACCTGGAAAAGGCCCTGCACTGCTGCGAGACGGTTTCGCGCCCTGTTAAAATGCCCTGCAGCCCTGCGGGACGGTCCCCGGGCCGGGTCGCGTAAACAAGCTGTCCCGCGTCGGGGTAGCAACAAATCGAGCTTGCGAGATTCACTAGGGGCGGTGTGCGTGCTGGAGGCGTATGAGTAAACGAGTGTGCCATTTTTCCTGCTTACCACATCCTTCCCTATCCCATTTGACATTTTTCGCATAGATTCTAACGGTTTTCGCACAGCCATTCGCTCCCTACTTTGTCATTTTTGTAAATAATATTTAGGTCTTGTCTTTCCGCCCCAATGCTTGGAGCACGAGGGCAGTTGAAAAGTTAGATGGATGGGGCAGGAAGTCATTAGGCTTTCTGCCCTTAATTCCCCGGCAATGACCTAGCAAGACATGTTTCAATTTAACCATGCTCCTATTATGCTATCTAAAAAGACAAAGACTATGAAAAAGCAAGTACAATTTAAAACCCTGTCAAAATGCTGCCTGGTCCTCCTTTTAGGAATGTTTGCAGTAACCACGTATGGCCAGGGCCAAAATGAAGTAAACGTAGGATACTCATTTACCGTGAATGATTCCAGGTACGAAATTACCTATCTCCCTCCCCCCAGGCAAGGCACCATAGACCGGCCACAGTAAAGGTCGTGGACTATACCGGTGCCACAAAAGAGGTGACTATCCCAGCAAGGGTCAGTGAACAAGGTACCGAGTACCACGTGACCGCTATTGGCAACGGGGCTTTTCTTAATGACCAATTGACCAGTGTAGATATCCCACACACGATGACCCGTATCGAGGATGAAGCTTTTCGCAATAACGATTTAACCGAGGTGGTCATACCCTTTCGTGTCAACAGTATTGGGGCTTCTGCTTTTGAAGATAACCCGAACCTGGGGACCGTGATTGTAAGGTCTTACAATGCCCCATCGCTCGATGCAAGTGCCTTTGGTGATCGTAATCAAATAGGCCTTTTAGTGACCGAAG
>JANQLQ010000227.1 GCA_028280565.1 Fulvivirga sp.
ATACTGTTCATTCCGAGGTGCCCATTACCCGAAACATTTTTTAAATGTAGCCTAACTTAGAAAAATGAAACGTTTTCCTGCCCAATCCAATTTCCAAGAACGCCCTTTTATTTGATCATGGGGCACAAACGAGAACGCCCGGATTACAAATCCTATTGCCTCGATAAGTGCGCATTACGCTACGCTAAATGCGCACTAGTTGAGGCGCCTTAAAAAAAGAAGGGTGCCTTTGAAAAGACAACCCTTCTTTTGAAAATGATCTTGTTACCTGTTTCTATTACCCGATAGAAATTCTTTTGAATTCCGATACAGTCAGTCCTTTGCTGACACCATCCAGGTATTTAGCAACTGTAAGGCCATTGTCTTTTACAAATTGCTGGTGCAAAAGCGTATTTTCTTTGTAGAATTTCTGGAGTTTACCTTGGGCAATTTTATCAATAATATTATCTGGCTTACCCTCCGCACGGGCCTGCTCCCTGCCTATTTCCAATTCCTTTTCCACTACAGAAGCATCTACACCACTTTCGTCTACCGCTACTGGGTTCATGGCCGCGATCTGCATACCTACGTCCTTGCCTGCCTCCGTTACGTCAGAACCGTTTATACCGGTAAGCGCCACCAAAACTCCTAATTTGTTGCCGGCATGGATATAAGGGACTACAGTCTCACCCTTTAACCTTACGTATTCGCTCACTTCGATCTTCTCACCGATCTTACCGATAAGTTCAGTAATCTTTTCCTGCACGGTAAGATCTCCTATTTTCTCACTCATTAATGCCGGGATATCGGCAGGAGCATTTTCAAAAGCTACCCCTAAGATGGCATTTCCTAAAGACAAAAATTCTTCATTTTTACCGACAAAATCCGTCTCGCAGTTCAGAGCGATCAAAACGGCCTCGGTATTGCCCTCGTTGGTCTTTATGAATATAGAACCTTCTTTGGTATCCCTGTCAGCACGGGAAGCAGAAACTTTTTGTCCCTTCTTTCTCAGTATTTCAATTGCTTTCTCAAAGTCACCTTCTGCCTCGGTTAATGCTTTTTTGCAGTCCATCATGCCGGCACCGGTCATTTGCCTTAGCTTATTTACATCTTTCGCAGTGATAGCCATAGTTTTATGTATTTGTTTTTCTAGTTGATATTGTTTTAATAAAAAATTGAACACCATCCCGAAGTAATATCGAGGCAATGTTCAATTTTTCTTACGTTCTTATGCTATATGTCGAGGAACTTAAATTACTCCTTAACTGCCTCCTTTTCGTCTACTTTCTTCTTCGCTTCTTGCTCTTTCTGGAGGGCTGCCTCTTCTTTATCCTTTTTACGTTCTGCTAAA
Source organism: Fulvivirga sp. (assembly GCA_028280565.1). GTDB lineage: Bacteria > Bacteroidota > Bacteroidia > Cytophagales > Cyclobacteriaceae > Fulvivirga. Next base: position 1,331 of record JANQLQ010000227.1, read on the forward strand.
GCCTCTTCCACCACTTTACCCACATAGTTGGTGATCAAAGAAATGGATTTAAAAGCATCGTCATTCGCAGGCACAGGAAAATCTACCCCGGTGGGATCAGAGTTTGTATCCACCATGGCAAAAACCGGTATATTCAACTTTTGGGCCTCTTTTACAGCAATATGCTCACGCTTCACATCGATCACAAAAAGTGCTGCTGGGAGACGATTCAAATCTGAAATCCCCCCGAGTACCCGTTCTAATTTTTCCTTTTCACGTGAGATCATCAACCTTTCTCGCTTTGCAAGGTTCAGGTAGGACTCATCTTTCATCAATTTATCGATAGAGGTCATTTTTTTCAATGACTTCCTGATCGTAGAAAAGTTAGTAAGCATACCACCTAGCCAGCGTTCCGTTACAAACGGCATATTCAAGCGCTTAGCTTCAGCCGCCACAACATCCTGTGCTTGTTTTTTAGTAGCTACGAATAAAACTTTCCTTCCCGACCTTACGATGTTCTTAAGTGCAAAAGATGCTTTGTCGAGGCACTCAAGGGTCTTATTTAGATCAATAATGTGGATGCCGTTTTTCTCCATAAAGATATACGGAGCCATTTTGGGATCCCACTTTCTCGTTAAGTGTCCGAAATGGACACCAGCATCTAGTAAGTCTTTGTACTCTAATTTAGTTGCCATTAATACTTATTTTCTATCTTATGGAAGAATTATCGCTTACTGAACTGGAATCTTCTTCTCGCTTTTCTTCTCCCGTATTTTTTCCTTTCCACCATCCTGGGATCACGGGTAAGGAAACCTTCTTTTTTAAGCACTCCACGATGTTCGGCATCGGCCTCTACCAGGGCACGCGAAATTGCCAATCGAATAGCTTCTGCCTGGCCCGTAGGGCCACCACCTTCAACGTTTACTTTCAAATCGAAATTGGCCACCGACTCTACTGCGTTCAACGGTTGCCTTACGATAGTCTGTAAAATTTCGGAAGGAAAATAGTCTTGGAAAGACCGGCCGTTTACGGTGATCTCCCCGTTACCGGCAGACATGTAGATCCTGGCCACCGATGTTTTTCGTCTTCCTATTGAACTAATTACTTCCATTATTAAAGTTTAATCTCCTTAGGTTGTTGAGCCGTATGCGGATGCTCCGCGCCCTCGTATACATATAAGTTCTTGAATAAAGCTCTTCCAAGCCTGTTTTTGGGTAACATACCTCGTACCGCTCTTTCTACCAAAAGAGTGGAAGATTTGTCCTTCAACTGCCTGGGCGTTGTTTTTCGCTGCCCCCCGGGGTAACCCGTGTGCGATACATACACTTTATCCGTCCATTTCTTTCCAGTAAGACGTACCCCCTCCGCATTGATCACGATCACATTATCTCCGCAATCTACGTGGGGCGTAAAATTAGGCTTGTTTTTCCCCCTGATGATCTTTGCCACCTCACTTGCCAAACGGCCTAATACTTTAGAATTAGCATCAACTATGACCCATTCTTTATTAACGGTCGCTTTATTGGCTGATACTGTCTTATAACTTAAACTATCCACGCTTTTAAAAGCTTAATTTTGACAAATCAATATCTACCTCTCGAAAAAGGGATTGCAAAGATAGATTGATATATCTTCATATGCAACAGCGGCTATAAATTATTTAAAACACGGGGGTGATTGGGTAATTGGCCTTTCATTGCCTGGAATAGGAAATTAGAAATCGAAAATTTGGAACAAACAGGTCTTAGAGGATCACTTGTCCATCTTTAATTCAAAAATTGTTCATCTTCGAAGGTTTCAAGCTTTCAAATTCTATTCTTCTCCAAATTTCAGGGGTTTTTATCCAATTGCTGTAGCATCACGCGGAAATCTTTGGGGTACCCGGCTTCTACTTCCACTACTTGCCCAGCTATATTTTCAAATGAAAGACTGAACGCATGGAGGGCCAATCGTTTGACCAAGGGTTGTTCTTCTTGCCATTTTCCCAAGGAATAGTTTCGTTTTATCGCTGAAAGATAAAAAGGCTTGCCCCCGTAAAGTGAGTCACCACTGATAGCGGCCTCATGATAGGCGAGGTGTATCCTTATTTGGTGCATCCGACCGGTGATAGGCTCGCACTGGATCAAGGTATGCAAACGGTAAGCATGTAACGTATTGAAGATCGTTTGAGACTCCTTTCCTTTTTTATCAATGCGCACATTGCCATTGGAAAGTTTCAGAATAGGTTCATCGATGACCTGGTCTTTAAAGTTATGTATTCCATCTGCTACGGCATGGTATACTTTTTTCACTTTCCGATCCTCAAATTGTAAAGACAGGTGACGGTATGCCTCGGCATTTTTTGCGATGGCCAATACCCCGGAAGTTTCCTTATCCAATCGATGGCCTACTTGTGCCGAGGGGTAGGCCTCGCGCGCCAGTGATAATACATTGAACGGATCATTCCTATCTTCTAAAGTAGAGATAAAGGGAGGTTTGTTGATCAAAACAAAATCGTCATTTTCCCAAATCACTAAGTCCTTAAAACGGATCCTTCTTGCCATAATCTTTGTTTCATTAACGATCGACGGTCTGTAGTGAATCACACCCGTTGATCTTTTATCTTAAAATCAGCGTTGCCTAGGCAGGGCTCTTAGATCAAAGCTAGCACTTCCCTTTTTAAAACCTATGAGAACTGTATAGGAGAAGAAAATGGGTAGGTTGTCTCGTCCAGGCCTTTCTCTATCACAAGGCTCACGGGATGGGAGTAATCAAGGGTGTGATAGACATACACTTTCACCCCAAGCTAGATCTCCTGTTTTTCGTCCTCATCTTTCGCTACCGGCAATTTGAAGCTGAATTCTGACCCTTTGCCCAAACTGCTTTTCACCTCTACCCTGGACCCATGACCTTCCATGATATGCTTGACGATCGCGAGCCCTAAACCGGTACCTCCTTTTTCGCGGGAGCGGCTTTTATCTACACGATAGAATCGTTCGAAGATCCTGTTAATATCCGTAGCAGGGATCCCCTCCCCATTATCCCTGATCTTCGTAAGTACATAGTCCTTTTGTACATCAAAGCGTATCCAGATCTTGCCTCCTTCATCGCCATACTTTACTGCGTTACTGATCAGGTTGGTCAGGACTTGGTTGATACGCTGCCAGTCTGCATAGACCAAAACTTGTTCCGAGGTGTCCCCTTCAAACTCTATACTGATATCTTTCTTATCTGCTTTATTCTCAAATTGCTCTACGATGTCCGTCGCCAGCTGTAAGATATCAAAATATTCAAAGTGCATCCTGATCTCCCCGGTTTCAATTTGTGAAAGGGTAAGGAGGTCTTGAACCAGCATATCGAGTCCATCGAGGCTTTTTGCCGCTTTTTTTAAAAACCGGGTACGGACATTCTTATCTTTTACGGCGCCGTCTAACAGGGTATGAACAAAACCCTGCGCAGCAAAGATGGGCGTCTTTAGCTCATGGCTTACATCGGCGATAAATTCTCTTCGGAAGGCCTCTATCTTTTTAAGCTCGTCTATCTCCTTTTGTTTTAGCGCGGCATAGGAGAAGATCTCTTCGTTAATACGTTTCAGGGGATTCAAGGGATTTGACCTTTCGGTTTCGATGGTTTTGAATTCTTTCTTCCGCAGTTTGGCAAACAAACTGTAGATCTTATCGATCTCACGAAAGATCAAAAACTCGAGGACAATGAATCCGAGCATGTAGGATATGGATCCACTGATAAAGAACGTGACCACCAGCGCGTTTTGGGTCACCCCCTCGAATAAAGAGAGGAATGCTGTAGTGACAATAGCGATACAAAGCGCCAAAAAAAGCGCTATGATCCTCGAGCTAAATACCATGAACTAGTGTCGTGTCAAGTCTCGAATGATGGGTACGGCGGTCGTAAATTTTGTGGAAGGTCAAGGCACAAAAAACGAGCATAACCATAGCTACATAAGGCTTTTTGTAACGCAGAGATTCCGCAAAAGATACCCCGGGCTGGCCGTTATTTGAGGCTACACATGACACTAGTTTAAACTAAACTTGTAGCCTACGCCTTTCACGGTTTTGATGTACTCATCCCCAATTTTTTCCCTGACTTTCCGGATATGAACATCCACAGTTCGTGCTAGCACATAGACATCGGAACCCCAAATATTTTGTAGAAGTTCGTCCCTTCCGAAAACCTTATTGGGATTTTGCGCTAGGAAATAAAGCAGCTCAAATTCCTTTTTAGGAAGCGTGATCTCCCTGCCTTCCATCCGAATGGTGTAGCTGGAACGATCGATGAGTAATCCCCCCAGGCTGATCTGGTTGGTTACTGTTTTCTTCTTTGAGTCCCTGCGGAATAGTGCGCTTATCCTACTCATTAACGCCCGAGGTTTGATGGGTTTGGTGATGTAATCATCAGCACCCACATCGAAAGCGGCGATCTCCGAATATTCTTCTGATCGGGCGGTCAGAAAAATAATAAAGGTATTGGATAATTCCGGGATCTCGCGGATCTGGCGACAGGTTTCTACGCCATCCTGCTTCGGCATCATAATGTCCAGCAAGATCAAATCCGGCTGGAGCTTTTTGGCAACCTCGACCCCTTCGAAGCCGTCAACTGCTGTTTTGACTTCGTAACCCTGTTTTTCCAGGTTATATTTCAGAAGTTCTAGGATTGCCTCCTCGTCGTCAACTACAAGCACTTTTTGGTTTTGCTTGCCACCCATAAATATTGACTTTGGTTAGTGAGTTAAATTTCGACAGTAATTTTAAAAAAATAAAAGTATAGAGAAAATAATGTAATCAAAAGAAGGTAACAATAACTTAATAATTACTTAATTCCCCTTTTTGAAATCGGTAATATCTATTTCAACTGCGCCAACAAACATTTCCGCCTTTATCTTAAGTGGAACCTTATTTATATCATCCGACAACCAGACCTGTATTGAATTCTCCCCATCGAATAAACTATTTTCAGGCATCACCGGTGCCATGACCAAACTCCGGATCTTGCCCAGCTTAGTTTTTAATTCTTCCCTGCCTATGAACCGTATGGTAAAATCGTACAACTCGTCGTCGAAGAATGCATCTATTTTGATCAGGTCTCCTTTTTTTAAGCCAGAGAAATCGATCGTTCTTAAATAATAATAGCCGCTAACCAAATCCTGCACATTTTCCGGTATTTGGAAAGTCTCCTCTGGTCTCCATTGTTTTTTCTTGTTATGAAAAGTCCTGACCCTGGCCAATTTGTTGATATGATCGAAATCCACGATCTCGTGCTTTCGATATTTACCCTCCGCTAATTTCCTGTAAAACTTATGCGTAATAATAGAAGCGGTGTCTAGGTAGGTTCCCCAGGTATCCCTTATTCTCAGGAACAAATCAAACATGCCTACAGACCGTCCTATAACTTCAATTTTGTAGCATTTCCTGTTGTGTATATCATAGATATCAGGGCTGATCGTCATCTCTGCTGTGGCGGCATTGATAAAACCATAATGAACCTTGTACTTTAAAACCTCCCCTTTTTTAAAGCTGGTATTATCTATAGAACGATAGTTATTTTTCGTCCTATCCCCTGTAAGGAATGTGGCTACGAACAGTGAGAATATGACTACCGCTGAAGAATTCATCTATTCAAAGAAACGGATGTTTTCCCTTTAGATATTGTATAAAAGCTGTTAAGTTTTCATTAAACTCACCCTTATACAATTCCTGTAAAGATAATTGTTTGGACCTATACCGTAAAAAAGACATAAAATAGGTATTGTTGGTTTCCCTTCCTTTAATACGATCTAGGTAAGCCGGGTCCGGCAGAGCAAGCGTATCCATATTGTTAATGATATCTTTGATCAAGGCTTGCTTTAGATCGGCCCGGCCCGAAGTATCTGCCTTGACAGAGTGATAGAGTGAGTCCAATTTGTCCGCTCCTCGCAAAACGTGATCTATAAGAATGGACTCGGCAGTTAATTCATCAAGATATTCAGCCAAGTAGGTATCCGGGTAGTTGCGTTTTAAAAAGAGTTTAGCTCCTTCGTCTCCAATGAAAGAAGCCAAGTTTTCATTGAATTCCACACTATCTTTAACAAAAATGGTGGCATGTACTAACTCATGGATGATCAGGTTGGCAAGATCTCCATGGCTGCGATTTAGCATGTTGCTCAAAATAGGATCCTTAAACCAGCCTAGGGTGGACCATCCCCCCACGGTCCTCACCCCTACATCATAGCCTTCTTCCTTTAAAACCTCCATCTCCTTGTCTGCCATAGATTGTATGAAAAAACCTTTGTAGGGCATTTCTCCTACTATGGGAAACTTCCAAACTTTCGCTTCGAAAGCATAAGGCTCGCAACCGGTGACCACCCAAAGAATGGGTTTTCCTTGCTGATCGTACATAGTGGTGTAGTTGTCCGTATCATTTAAGCCGAGCTCATTGATGGCAAATTCACGGACTTCGCCTATAAAATCCAGCTTTTGTTTAATAGAATCCGGGGTGGTGGGATCTCCTAAGAAAGCTTCCACGGGTTTGGCTTTCCAAACAATGGTAAGCTGACCTTTGCCTTGCACTAATGCATAGTATACTAATTTATAATTCCAGAGGATCACGGCCAATAGGGCCAGCCCCAACACTCCTAAAATTTTCTTGATCATCGATGATCCTTTACACGTGTAATGAAAAATTGTGGTGTATAGTTAACGTAAAAACCATGAGAAAATTCAAAAAGGGAATTTTCAACATCATAATATGGCTCAAAACGTGTAGAGATGGAAATATTTTCCGCTAGTTTTAATTCGTGCATAAACCGCAGGATGAGCAGTTGACGATCGGGCTCAAGAGTTAAAGGATCACCTACCGTACTGGAAACCGAGGGATATAACTGCCCCCCAGTGATTGAAATGAATTCATTGCCCCGCCAGTAGCTCGCCATAACGTCTAAATGTACACGGGTTTTTATAGAAGCGTTTAGATAAAGCCCCGTACCGTCTTGGTAAGCCTGCAATTGGGTAGAAGAAAAATCCCTGTAGTAAATATGATATCCTTCAAGCTTGAAAGAACGAATAAAGGGCTTCCCGGGCAAAGTTCTCTCCAAAATACCGCCTACCGCACTGTTAAAGTAGGTCTGTAAAGGCAAAGGGCTAGTATCGATCTGGCCCCCACGATGGAACACCAGCGCTTGAAGGGGGAATTCTACTTTCGTAGATCCATCCCGGAGCTGTTTATTCAAAGATAATCCTGCTGTTACTTCTTCCTGGTCATTATCTCCTGGGTAGATCATGTTTTGCCAATCTACCCATAGGTCAAGGAATAGGCGAGGCCGTTCTATTTTAAATTGAAATCCATTTTCCAAACGATCGATCAACACTCGCTCAAAATCATACAAAGGCTCTACTAGCCTATGAGAGGTGCTTCCTTCTAATGTTCCGAAGATGACCCGCCCCCCTAAAAGCTCGTACGAGAGGGTAAAAACAGGTGCTACTTCATTGAAATCGTCGTTGCCAAAATCCTGCTGCAAATATATCCCCCCGGATACCTTAAACCGGGACCCTACCTGGTAGCTAAAATAAGGATTGAATTGATACCCGAACAAGGTAAGCCCATCGGCAATATCATTGAAATACTCGTTGTTTTTGTTAAAGCCAAGCATATTCACACCTAAAAGTAGGGCATTGGAGTCTCGCGGAACAAGGGGCTGGAACTGGTCAAAAGCTGTATTATCGAGTTGGGCCACAGCGGGGAATATCCCCAGGAACAGTAAGGCAATGCAAAAGCTTTTTTTCATTGCCGCAATATAGGGAAGCAACAACAAAACCTCTTGGATCACAGGCTAGTTTTTCCCTCAACCGGGATGTGATCCCAATTGTAGAAGGGATATCGGTTGAAAGGCCTAACCTTTTCAGAGGTCATATTTTATGGAGCAAAGGAAATACCTGGGTTGGACAAAGTATTCAAAGGCGCTGACCAGGTTTTCCGAGAAACTATCTCTTCGGATAGAACTTGTATTTAAAAGATTAGAACCCGACACCTGTACCTGCCAGGCACTGTTGGGGCCCTGGTAGGACAAACTGGCGTTTAAAAAATCATAGCTGGTATTCACACTCCCGTCTCGGCCCCGGTAGTGGTTGTATTCATAATCGGCAGTCAAGGTGAATGAATTGAACAGGCTCAACTCGGTGGTTGCAAAAGGCCGATCGGTAATGAATGAGGTAGATATCGTATTCGAGTTGTACCGGTTATAGACCTTTTCAAAACCAGCTTCCACCCTCCAAACTTTGAAAAAGGTAGTTTCCATAGCCACCTGGTAATCCTGTGCCAGGGCACGATTGCGGTTATCTATTTCATCCACCAAGTTAGCCATGGAAAAGTAGGACACATTGGCATTTCCCTTGAGCCGGAAGGTATTGAAGCTCTTAGAAATATTGCCATAAGCGGTGAGCGTTTCATTGGCCTCTTTTATGTTTACCGGGGTAGACGTCCTATCTAAGCCATTGAACGTGACCTGGTCGGAAATATCATCATATACTCTCCGGTAGTTCACACCCCCATAGAGGTTCAAAGCGTTAAAAATGCTAAAATTATAGTAATTAAAGCCAAGGTCATGGTAGATGCTGTTCACCAGGTCACGATTCCCCCGGAAAAGGTTGTTGTAATTTTGAATGATTAATCCTTGGGCGACATTTTGAACATCCGCAAAAGAGGTTTTCATGGCATAGCGAACCACGATGGACTGGGCACTGGTGAATTTGTAGTTGACGTTTAAATTGGGGAGTACTATCCATCTATCAAAAGTTTCCTGCACACCAGCCTGGATTTCACGAAGTTGGTAGTAATGCAGGTTGACCCCGGGGTTAAATACGATAGGTCCCAGTTTCATTTTATAGTTGGCCCCGGCGAACCAGTCCGTCAAAGTAAAATCTATGTCGTTGTTTTGACCGAGCGACAGTCCATTTTCATCATGGATGAAGGATGTCATTTGCTGATGAGAATAGCTATTCCCTAAGGAAAAGTTGAAATGATTTTTCCTATTCAATACCCTGTAATAATTGACCAACGATTCTTGCTGGTGAGAGACCACTTCTTTACCCTGCTGAAGGCGATGAGAATTATCTTGAGCAAGATCAAAGAAAGCCGGGAAAGGGGGCAAGGTGGTGATCAAATCTAAAAACGGATCCTGTTTTTGATAGGAATAGCTAGTTTCCAGTGAGAATATATTCTTCTCGTCAAGTGCATAAAATGCTTCCACCTGCTGTTTGACAGAGACAGGGTCCTGACCTGAGGTCATATCAATGCTGTTTTCTACCCCTTGAAAATCGCTGGACCGGTCCTCGGCATTTTCCAAAAGCGAAGCCTTGCCCAATAGGTTGTAGCTGACGTGTAGCGATTCATTAGGCGTATAGGTAGTCTCTAGCTTTACTATCCCTGAAACATTTTCTTGCCGATTGCTATTGGTCACCACTTCTTGATTATCGCCCTGTTCACGCACATAGGTGCGCTGGTCTATCGTATACAAGTTGTTTTCAGAATAGGAACCCACCAAAAACCCTGAATGCTTCCACTTTTTGCTAGGCGTGTGGTTAAAGTTTAAAGCGCCTAGGCGGTTATCCATCTCCAAGGCAGTGTTGTCTTGCAGCAGGCCTAAACCTAAGTTATCTGATGTGATTTGAAAATTGGAGCCAGACCTTTGGCCAAGTCCCCTTAACCCACCGGTAAAACGGAAATAGTCTTGGGGAGTAAAAGCTTGCTGTCCTATGTTATTGGCATCGCCAATAAAGTTCAGGGTAGTTTTAGGATGATAGAAAAATAGGTTGGCATGAGAAGCATAGCGTTGATCCAGTCCAATGCCTGCTTCCATATCGCCAAAAAGCATGTTTTTCTTATCGTCCTTTAATTCTATGTTTAAAGCCAAGCGATCTTCACTGTCCAGGTCATTCATAAATGCCACATCGGAAAAGTTTCGCAGTACCTGTACTCTATCCACGGCATTTGCCGGGATATTTTCACTGGCTATTTTTGTATCTCCTTCAAAAAACTCCTTTCCCTCCACCATGATCTTTTCCACTTTTTTACCTTGTACGCTCACCTCACCATTTTCATCTACTTCAAAACCCGGTAAATCTTTTAGCACATCTTTCAGTTTACGCTCATTACCATTCGTAAAGGCTTCAGCTTTATAGCTGATGGTATCCCCACTGATGGTGATCGGGAACTCCCGGACTATTTCTACGGCATCGAGATACTTTGTCGAAGGTTTAAGCACAATATCAAAGGGCTTTTCTTCCCTGCCATACTGCACGGTTATTTCTTGTTTGAAAGATTGATAGCCTACAAAAGAGACCGTAAGCTGGTAAGTTTTGTCATATTCCAGCTTTAATAAAAACCTACCTTCATGGTTTGTGTAACCAAACGAAGCCACCTGCCCAGTTTCCTTGTCTATGGCCACTACATTAGCCAGTTCTATCGGTGCACCTAGTGAGTCAGATACTATTCCTTTCAAAGGAACCTTGTCCTGCCCATAAGTGACGGCCCCTAGGCTTAGCATAAACACGTATATAAAAGCCCTCATGCAATTTCGAAATTGTGTTTTTGATCTACTGCGGTATGGCCGTTGGCAATCGGCGACAGCAGCCCAGCCCTCAGCGTGACCGGTATCGGTTGCCGCCACTTTTTGCCCCCTGCATTTTTGCCTACTCTTCCAATGCCTGTGAGCTTCAGTCCCCGGTCCTGATCATGATCCTGCCGGCTGTGGCATCATTTCCTTTGTACTTGTCCTGCATCTCTTTCAGCTTTTTTTCTCGCAATTGTTGGAGTTCTTCTCGTGTTATGCTTTTACCTCGAGTAGGTTTATCAATGTCCACCTTTTCGGCCGGGTTCAATATGATCTTGGTACAGATCATGGCCGTTCTGCCCGACCGTACTTCTAAGATCAGCCCCGGGAGTCCCCAATACTGACCAGGCCCATGGCTAACTGGCACTTCAGGGGTAAACCAGGCCACCACTTTTGTAGTATCGGTTACTGTCTTAGGTTCCTCGTCCAAAGCCGGGCTGAACTGCACCCGGTTTACCACCCGGTCGTACACCGCTTTCTGACATTCGTACTCGCCGATCTGCTTGTATTCGTCTTCCAGCCGCCATTCGATCCTTTCCAAGTCATCCTTAATAAGGAAGAGCTTGCCAAACACATCGGTACTCTCCACCAGTTGCTGGTCCTTCGTATTTTTGTAAACCAGTCCCCTTCTACCGCTTACATTGACCATAATCCCACTGCCGCCTGTAGGGCCAGCCTCCAGGCTTTCCAAAGGTTTGTAGGTGGATTCGTATACAGTAAATCTCAATTCATATTCACGTTGCAACGCCTTTTGCAATTGTTGTTGAATCGCTGAATGATCTATTCCTTGAAGGGCTTGTGAGCTGTCCAATTGAAGGTCTATGGACGCGGCAGTTTTATAGGTCGCTATTCCTTGAAAAGCTTGTCCAAATACTCCACCTGCGCTCAATAAGAGTACGGCTAGGACTAATAATGTCCTGTTCTTGGTGATGTTATGCATGATTTTATCGATTTTTTTACCAAAGAAAAGCCGGGGATCAAAGGCAAGAGGTTAAGGAATGTTAACGAGTGTTAACGGCCTTATTCTATGGAAATTAAGTAGCTATATTTGATCTATGAACAAGCGGACCTTCAAGTTAGCAGCTGTCATGATCGGTTTCACGATCACCGTTACGGTGACGGTACAGGTATATTGGAACCTGGAAAACTACCAAATCTTGAAGCAACGTTTTATCAACGACATGCAATCGGCCTTTGACAACGCCGTAAATACCTACTACACTGAGCTGACCAAGACCAATATTGCATCTTTTTCCACCACGGACGGGCATAAAAGAGTTATAATGCTGGGCCGGGACTCCTCGAAAGCCCAATGGCTACAGGCAGATAGTGCCCTACGTTCTCTTGAACTAGGCCAGCTAGCCCCGGACCGCCGAAAGTCGGTGCAGCTTTTCCTCGCGGATTCTCTCCTTCCCGGGAAGAAAAGGATCTACGACCATCCCTTGACCTTCAGCAACCCGCGTGACACTTTAGCGCTAGGCCGTGTTACTGGGGGATCCGCCGTCTTGGACCCTATCAAAAAAAATGACCCGCCTACAGATTTAAGTGAGCTCATCACACGTGTGATCATTGCAGTAGAAGCGGACTCTATTGACATGCAAAAACTCAAAGGTCACGTGGCGGAAGAATTTTCAAAAAACGGTTTTGATATCGAATTTGATCTCAGGTACCTCGTAAAGGACCGTCAAGAAATAGCAGGTGAGTCCGGCGGATCTTATCTCGTCTCCAGGTCATCCTACATACCCGCGCAAAATTCCATGGTTTTGAGGTACAACAACTCCATGGGCACTATATTACGACGAGGGATTGCCGGGATCATCATCTCTATAGTAGTGACGGCGGCCATCATAAGCGCTTTAGTCTTTCTTTATCGTGTGATCCTGGATCAAAAACAACTAGCGGAAATTAAAAACGACCTGGTCAATAACATCACACATGAATTTAAGACCCCTATCGCCACGGTAATGACAGCCTTAGAAGGTATCGAAAAATTCAACGATGACCAGGACCCTAAAAAGGTGACTAAGTATCTGGGAATTTCGCAAGACCAGCTGAAAAAGCTAACGGGAATGGTGGAAAAGTTACTGGAAACAGCCACGTTAGATAGTGACCGCCTTTCACTGAAAAAGGAGGAAACGATCATCCCCGAAATGCTTAACGCCATATTGGAAAAATACAAACTACTGTCACCGGGAAAATCATTTTATATCGAGTTAGAAACTCATTACTTTACGCGCTGGGTAGACCCTTTCCATTTTGAAAATGCTATTTCAAACCTAATAGACAATGCCATTAAACATGGAGGAGATACGATCTGGCTACGCTGTACCTATAACAACGAGAAGCACACCATCTCCATTTCGGATAATGGAGGTCCTATTCCCAAAGCCCATCGCAGTAAGATCTTTGATAAATTTTACCGGATCCCTACGGGCAACCTACATGCCATCAAAGGCTTTGGCATAGGGCTTTATTATACGCGTAACATCATTGAAAAACATGGCGGGCATATCCATTTGCTCGCCAATTCTGAACGAACGGAATTCAGGGTAACATTTTGAAAAATGAAGAAGCAATACAAAATACTCCTAGCGGAAGACGAAGCAGCACTGGGCATGATCGTAAAGGAGAGTTTGGAATCCAGGGATTTTGAAGTATTGTTTTGCGATAACGGGGCAAAAGCTTTGGACCTGTATAAAGCGCAGGATCCTGACCTGCTGGTTTTGGACGTGATGATGCCCGCGAAAGATGGCTTCTCTTTGGCCAAAGAGATCAGGAGGCTTGACAGCCGTATCCCCATCATCTTTCTCACAGCACGATCAAGGACGGAAGACGTTTTGGAAGGGTTCAGCACCGGGGGCAATGACTACCTTAAAAAGCCTTTCAGTATGGAAGAGCTGATCGTAAGGATAAAAGAACTGCTCAACCGCAGTGACAGGAAAGCCCTGCTTCAAGAGATCCCGATCGGGAACTATGTTTTTAACTATCCCAAACAGGTACTTGAATTGGATGGGCAGCAAAACCTGCTTACTCATCGTGAAGCGGAGGTTTTACTGCGTCTTGCAGAAAAGCCTAACCAACTCATCGATAAGACACTCCTTCTTAACGAAGTCTGGGGCAATGATGATTTTTACAGCGCCCGGAGCCTTGATGTTTTTATTACTAAGCTTCGCAAAAAACTGGGGGATGACCCGTTCGTGAAGATCCTAAATGTCCGCGGGTATGGTTATAAGCTTACTTTTTAACGTGGTTCAATTTAAAAATATTGTCGAGCTTACTTAGGGGTGTAGCTGCCTGGTTAAGCAATTTTTTGGCTCTAAATCTGCTCTAAATCCCTAAAGGGATGCCAGCCTGTTAGTTTAGCGCACCGGGTTCCTTTATAGGGCAGGAGTAGCGCCGGAAAGTGTCTAAGCTAGTGGCTATGATTTAGAAGGATGACGGTTTCCTGTCTTGGCCTAAGGTTATCGCTGAATAAGTAAATTACACGCCCTTTTCCAGTAGCTCAGCCCAAATCAAAGTGCACCTTTTTTACAGCAGTGAAGTAGCATTACGACCCATAAAAATATGTCACCGGTGCACTAACTTTATGAAGGGAACTTGTTAACTTCACTTTTTATAAGCGAATCAAAATTTGTAAGGATAATGAGCGAACAGGACGCAAAACTTAAGGCATTACAGTTAACCATCGACAAGCTTGAAAAAACCTACGGGAAAGGTACGGTAATGAAACTCAGCGATGAGCGGGTAGTGGATATTCCAGCCATATCCACCGGGTCACTGAGCCTTGACATTGCCCTGGGGATAGGTGGAATACCTCGCGGACGGATCATCGAGATCTATGGCCCGGAATCATCGGGAAAAACCACGGTATCTATGCATGCCATTGCCGAAGCTCAAAAGGCCGGGGGGCTTGCCGCTTTCATTGATGCAGAGCACGCCTTTGATAAAACCTACGCGGAAAAGCTAGGCATTGACACGGAAAACCTGCTCATCTCACAACCTGATAATGGGGAGCAAGCCTTGGAGATCGCTGAGCACCTTATCCGCTCGGGGGCCATAGACATTATCGTCATTGACTCCGTAGCAGCGCTTGTACCCAAAGGAGAGCTAGAAGGCGAAATGGGGGATAGTAAGATGGGGCTACAAGCACGCCTGATGTCGCAGGCCCTGCGTAAGCTCACCGGGACCATCAATAAGACCGGTTGCTCTTGTGTATTCATCAACCAATTACGAGAAAAAATTGGGGTTATGTTCGGTAATCCTGAAACCACGACAGGAGGTAACGCCCTCAAATTCTACGCTTCGGTACGGCTAGACATCCGAAGGATAGGCCAGATCAAAGAAGGACCTGCCGATATTACTGGGAACCGTACTCGCGTGAAGGTGGTCAAAAACAAAGTAGCTCCTCCTTTTAAAGTGGTAGAATTCGATATTATGTATGGGAAAGGGATCTCTAAAGTAGGTGAGATCATCGACCTCGGGGTAGAACTAGACGTTATCAATAAGGCAGGGTCTTGGTTCTCTTACGAAGGCAACAAACTAGGGCAAGGAAGAGACGCTGTAAAAACACTGATCGAAGACAACCCGGAACTTATGGAAGACCTTGAACAGAAGATCAAGGCTAAAATCAAAGGAGAGGACTTAGAAAAGCCTATTCCCGCGCAAGAGTAATATTTCTCCAGGGGATAAGAAACCTGTTAACAACGGTAGGTCCGCCCCATAAGGTTAGGGTATCATTGAAAACTCAAGTGGCGTATGGAGTGGAGACATCCAGGAACAGCGCGGCACATTTGAGCCCTGTGGGTAAGCGGCCTATGGGGGTTGGGTAGCGCGCTTTGAGGGGAAAATGGGCTTAGTTGCTGGCGCCCTTTTCTTTTGTTTCGTTTTCTTTTGGGCGTGCAAAAGAAAATGAAAACCAGGCTTAGAACCACAAAATCCCGCTTAACCTGCTCATTTATAGTCTAGCATTACCCGAAACGCTTTAAAATGTAGGGCATCATTAAAAATTCAAGTAGCGTGTGGAGAGGGGACATCCAGGAACAGCGCGGCCCATTTAAAGCCTGTGGGCAAGCGGTCTGTAGGGGCTGGATAGCGTGTTTCGCGGGGAAAATAGGCTTGGTTGCTGGCGCCTTTTTCTTTGGGTTCGTTTTCTTTTGGGCGTGTAAAAGAAAATGAACACCAGACTTAGAACCCCGAAATGTCGCTTAAACTACTCATTGCGAGGTTTGCACTACCCGGAACCTCTTAAAAATGTCCCCTAATTTGCTAAAAAATAGATGTTTGTAACCAAATCTAATGTTCAAGGGCTCCCTATAAAAGACGGTGTGGCTTGCCCAAGTTCAATGCTTTAATAGGACTTTATACACCCCCTAACCACTACCTCTCCTTCACCAAACTCACCACCGCCCTATCACATTCTCCCCCTATAGGCGGATTAAATTTGGAGAGCTCCACTTTTACGGACTGTACGGCGTGGATCTCTTGCAACACCCGATCTACGATCTTCTGAACCACATGCTCCAAAAGCTTCGAAGGGGTGGCCATTTCGTCTTTAATGATGGCGTATAGTTTTTCGTAATCTACGGTTCCAGCCAGCTCGTCATTGATAGCAGCCTTATAAAAATCCGTCTTTATGGTAATGTCTACCTCGAATGTATTCCCCAGCTGCCGTTCTTCATCGTAATACCCATGATAAGCCTTAAACTTAAGGCCTTTAAGAGAGATCTCACCCATTTACTCAATATCATCAAAGAATGAGCGTGACTTGGTATCCTTGCCCGCTGCTTTATTTGAATGATTCTTTTTTGAAACCTGGTTTTCCTTACCAGGCTTATCCAAGGTTTTCTTTGAAGGGGGCTGTCCTGGCTCTAGCTCCATTATTGTTGGCTTTGACCGGTCGAGGTTATCCCTCTTGATTTTCATCAACTCCTCTTCTATGTCTACTTCCTTGATATGTGCCTTCACCCGGTCCACTTTCTCGAGGGCGTCATTCGCAAAACTCTTGATGTCCGAAATGAGATCGTCCCGGGCATTTTCCAGTGTGCGATAGACCTGCGCCAAGGACCTGGCCCTATCTTCCATGTCATCAACGATATTTTTAGCCCGGACCTCGGCCTCCTCTATCATGTCTTTAGCCTTGGACTTGGCGTCATTGATCATGGCTTCAGACTTTATTTGTGTTTCTTTCATGTGGAGTTCTGCCGTTCGCGTAGCCTGATCAATCATATTGGCACCGGTATCTTCCGCTGTTTTTAAAGTCTTGAATAGCGAGTTTTCAACTTCCCTGAGCTTTTCCACTTCCCTTTCAGAAGCTTCCAGCTTGATCTTTAGCTCTTTATTCTCGTCCAATAGCTTTTCCCATTCCTGCGAAAGCGTGATGAGAAATGCATTTACTTCGTCCTTGTCCAAGCCCCTAAAAACCTTTTCAAAGGTCTTTTGCCGTATTTCCAGTGGGGTGATTTTCATAAGCCTAAAAAATTAACCAACTATTTTAAACGTTACATTGCAAAATGGGTATTACTCCTTGTATCTTAATGCGCAAACGAGAGCATTTTCCAAATTTTCCCTCGAGCTCTTGACGAAAATGGCACTTTTACTCAAATTCCAGGTCCCAGACCGATATAGTTCGATCATCACTCGCGCTTACCAACAAATCGTCATGGGATGACCATAATAATTTATTAACGGAAGTTCCGTGCCCTGCGTGCCTCGCCTTATCGATAACTTTCAGAAGCTTAAAAGAGTGGGCATCCCATACTTTTATCGATTTATCCATGCTACAAGTTACAAAATGTTTGCCATCCGGGCTAAAATCGATATTATTAATAGCATACATGTGGGCTACGATATCCTGTATCGCCAAGTAGCCTGCGTCTACATCCCATGTTTTCAGGTGCGCGTCCCGCCCGGCGGTCAAGAGCAGGCGCTCATCCGGGGAATACCTTATAGTAAAAATAGAATTGGAATGACCCTCTATCGTATGTTTTAAGCTAAAATCAGCCTTATCAAATATCCTGGTCTTATGGTCGCTGTAGCCGGCAGCTATTTCATTCGTGGACTTATTGATGGCAATGGTCCTCACGCTTTTATCCGATTCGTGTATTTTAGCCACGATCACCAGTTTTTCCATATCCACTATAGTGATTGTGCCCGAGGCATCACCGATGTACACCAACCCGTCAGCCACCTGGATATCAAATATTGCGGATTTGGTCATGTTCAAAGAGCCTACTTCTTTTTTATTCTCCCAGTCCACGAGGTGTATACCGTCATAGTTATGGCCTATAACGAGGAGCCCCTCATGACGAGCATAATGGAGACCGTAGATAGAATTCGGCAGCTTGGCGATCAGCGTGCCGTTTTCGGGGTCATCCAGGTCCCACGAGGCCACCATACCGTCGCCAGCGCCGGAGAAAAAGACATTAGGATACTGGGAAGCCTCCAGGGTATACACACAGTCGTTGTGCCCGGTCAGGCTATGGATTTTCGATACATTTACTTTATTCATAGTAGGAATTTCCCTTCTACAATCTCTAATTTAGCTCCAAAGAAGCAAGTTTCCCCCTCACTAATCAAATGCCGCTACTTAAAATTGAATCCGCCAGGGAAAGACGCTTTGTAGCGACCTGGAAAATAACGGAAAACTACAGCGAGTTAGTTGATCAACTGGCTGCTGACCGTGAAAACCTCGAAATGATCTCTAGGTATAAAAGCGAGCAGAAAAAGTTAGAATGGCTGGCCGGACGGCTGACCATCCAGCAGCTTGCAGAACATAGCCAGCTCACGTACCAAGGGATGTCCAAAAACGAAAATGGTAAACCCTATTTAAATAAAAGTAAAGCGGAGATCTCCTTGACACATTCTTATCCCTACGTAGCTGCTATATTAGATCCTGTAGAGGACGTAGGCATTGATCTTGAACAACCGACTCCAAAGCTGCTAAAAATTGCCCATAAGTTTTTAAATGACGAGGAAAGAAGATTTGCCCAGGACGATCTCGACAAACTCTGCGTATGTTGGTGCGCAAAAGAATCGCTCTACAAGATCTACAGCAAAAAAGGGCTGGTTTTCAGGGAAAACTTACTTATCCGTCCGTTTGAGTTGAAAGCCACCGGCACGATCTCAGGGAGTATCATTACCCATGATTTCGAAAAAAGCTATAACTTACGGTATAAATTAGAGCGAGATTTTGTAGTAACATACAATATATAGATCGCTAATAAAACATCTATGAGAAGAATATTCACCATCATATTCGTGTGGTTGTCGCTAAATGGTATGGCACAAGTCAAGGATTTTGCCCTTGAAAATGTAAGCAATGGAAAAATAGTTTCACTATCCGATTACACCCATGTAAAAGGAGTAGTCGTAATTTTTACCAGCAATGTATGCCCTTATTCTGTATATTATGAAGGCCGTATTACGCAATTAGTAGCCGACTATGCCAAACGTGGCATACCTTTCATACTCATCAACAGCCATAAAGAGGCTAAAGAAACGAAAGAGGAAATGGCTAACAAGATATCGACTTGGGGATTGGACGTACCCTACTTAGCGGATAAAGAGCAAACCGTAATGAGGCAATTCGGGGCACGAAAAAGCCCCGAGATATTCTTGCTGAAAAGGAATAAAAGCTCGTTCGGCGTTTTCTACAAAGGGTCTATTGACAACAACCCGCAAGTGGCATCCGATGTAAAAATGCGCTATCTAAGAGAAAACCTCGAAGCTCTCCTTTCCGGGAAAGGGGCCATCCCCGGGGGAAGGCCGGTGGGATGCATGATTAAGGGCTAGTGTCGTGTCAATCCCCAATTGACGTGTAGGATTAAACAATGAACTCTATTTGCCAAGTTGGGAAGTTCTCGACAAGTTAGCAATAGGCAAAGGGCAGTTGGCAAAATAGGGGGTTGCCGACTGTTTACTGCCGATTGCCGACTTTGGGAACGAGACCGAAAAAAATAGATTGAACGTCAGTTGAGGCTTGACGTGACACTAGTGTCGTGTCACATCTACTTTGACGGTAAAAATAGTTTTTTTATTTTTGGTTAAAGCCATGAAAAAATACAAGGTCACCTTAACGCAAGAAGAAAGAGAAGAACTCCAAACGCTAGTCAAGAAGGGCAAACGTAAAGCCCAGGTAATTAGAAATG
>JANQLQ010000310.1 GCA_028280565.1 Fulvivirga sp.
AGGCGCAAAAAACGCGCATAGCCATAGCTACGTAAGGCTTTTTGTAACGCAGAGATTCCGCAAAAGATACCCCGGATTGGCCGTTATTTGAGGGTTGACACGACACTATTCCTGGGTAAGAAAAATCTTTTTTGAAAACAGGTTGAGTTTACAAAGAAAATTACTGGGTTATCAAGTGGCTGGACCGAATAAAGAGGGCTTTTAGTAGATAGTATTTTTCAATGCCTCCCGGAGCAACCAATAACTCAATACCCCAGTAATTAAGAGATTCTTACAACTGTCCCTTCTCCGCCATTTTCTTCATCTTTTTATTGGCGTAGATCGCTATCTCCACGCGCCTGTTGGCTTGTCTTCCGGCTTCGGTAGAATTATCTTCCAAAGGCTGGGACTCACCGTAGCCAACCGCGGTCATCCTGCTTGCTACAATACCGTTTTGTATTAATTTCCTCTTCACTGACGAAGCTCTTTTTTCAGATAAGCTTTGGTTGTATTGTTCCGAGCCCGAACTATCCGTATGGCCTTCAATCAGTACATCCGTGTCCTCGTATTTAGCAAGCACGGTAGAAAGATCGTTAAGGTTACCTGTACTTGACGAACGTACCGTGGACGAGTTTACGTCAAACTGCATACCTTCGTTGAAGGTGATCAGGATCCCTTCTCCTACGCGCTGTACCGTAGCTCCATCCAGGTCATTTTGAAGTTCTTGAGCCTGCTTGTCCATTCTCCTGCCGATCAGTGCGCCTGCCGTACCTCCTACTGCCGCGCCAATGATTGCTCCTACGGCGGTATTCCCGGCTTTATGACCGATCAGTCCACCGATAGCGCCCCCGGCTGCGGCGCCTATAGCCCCACCTTTGGCAGTATTACTTACTTGGCATGACGATACCAACAAAGTGCCAACTATTGTCAAAATCGTAAATTGAAGTGCAAATATTCTTCTCATAGGATTAAATGATTACCGGGCAAAGCTAAGGGATAATTTTTTGGGTTAGGAAAGGTGGAGTTGCATTTATTTAAAGGGTGTAAGTTTTTATTGCAAAACGACTGGGTTATATTTTGATTTAGTGCATGTTGCCTTGGCCTAGGCAGTTTTTTGGTCATAAACTGCCAAAAACTTGGGTGTAGTGAGGAGTTTTTTAACTACTTCACACCCGGCGAGGAAAGGGAGTGGATGTTACCTGGAGTCTTCCAGCAAAGAGCAAAATTGGGTATATTTCCTGTTGTTGATCAAGCTGTCTTTGATGGTTTTTATCTCCTCCCTGATTTCTCCGTTGGTGACATCTAATAAGTCAGGGAAGTGATCCATGATCGTGCCTAGATCCACCCATTCTTCATTGGGATCCCTATTTTCAATATATTTCAAGTACTTGAATTCCTCCCATTTTGCGGGCCATTCCCGGGTAAAAGTAAAGATCTGTTCATACCTGTTGTATTGTCTTTCATTCAGCGATTGAAACTCTTGCTTTGTAAAGGAATTCTTTGCATTGAACACCAAGTCGTATTCATTAATAATCTCAAATATCAACCCGATCTCCCTTTCGTGTTTCGATGGATCAAGCTTACTTAAATGGTGGTACAAACTTAAAGGTCGATAACCGCGGGTACGATTTGGGTGAAACATCTTTCCATAATAAAAATTATGAACAAAGATTTTGTGCAAGATCAAAGTTTTTAGATCCATGGGCTTGTTAGGGTCATTGAGATGATCAATTATTTTTTCCTGCCATTGGATAGTGCGTGTTGATTTTTTAAAATGAATTGTTCTCAAGGTCTCATCATCATATTGAATTCCCCACTGCAAAGCCCTGCTCAATTCCCTATCAATATACTCATACCTCGCTTGTTGCTCCTGCAGGTATAAACGATCATACTTTGCATAATTGTGAAGCTCGACCTGTGCAAAAATAAGTGCTAAGGTGCTAACAACCAGTAATGATGAAAGTACCCATAAACGACAACGGTAGAAAAGTGCCAGATCGTTCCATTGTTGGAAGAAAAGCGCCAGCAGTAGTACAAGTACCCAATACCGGTACGGACCAAAAATCTCCATGTCAACATGATTGGAAGACATGACCAATACAATGCCATAAAGCGACAACATCCGGCACAAAAATGCCAGGTTGGTCCAAGTCGAGAATAAAGAATTATGAATGATACGGTTCCGGCGGAAACGCGTTGGCTGGGTAGTTTTTAACCCGTTACTTACCCAGTGCCGAATGCAAAAGCTCATACCCAATAACAAAGCTAATCCTGCGAAAAGCAAGTTGCTCATAAAAATTGTGGATCCATCTAGGATCATAAGGTCGTTAAAAGAGGAGATATACCTTATAACTTCGCGGCTGCCATTAAGAAAAAGGTAAAAAACAAAAGCAATTGAAAGCCCTATAAATATTCCGAAAAAGAATGTTCGGTGTCCAATGCGTTGGATGGATAGCTTAGGTTTGATTTCGGGGTTGGTCACGACTTTAATTTACACGGCGACAGGTTTTGTTTCAAAAAACTCGAGGTATTTAGTTTTTGATCTTGGTAATCAATTCTCGATTCGCGAATCGAGAATTGAAGGGGTTGTTCCTCGTGATACGAAACATTAAAACCAATAAGAAACAGACTTTTACCCATCATTGTGATTACTAAGGAAGGAGGAAAAAGTAATTCCTCACCGGTGAACGCAAATAAAGTACCTGCCATGTACCAAGAGTAGGGGATCGCTTCACCACCAGCCTCATAATCCTACCCCTGTGGTTCGTAAAGACTATTGCCCTTTCGTCATGCTGTCCCCAATAAGTCTTTCCACCGGGCTATTAAAACTAGGGCAGACAACTCAATTGGAAAGAATGGCCCATTCTTCCTTCAAAAGCTTATCCTCTCCAAATCAACGATTTTTTTAATCACTTCGCCATTTCCCTGACAAACTTAGGAGTAACCGGGTCTCCCTTAAAAAACTCCCCCTTCTTCCCTTGGCTCAAAGCCCATCGATCCAGCCAGGAGATGCCCCAATCCCCGTATTTTATGATGGGCTTATCGTAAGCGTCATCTTTTAATACTTCACCCTGCGAGATAAAGACATAGCCGTGCGATTGGTACATGCGCGCCAAATCATCCAAGTAATGGGCATTGAGCAGGTTGGCGTGAAGCAGCAGGGTTTGTTTCATGCTACGGCCTAATAGCCGTTCGGCCATGTCTTCGTAGTAGAGCAGCTTCTCTTCCATGTAGATGAGATAGGTCCCCGCTATTTTTTTTACCGTGGAAGTATCATTCTCCATATAGGCCAGGTGATAAGCTTTCGCAAAGAGGTAATCTTCGTTATCGATGGTGACAGGAGCTTCCCTATATCCTTTTTTATCGAGGAATTGTTTTAACGAGTCGTGATGTGCTTTAGTACTTCCAATTCGCAGGTAAGGATGCCTGAAAAACTGGTATTCCATATCATATTCTTGCACCAAAGGTTTGGTCACCTGCTCACCCTTAATAATATCCTCTGCATATTCTGAGAAGGAAACACGGTGGTAATTTTTATGAGCATAGGTATGGTTCCCAAGCTCATAGCCATTTTGAAGCCATAACTCCAATAACTTGACACGCCCGGGGTCGAGCTGGCCGTTATGGTAAAGCTTTGATTCATTGACATACCCAATAGCCGGTATTTTAAACGCATCAAACGTAGCGACCAAAGCTTCGGTCACTTCTGACAAGAATTCGAGATCGGTTTTTGTATAGCTCACTACCGGCAGATCGTCTATGGTAATGCACATTTGCTTGGGCTGGGCTTGGACACACACTAGCACGATCCAAGCTAAAGGGGTTATAAGCGTTCTTTTCATACAAGAAGGGGTAAAATATGAGGCTTATGGTATGACTTCCACTATCATTTCGATCTCTACTGCAATGTTCGAAGGCAGCGAAGCCATCCCTACGGCGGCCCGGGCGTGTTTCCCTTTCTCCCCGAAAATTTCCACCAGCAGGTCCGAGCAGCCGTTGATCACCTTCGGTTGATCGTAGAAATCCGGCGTACTATTGACCATGCCTGTCACTTTCACGATCCTAGTTACTTTACCTAGGTCACCTATCTCTGCCTTTAAGGACGACAGCATCGCGATAGCGGCCACCCTAGCAGCTTCATACCCTTGCTCTATCGTAAGGTCATCCCCTAACCGGCCTTTGATGTTAGTGCCATCGGCTTTACCCGGGCCATGCCCCGCCAGGAACACCAGGTTGCCGGTACGTACGGCTTTAACATAGTTTGCAATAGGTTTGGGCGGGGTGAAAAGTTCAATGCCCAAGGCTTCTAATTCCTGTTCCGGGGATTGGGCCGAGGCTAGGGAAAAAGAGGTTAAAATCACGCAAAATGTGATCACGACTTTCATAAACAAATGAGTTAATTAGAACCATCAATTTCATAAATTTAACGATCTAATCCAATTTGTGTATGAAAAAGCGTTGTGGCTGGGCCGAAGGCCAATTCGATGCGTACGTACGATATCATGATGAAGAATGGGGTGTCCCCGTGCATGATGACGGGACTCATTTTGAGTTCCTGACCTTGGAGGGCGCACAAGCCGGGCTGAGCTGGGCCACAGTATTGCGGAAAAGGGAGGGCTACCATAAAGCCTTTGCCCAGTTCGATGTAGAAAAGGTGGCACGTTTCGATGAGCAAAAGATCCAAGAACTACTACAGTACGACGGGATCATTAAAAACCAGCTCAAAATAAGAGCGACAGTAAACAATGCCCAGCGTTTTTTGGAAGTACAGGAAGAATTCGACGGGTTCGATCATTATATCTGGCAGTTTGTGGACGGGCAAACTATTGTGAATCAATGGAAAGATTACACTGAATGCCCGGCCACTACCAAAGAGTCAGATGCACTCAGCAAAGACTTGAAGAAACGTGGGTTTAAGTTTGTCGGCAGTACTGTGATCTATGCACACATGCAAGCGTGTGGATTAGTGAACGATCATACTGTAGAGTGCTTCCGGTACCAGGAGCTGTTGGATGCCTCCTAGCGAAGAAAGCCCAGTAAGTAGGATTTCCAATGAAAACAATGAGCATAAACGAAAAGTAGATAAATAGGGAGATGAATGCCCAGTCGATAGGTTTACTGGTATGTGATCATATCCATCCAAACTTTAGGCACTTGGAGGATAGTTATCCTTTTATGTTTCGCCGGCTACTTCCGAATACTGACCTTATACCCTACTACGTTTGTGACGGTCAATTTCCCCAAAACGTAACGGATCATTATGCCTACCTATGTACAGGCTCCAGGCATTCTGTTTACGATGACATAGACTGGATTAAAAAGCTTACAGGATTTGTGAAAAGCCTTCACCATCATAAGAAAAAGTTCGTGGGGATATGCTTTGGTCACCAACTCATAGCACATGCCCTAGGCGGGCGTGTAAAAAAAGCTGCCGTGGGCTGGTGTGTTGGGGTACATCATTTTGAAGTGGTATCACACCAATCATGGATGACCCCTGCTATTGCAGAACACACTAACCTAATGCTATGCCAAGACCAGGTAGTTCGACTGCCTGGGGGTAGTGAAGTTTTATCCAAAGGGGCACAGTGTGAAATCGGCATGTTCAGGGTAGGGAAGCATATGTTAGGTATCCAGGCCCATCCTGAGTTTACCAAGGCATTTAATCGTGCCATTATCACGCATCGCCAAGCCCTTATCGGGGAGAAGCGTGTGAACGAAGCGTACGAAAGCCTTAAGTCTCCTTTAAAAAACGACATAATAGGATCATGGATTTTGAATTTTATAAACTCCTAGTTTACGTTAAGTGTAATTTGAGGGTTCGCCATTTTTGCCAGTCCCGTTCTTAGAGTCGGCAGTTGGCAAGGGGCAAACGGCAACTCTCTATTTTTTTGCCGACTGATCGAGAGTCGCAAAATATAACTCTTGATGTAACCTGCCCCTCAATTAACGTTGAACGTCATCCTTACTTTCTACCCTCGTCATCTTGCAGCCCCGTGCGTTGGGCTAGGCGTGACAAGGAATCTACGAAGTCGTGAAACGAAAAGCTAGTACACTCCAAAAAAAGGTTCACGTTCAACGACACAACAGATTCCTGCTCTCGCTCATCGCTCACCCTGCAAGGTCGGCAGGAATGACGGTAAAGAAGGTTTTTTTCGTTTTTGATAAGGATATCCAACGGGCTCCTTTATCGTTCAATCCCTGTCTATTAAATAATTGAATGTAAAAAAGTAGAACTAGAAGATAGATCGTCACTGCAAAACAAACGGCTCAAAATTAACTATATCTCTCCATTTTAGCTATTTACTATTTCCTTCACCTGTAGGTATCAGTATTGACTAAAATATCCTTTAGACGAGCAACATAGAAGCAGGGTTAATTAATACATTGTTTATGTACGGGTAATTTAAGGGTAACCCTAGACCCCTATTTTCCAGGCACAAAAAAGATAGTCACCATGAAGCACTTTCCGATACTTTTGATATTCGCTTATTTTGCAGCTTGCACGGCCCCTACCCGTAATGAATTACCGTCTCTCCCAGTGGGAGGTATTGCGGCATTTTACGATACCTCGCTAAAACCGTTTTATCATGGTGTGGCTTCTGGCGATCCACTCCACGATGCTGTCATCATTTGGACGCGGGTGACCCCGGAAGACTCTCTCGATGCTATCCCCGTGGGATGGGAAATATCTACCACGGCCGATTTTCAAACCGTCAGCCAATCCGGTTCTTTTGAAACTACACCGGGTCGTGATTATACGGTAAAGGTGGATGTACAAGGTTTGGAACCGGATACATATTATTACTACAGGTTTAAGGCACTGCAAGCCGTTTCCGCCACCGGCCGTACCCGGACTGCTCCTTTGGGAGAGGTGGAAAAAATGAAATTTGCGGTAGCGAGCTGTAGCAATTATGAAGCGGGATATTTCAACGCCTATGGCCGTATAGCTAAGCGGCAGGACCTCAACGCTGTACTGCACTTAGGGGATTATATCTATGAATATGAACCCGGAAAATACGGGGATACAACTATTAACCGCACTCACTACCCGGCGCGTGAGATCGTCACCTTGGCAGACTATCGCCTGCGCTATTCCCAGTATAGGTTAGACAAAGACTTGGCCGCGGCCCACGCCCAGCATCCATTCATTACGACCTGGGATGATCACGAAATTGCCAATAATTCATATGCCGAAGGCGCGCAAAATCACCAACCCTCGGAAGGTGATTACATGACACGGAAAGAGGTAGCAAGAAAAGCTTACTATGAATGGTTACCCGTGAGAGGGTCTGCCGGGCAAGACCTGTACAGGCATTTTTCTTTTGGGGATTTGGCCGACTTGGTCATGCTGGATGAGCGGCTGGCAGGCCGTACAGCCCAAGCCGATAGCCTCTCTGACCCATCCCTTCAAGACAGTACCCGCACAATGCTGGGAAAGCCCCAACTGGAATGGCTCGAAGGACAACTGTCAAACTCAAAGGCCACTTGGAAGATCATTGGCAACCAGGTGATCTATTCTTACTTAAACTGGGGTACACCTACCTTCAATATCAACCTGGATTCATGGGATGGCTACCCAATAGAACAGCGGCGGATCGCCCGGTTTATTCAAAACAATAACATTGAAAACGTGGTGTTTGTCACGGGCGACACTCATTCTTCTTGGGCGTTTGAAGTATCCGTAGACCCGTTTAATGACTACGATCCTGCCAGCGGCGAGGGAGCTTTTGCCGTGGAGTTTGGCACTACCAGCATTAACTCATCAAACTCGAATGAGCGTTTTCCAACAGATTCGGTAAAAGCCCACGAGGAAAAGATCGTGAATAGTGAGATCAATCCTCATTTAAAATATGCCAACCTCAGGGACCATGGGTACTTGGTGATCACACTGGCGCCCGGGAGCGCCCAAGCTGATTGGTATTATGTAGATACGCTTAAAGAACCTTCCACCAACGAGAGCCTAGGGAAGTCTGTAAGCGTACGTTCAGGAGAGGTACGACTGAACTTATGATGCTAGAAGGGCTGAGAAATGGGTAGCTCCCGAAAGGAGCTACATTCATTTCAACAGGTAAGGATTTGTCTTTTGTTTGCCATTCAGGCGGTTTCTTTTTGCAGGTGTTCTTGAAGCCGGTCGAATACGGAGCCCCAGCCGTTGTAAAAACCCATTTCCTCCTGCTGCTTACAGTATTCCTCCGTAGGGTGCACCACGTTAAAAACAAAATGCGTTTGGTCACCCATCGCCTTGAACAAAGCTTGAATTTCCACGCCTTCTGTCATAGGTTTGAAATTTGCCGATGAGATGATTTTTTCAAATTCAACAATTTCCTTGTAAACCCCGTCAGCAATAAATTCGCTTCCGTCCGGCATTTTCATGCTGTACTTCCATGTCCCGCCGGCCTTAAAATCATGCTGGAGTACTTCCGTCTCCATGCCTTTTGGCCCCCACCATTGGGCGATATGCTCGGGCTGGGTCCAAGCTTCCCAAACTAGCTTTATGGGGGCGCTAAATGTTCTCTCCAGGCTTAAAACCCGGTTTCCTGTTGCATTAGTCGTCATTGTTTTCAGTTTTGGATTGTAAATGGTGTAAGTATTCTTCAAAAGAATCTAGTTTCTGCTCCCATAGCGAGCGGTATTGCCCGATCCATAGAAACGCCGGAATGAGACTTCTCGGTTGGATAAAACACAGGCGTTCTCGTCCTTCTTGGCGGATGGTGATGATCCCGCACTCCTTTAAGATCTTTAAATGCTTAGAAATAGCTGGGCGGCTCACCTCGAACTTTTCAGCCACTTCATTCACCGTCAGGGTGTTCCCGGACAAGAGCTGTATAATGTCCCGCCTAACAGGATCTGCAATGGCTTGAAAAACATCTCTTCTCATTTAAATTATGTTACCGTTCGGTTACAAATATATATGTAATCATTTGGTTACACAAATTCTAGCCCAAAACCTGTATAAAAGTGAGGCTAATTCTACCCGGACTATATCTTGGTATGCTTGGCAGGCCTGGCGTTTTTCAAGCTTTATACGAGCAAAGCCATTACTTCCACCCTCCAAAAATGGCATGGCCCGCAAACATCCAATAGACATCTACCTTTTTAAAACCAGTATTATTCAACCATTCTAATTGTTCAAATATGCCCGAGGGCTGGTCGATGGGATCTTCTTCCGGGTGATAAAAGAAATTCCATTTTTCTTCGAGGAATTCTTGGTAGGCCGCAGGGTTGTCGTTTTCAATGGATCCTCGCCGTACGTAATCCTCCCACTGTTTACCGGCCAAATCATAGCCCGCCTGTACGGTGGGCGAGATAAGATCCGAGATCAGTAAAGCTCCCCCGTCGTTGAGCAGGTTGTAGAGGTCGGAATACAACTGTTGCTTTTCAAGAGCTTCCAAATGGTGGATCGCTAAAGATGAGATGAAAGCGTCTACCGGGGGCAGTGCATACCTCCATTCTTGTTTTTGTAGGTCAAACTTTTGAGTATTAAACCTTTCCTTGTATTGTACAAGATCTTTGCTGGCCTTACGCAGCATCTCTTCCGAAATATCCAGCCCGTAAACCGTAGTTTTAGGATATGCTGTCAAGATCCTTTTGCACCAAAAACCTTCGCCGCAACATAGGTCCACCACGGTGTTAAGCGGATTTACGGCGCTAAGCAACTGACGGACCACCTCGGCCTGCTGCTCCCGGTAAGGGATAAAGTAATCTCCAAAATCAATAAAACCCTTTGAATCACTTTCTGTCCAACTCATTATTATTTTCTTTTTGAAATAGAAATACTTTCTTGCTGAAGGCTGGGTTTTTCACTAGGCCGCGATTTACAAACCCATTTTTTTCAGCTACCCTTGCAGACGCTAGGTCAATGTCGTTAAGTTAAGGTCATATACCCTTACTATTTTGTATTCTATTCCTTCTTCAAGAGGAAGTTTCAGGCCTTTTAAATGATCTATTAGGTCTGATCAATTCTAAAGCTGAATCAAGCAGTTTTATCATCTGTTGAATGAGCTTTTTGATTGTTTGCTTATAAAACAGGTCAAAGAGGAAGTCTTTGGTTTTGGCCAACACCTGAGTCTTATTGGCTTGTTGTTTGTTTTTAGGATGCTTTTTGTTCACTGCTTGGGTCCTGATCATTGAAGCCATATTGAGCATAAAAACCCTAGCATGAAAGTCCTGTCTTATCGCCAAAGTCGTTCTTCCTGTGAAGTGCTCGATATGGAGCGTTTTCTTAAATGATTTATAGGCTTCTTCTACTCCCCAACGCAAGTGATAGAGTCTTTTGATGTCCTCCAAGCTAAATTCATTTCGGTCTGTCAAATTGGTAAGTAGTATTTCTTTTATTCCTGAAGGCAAGTCAACGGCAACCAGTCTTAGTCCATGAATTTGTTTGGAGATTTGGTAACGCTTCATTTCATCGCTGGTTTTATGCGTATTGTGCTTCATAACCCAATCCACATCATCTTCACCTTCATTCATTCGAGTGGTAGCTTTACGCCAAGCTGTGCTTAGCCGAAAACAGAACTTGAAATCTTCTTTCATCAGTAGGCCTATCAACCAATGGCAAGGATAACCTCGATCAAACACCAAAATATCACTGTTCGCATTCAAGTGTTTTATGTGATTGAAAGCCAATTCCTTTTCACAACTTCTCCTTGGGGCTATTTTGGCGTCTAAAACGAGTTCATTAACTACATCATAGGCGAAGGAACACCTTGCACTTACCACCTCTTCGTGTTGATTTTTTACTGAACCAAATTCATCCTTAATTCCATCTACATGCGGAAGATTTAGTAAACTGCCATCAATAGCAACTATACCTGTTGGTTACTGGAGGTTCAGTGATTAGTTGAATAGTAATTGGTTATGAGTTGTTAAGCTATTCGTGAGCTCGATACAATTAATCCTCCCGCGA
>JANQLQ010000260.1 GCA_028280565.1 Fulvivirga sp.
CTGTAAGTCGCCACCGGTGGGCCTACCACCATCTTATATACAGCATGTGAAAGAACTTATTCCCGAGCTTTCACTTCTCGGCACACCTTGTGCCAGTTATGCCAGTTATCCTAGTTATGATCTTGCGCCAATTCTAGCCAGTTGTGGGGTTAAACTTTAACCGGTCTCAATAACTTTTACCTTTTTCTAAGGTTTATTTCTTATGCAGAAGATCAACGTGGTGTGGCTTAAAAAGGACGTGCGTTTGCATGATCATGCCCCGCTTTACCATGCCATCCGGGAGGAGCTTCCTGTCCTGCTGATCTATTTTTTCGAACCTTCCGTCATGAACGCTCCTGAATCGGATGAGCGGCATTGGCGTTTTGCTTACCAAGGTGTCCGCGAATTACAAGCAAAGCTTGCAGGACATGGCCATTGTGCCTGGTACTTTCATGCAGAAGTCATCCCGGTTTTTGACCGGCTAACGGCCCATTATAACATCCAGCATATTTTTTCCCACGAAGAAACCGGGTTGGCGATCACCTTCGAAAGGGATAGGGCAGTCAGCTGGTGGTGCAAAGAAAAAGGCATCCGATGGCGTGAATTCGAAAGAGATGGTATACAACGCGGCATACGGACACGGCAAGGCTGGCAGAAATATTGGGATCACTACATGAATTCCGGCCAGCTTCAACCTGCACTTGAAAAATTAGTGACGGTGAAACTTGATCTCCCGATACAAGCGGATTTTGACATGCCCTTGCCTAGCTCCATCCTTCGTGATCATCCCCAGTTTCAAAAGGGTGGTGAAGATAGAGCGTGTGAATTACTAGATTCTTTTACAGCCAAAAGAGCAGCTTCCTACCTACACCATTTAGCAAGGCCCCATTACAGCCGGGAAAGTTGTAGCAGGTTGTCACCATACTTGGCACACGGTCATGTTAGTGCGAGAAGGGTCTACCAAGCGACTCAAAAAGCAGCCCCTAGGCTGGGTAAAAACATCCACCAGTTCCACAACCGGCTTTGGTGGCGGTGTCATTACATCCAGAAGCTTGAAACTGAATATGAAATTGAAAAGGAGCATATTAATCGTGGGTTTGAGGGATTAAAGAAGCCCTACAACCCCCATTATTTCAAGGCATGGTCAACGGGTCATACCGGTTTCCCTATGATCGATGCTTCCATGCGCTGTTTGAATCAAACCGGGTACCTCAATTTCCGGATGCGGGCCATGCTGGCCACTTTTTGGTCATTTACCTTGTGGCAGGATTGGAGGGTTGGCGCCACGTATTTAGCAAAAGTATTCCTAGATTTTGAACCCGGCATACACTACCCACAGTTCCAAATGCAAGCCGGGATGACAGGGTACCATCCCCTACGAATTTTTAACCCGATAGTACAGGCTAAAAAATACGATGACTATGGTATTTTCATTCGTCAGTGGGTTCCCGAGCTAAAAACAATACCGGCCAATTTTTTAGCTACCCCATGGGAGTTATCAACGCTGGAGCAAGCGTTCTACAATCTCAAACTGGGTGTGGACTACCCCTATCCTATCGTAAATTATGCGGAGGCCACCAAAAGGTCAAAAGCGCTTTATTGGGAATACCGAAAAAAAGAAATTGTACGCGAAAAACTACCGGGTCTTTGGAAAAAGCACAGCCTGCCGAAAGATATAGAGCAATACCAGCAGGATTTATTCCAAGGAAAAGATATTTTGATCACCGAAAGTATCATGTACGACCCAAGCTAAAACCCCACTTGTAGCAAAAAACCCCAAGTCAAGCATTTGAAAGCTGAAATCAGGAAGAAGAAATCAGAAAAAATGGAGATGCATTCATTTTTCATCTTTCAGATTTCATATTAGTGGCATCCGGGAAAATACTGCGGTAATAAGTAGTCGGAAATAGAAGAATATTAATTCTAACGATTTGGCAATCACAATTAAAATCTTTTCAATTTCACATCCTTTTCTTTTCCTATTTCTGATTTCCTGTTCCTGATTCCCTATTTTCTTGCAAACTTGTGACGATCTTCTCCTGGAAGTGAAAGGGGATATTTTTGAGAAAGGTAAAAAGAACCCAACAGGAGCTTAAAACAGGGATTTTCTCCTAGTTTCTGTTTTCGTCGGAAGCCACTAATTTCATATTTTAAAAACGAACTAACAGGGCCGGTTAGCAAGCTGCATTGCTGTAGACTAAGGCGCTATCCACTGATGATTCCAAACCTTGCCTTCACGATCAAACTGGGCCCGGGTGTGCTCAAGTTTGTCCAGTTGCAAAACTTCCATAGAAAATGGTGATACAACGATCACTGCAAAGTACTGATCCGTCATAACTTCCGGCCAGGTATGAGCTTCTGTGGGATGGCTTAAGGATTTACCGGGAGCTATTTCCGGGTTATAGGCTTTTTGTGCCTTACCTTGAACATTTTTCCAATGTTCCTGTGCTAATTCATCTTGACAATGGATCGAAGCCCTTCCATTAAGTCTTAATTGCGCCTTTTTGCTTGGGTGGTAACCTAATAAGGTACAGCCGTTATTTTCTTCTAGCTGGCTGATCTTCCCTGTTCTTGAATCCGTGTAAAAATAAAGGTTGAGGTCCTCGTCTACCTTTCGTAATACTACATAACGTGCCGCAATCCCCTCGGTACCTAGTGTAGACATCACCATATACCGGTAGGGATGCTTTTTATCTAAAGCACCCCGGGTCAGTTCGGAACGCACGGACCGAAAGACCTGTTCCAGCGGATCACTAGGTTTGATTAACATTTATTGTTCGATCGACTCTGCTTCGAATCCTATCAGCTCGTTATCATCCACAGTATAACGAATATTTATGGGATTGCAACATACCTCACAATCTTCTATGTATGCTTGATGACTTACAGATGGGTCTAGCAACATGGAGATGTTAGCATTACAATAAGGGCATAAAAAAAAATGTTCGTACATACTCTCCTGGTGTTAAGTGAAGCGCAATTAACGGTAAGCCATTTTTTCCAATCTCGTTCTTAAAGTCGGCAGTTGGCAAAGAGCAATCAGCAACTCTCTATTTTTTGCCCACTGCCCTTTGCCGATTGCCGACTAATCAATACCTCAAGCGTAGCTCATCTTTTACCCGATAAGTCATTCCAAGCGTAACATAACACACGTTTTCACCCCTCTTCATGCCCTACCTTACCATTGGTAACAGGACTACGCCCAAGGTCTTTCACAGGGTTAAAATGTTTTTTCAACTTTTCCAGTTTATCTTCCGCGTTGGATAGAGCTTCTAAGTGTTTGTCAAACTCCTCTAATAAGTCTGAATGCTCTCCAATACCGACGGAAGAATTAAAATAGGTGGTCAAAGTAGCCTTAGCCCCGGCAATTTCAGCTTCGTACTTTTTGACCAATGCTTCATAATACAATTCTCCTGCACTCATAGCTTTCGATTTTTACCTCTTTAAGGCCATAGGTAGGAAAAGGTTTAGGAAAACGCAGGAAATGAATACTTTAGAATTTTTCTGAATAACCCCAGTTTCGCGATAAAGGTCAAAGTAAGGTGAAGTGGAGCTGACATACCGTCTTTCACGCCAAGTGCGCAAAGATACTACCGCAAAGCTCACCAAAGCTGTATGGCTAGCTTTGCGTTCTTATGTTGATGTGGTGACAGCCTGATCTGATCGTTGTACATCACATTATTTCTTATCCAGGGCCGGGGTCAATAATGCTGGCCCCAGGTCTTGCCTGGTGATTTATCAACCTAACGAGTAATCTCCACTCAACGCTTAGTGCGTAATATTTTCACTTTCCTTAGGAGTTGCATTGCCGGTCCTTTGTAACGGTTTAGACCCGGTATTTTTCTCTTATCTAGCACCTGTGGTTTTGAATAAACAATATTTTCTTATATATTTAAGAAAATTAAATATAATGAAATCAAAAGAATACATTAAAGGAACCATAAAAACCATTGTTTTAAAGCTCCTTTCTGAAAAAGACAAAATGTATGGATATGAGATCAGTCAACGTGTAAAAGAGCTGTCCTCCGGGGAACTAGAGCTGACTTATGGCGCTTTGTATCCTATTTTGTACAAGCTTGAAAGTGATGGTTTGCTGGTCACGGAATCAGAGATCGTAGACGGCAGGGTAAGGAAATATTATTCGTTAACCCCATCGGGCACTGAAACGGCTCGTGAAAAGGTGGCAGAGTTGGGCCGTTTTGTGGAATTGCTTAAAACGATCTTGGCACCCGCTCCCTCGTCAAATTTTTCGGTATGGCACGTTTAAGCAAAGACGAGATCAAACGCATATCGGATGATCTTCACCTTGAAGGGATCACTTTTGAGCCCCTGCGTTCGGAACTCATAGACCACTTGATCTGCGATGTCGAAACCCGCTTAGATGAAGGCCTGGGCTTCGAAGAGGCTTGGAAAGTTGTGAAATCGCAAATCCCAACGAATCATTTTAATCACATACAAAAAGAAACCATGGAACTACTCAATAAAAAGATTAACCCTACCCAAGTATTCAGTGCTATATCACTGGCGCTACTGGTATTTGCCACGCTATTTAAAATGTTACACCTGCAAGGCGCCGGGTACCTCTTATTATTCTTCCTAGTTTCGGCTTCTGCTACATTGGTGGTGGGAACCACAAGGAGCATTTATGTATACAAAGAATTTAAAGGGCGGATAGTGATGCTGCTCGCCACAGCTTTCATTGTCTCTTTTATTGCCGCTTTGTGTTTCGGGGTATTAAAACTCCCGGGTTACTTGCCATTATTATATTTTTCAGTGACCTCGATCTGTATTTTTTTCCCTTCCCTGTCGCTTTACTTTTACCTTTCAAAGCAAAAACTCAAAGATCACTTGCTTATCAAACTGACAAAGGAACATCAAGGTATCATTGAAAAAACAGCGCTTATTTTAATTGGTTTCGGGTTAGTGTTCAATTACTCTTCCCTTCTCGCAGGCCAAGAAAGTTTTATCGGTGTGATCTTTTTTGTTTTTTCCATTATCCTGGTAGGGATGTATGCCTACTCCTTAACATGGGTCCATTTTGTAAAAATGAAAAGACCTGGAAATACTACGAGCCTATTTCTTTTGATCTCATCCTCGGTAGCTTTTATCATGTTCATACTTCCATTAGTAGGACAACATATGCATTTTGTTGTCCGGCAGTACTTCGCCTATCTACCCGGGGTCATTTTTTGCCTGGTCACATTCATGCATTATTCAAAATTTTCAAGTCCTGACCGCAAACCCGCACTAGCGATTTTAAGCTTAGCACTTTCACTGTATCCCTTGCTAAGACTGGCGCTAAAACTGGGCTGGTTTGGGGAGGCCTTACCACCAACGTTGGTCACTGATCCTTTTTTTATGATATTCTTTCTCGTCTTTCTTACGGTACTTTTGATCGGTTATCGTAAAGAGAAGCTGTTCAAGACCTTGGTGATCTTAATGATTGCCTCGCATATGATCCCGCATATGTGATGATCGACCACAAATAAGAAAAGAGGAAATCTGAAATCTGAAATCTGAAAGCGGGAAAAAGGTGATCAAATTGATAAGACTTCAACCTATACGGTTAGAATCGTTAAAGCTATCAAGGCCGTCTTCTTCTAAGTTTCCGATTTCCTCTTTCGGATTTCTGATTTCAGATTTCCCAATCATAAAGGTTCAACATGGTCATGAAATTTGCGCGGGTGAACATAAAATTTATATCTTGGCGACATGAAGATAAAAAAGATATTAGTCGCCAACCGCGGTGAGATCGCCATCCGGATCTTTCGTTCCAGCGTGGAGATCGGCCTAAAGACCGTAGCCATTTACACCCACGAAGATCGCTATTCCTTACATCGTTACAAAGCGGACGAAAGCTACCAGGTCGGCAAAGATGATGAACCGCTCAAGCCCTACCTGGATATGGACGAGATCATACGGGTGGCGGTTAAAAATGATGTAGATGCGATCCACCCGGGGTATGGTTTTCTTTCTGAAAATCCCGAATTTGCTCGAAAGTGCCGGGAGAATAACATTATTTGGGTAGGGCCCAGCCCCGAGGCCATGGCCCAACTTGGCGACAAAATATCTGCAAAAAAGCTAGCAGCTAAAATCAATGTACCCTTAATAGAAAGCAGTAAAGCCGCCCTAACCAATAGCGCCATAGCCTTAAAGGAAGCGGACCAGGTCGGTTACCCGGTCATGCTGAAAGCTACTGCCGGGGGCGGAGGGCGCGGCATGCGTATCGCCCGATCTGCGGATGAACTCCAAAAGTTATACCCGGAAGCCACCCGCGAAGCACTCAATGCTTTTGGCGACGGAACAGTTTTCCTGGAAAAGTATGTCGAAGACCCCAAACACATCGAGGTGCAGATCATGGCCGACCAGCACGGGAACACTGTTCACCTGTTCGAACGCGATTGCTCGGTACAGCGCCGGTTCCAAAAAGTAGTGGAAGTGGCCCCGGCGTATGGCCTGGGACAAGACACGAAAGAAAAGCTCTACACCTACGCACTGTCCATTGCCAAAGCTGTCCAATACGATAACGTAGGCACCGTCGAATTCTTGGTCGATAAGAATGAGTCCGTCTTTTTCATCGAGGTGAACCCTCGTATTCAAGTGGAGCATACCGTTACCGAAATGGTAACCGGCGTGGACCTGATCAAGGCGCAGATCTTTATCGCAGGCGGGTATGCCTTGGGAGATGAGCAGATCAAAGTGCCCTCACAAGAGGGATTAAAGACCAACGGGTATGCGGTACAATGCCGCATTACCACCGAAGACCCGGAGAATAACTTCAAACCGGACTATGGCACTATCATCACCTACCGTAGCGCCGCAGGATTTGGCATCCGGCTGGATGCAGGCAGCCTCTACCAGGGGATGAAGATCAGCCCGTTCTTCGATTCTATGCTTGTAAAGGTATCGGCACATTCCCGCACGTTAGACGGGGCCAGTCGGAAAATGCTGCGAGCTCTTCGCGAGTTCCGCATCCGGGGGGTGAAAACCAACGTCCCTTTCCTGGAGAACATTATCAAACATCCCCATTTTAAAACCGGGAAAGCCACTGTCAACTTTATCCAAAAGCAAAAATCGCTCTTCAAATTTGACAAACGATTAGACCGTGCCACTAAGGTAGTAAGGTACCTGGGGGACGTGATCGTAAACGGCAATCCCGACGTAAAAGTCATCGATAAGAGCAAACCTTTACGGACGCCAAAAATACCGAGCTATGACCCAGCCACGGCGATCCCCAAAGGCACAAAGCACCGGCTTATCGAGTTGGGTCCGGAGAAATTCTGCGAATGGCTGAAAAATGAAAAGAAGATCTACTACACCGATACCACCCTGCGGGATGGCCACCAGTCGTTGCTGGCCACCCGTATGCGTACGATCGATATGACCCAGGCAGCCGCCAGCTTTGCACAGCACCACCCCCAGACGTTCAGTATGGAGGTTTGGGGGGGCGCCACATTCGATGTTTGTATGCGCTTCCTGCTGGAGAATCCCTGGCGGCGTCTTCGCGAATTGCGTGCCGCCGTACCGAATATCTTACTGCAAATGCTGATCCGCGGTTCTAACGCCGTGGGCTACACCGCCTACCCTGATAACTTGATCGAATCTTTCGTAGAAAAATCATGGGAAGAAGGGATCGACGTGTTCCGCATTTTCGATTCGTTGAATTGGCTCAACAATATGGAGCCATGCATACAATTCGTCAGGAACCGTACCCGCGCGCTGGCCGAGGTTTCCATTTGCTATACCGGCGATATTTTAGATCCTGCTAAAACCAAGTATACCCTGGACTATTATGTCACTTTGGCCAAGCAGATCGAGGAAGCCGGGGCGCATCTTATTGCCATTAAAGATATGGCGGGCCTATTAAAACCTTATGCCGCCAGTGAATTAGTCAGCGCCCTGAAGGATGCCGTGAACCTCCCTGTCCATTTGCACACACATGACACCTCTTCCCTACAAAGCGCTACCTACCTGAAAGCGATTGAAGCGGGTGTAGATGTCGTTGATGTCGCACTCGGTGGGATGTCCGGGCTTACCTCGCAGCCTAATTTCAATGCCGTGGTGGAAATGATGAAAGGGCAGGAACGAGAGCACCCTTACGATATAGCTTCCCTCAATGAGTTTTCCACGTATTGGGAGGTGGTAAGGGAGCATTACTACCCTTTCGAATCCGGGTTAAAAGCAGGCACCGCCGGTGTTTACCAGCACGAAATCCCGGGGGGACAGTATTCTAACCTCAAGCCACAAGCCGAAAGCCTGGGGTTATTGGATCAATTCGAGGAGATCAAGCAACGCTATGCCGAAGTGAATACACTATTCGGTGATATCGTTAAGGTGACGCCCAGCTCTAAAGTAGTGGGAGATATGGCATTGTATATGGTATCGAACGGGCTGACTACGGAAGACATCCTGGAACGTGGGGAAGCGCTGTCTTTTCCCGAGTCAGTACGGGCTCTTTTCCGTGGGGACCTGGGGCAGCCTGATGGCGGCTTTCCTAAAAAGCTGCAAAAGATCATCCTCAAAGATGAAAAGCCCTACACTAATCGCCCCAACGCACACCTGGAACCCGTTGACTTGGATGCCGAATTTGAAACATTCCTTCAAAAATTCCAGTCCCGCTTTGACCGCACACTCGAATACACGGACTTCTTGTCTTACATGTTCTACCCTAAAGTATTTGAAGATACGTACCAAAGGCACCTTGAATTCGGGGACGTATCGCGCATACCCACTCGCAATTTCTTTTATGGGATGGAATTACACGAGGAGACCATCGTAGAAATTGCCGACGGCAAACGGATCATTGTACAGCTACTCTCGGTAGGTCCCCCGGATGTTAAGGGATTCCGTACCGTATTCTTCAAGGTAAACGGTCAAACCCGGAACATCCAAATCAAAGATAATGCCCTGCAAGTTGAAAAAAGTGACCATGAAAAAGCGGACCCGGCAAATGAAAAACAGGTAGGGGTACCCTTACAAGGCCTGTTATCGAAGATCATGGTGAAGAAAGGACAACAGGTGAAAAAAAACGAACCATTCTTCATCATCGAAGCTATGAAAATGGAAACCACGGTCACGGCTAATGAAAATTGCGAGATCAAAAGTGTACACTTAAAAGAGGGAGTATTAGTAGAGGCAGAGGACTTGGTCGTGAGTTTGAAATAAGGCCCAGGCTGGGGAGGTATCTATTGCTGCTCGGCCCGGGCTAGCGGACAGGCAAGTAGGTTAATTCCAGGCGTGAGCTCGATATAAAAATGGGGCCAGATTAAAATCGTAAAGAAGATTCCTTAGTGATTCTTTGAGCTTTGGTGCCTTGGTGGCCGGGGAAGCTGCTCGATCATACAATAGGTAAAGGGGGGAAGTAACATTCATTTTTAAGGTAGCTATCTTCCAAAAAGGTCCCTGGTATACAGTATCTTACCTTCTATTATTATCTTTAATAAAGTTCCCGTATTGTTTTACAAGTGAGGTTGGCCAGGGGGTCTTATAAGAGCAGGGTTTTATCTTTTTGACCACTATCCTAATGGCAAGTTGCTACAGGACCAGGTGAAAGCATTGAGAAATTCTGCAAGGCCTAAGAGTAAGGAGGTTATCGTGATCATATTTGAATTTTGAACGGAACGCAGTATATTATCTTACACAGAAGCTTTTGAGATGAGGGGACGATTCCTAGTGGTGTTTTTTGGGATAGTGATGTTGAGCATCGAGGTAACAGGCCAAGAACAGTCTCTATTCACTCAATATAAATTCAACCGGTTAACAGAAGAAGAAGGATTAACCAATAATACCATCAATGATATCACCCAGGATACCCTGGGCCATACCTGGGTGGCTACGGAAGATGGCTTATTTCGCTATTTGGGTAACGGTTTTCAAAGGTTTACCAAAGAAAGGGATAACCGTTATTCTTTACCGAATAATTCTGTGAACAACCTGTTTGTGGATGAGCACAATGACCTTTGGATATTGACAGAGGCG
The DNA here is from genome assembly GCA_028280565.1 of Fulvivirga sp. Lineage (GTDB taxonomy): Bacteria > Bacteroidota > Bacteroidia > Cytophagales > Cyclobacteriaceae > Fulvivirga. Next base: position 9,958 of record JANQLQ010000260.1, read on the forward strand.
GGCGTAGGAAAATATAGTTACCGGGATGATGCCATTATGCCCGTGATGCCTGGGCTGATCAGCGGAGAAATAAGATCCATGGTCTCTGATAATGGGACCTATTACCTGGGAAGGTACGAAGGAGGTATATGGCGTATGAATGAAGATACTACATACCTGCTTCCATTATATGACCCTACCACGAAGATTAATCACGCCCAGCATTCAATTTTTGAAATGGTAAAAGTGGGTGATGTACTCTGGGTAGCCTTTTCAAGTCATGGTGTGCTGGGAATAGATCTAAAAAGGAATACGATCATTAAGCATTTTGATCCCAAGAGTATATGCGGTAGGGCTGAGATCGAGATCTTCGAAATTTTTGCCGATGAAAAAGAGCGACTTTGGATAGGTACAAACGATGGGCTTTATTTCATACCCGGCCTTACGCAAAGGGAAAATCCTATAAAAAAAGTATTGCCGCAAGAGCTCCCCATTGACGACTATATGAGTATTTGTGTAGATCAAAATGATAACCTGTGGATCGGCACACGTCAGCATGGATTGTTCATGCTTAGCCTTTCCGATACCTCGGATGCCACTGCTTTAAAACACTTTTTACCGTCGATGTACGATAACAGCGTTTCTCACAGGACCATTAGTGAAACGTTTATGGACAAGTCCGGGCTCCTATGGCTGGGAACTCATAACGGGGGCATTAATGTTTTTGATCCGGCCGGTGTAAAAGTGAGAACGTTAACACACCGTCTCAATTTTACCAATACCATCAATTATCAGAATGTGTGGGGGATCGACGAATCCAACGACGGACAAATTTGGATAGGTACGGATGGCAAAGGGCTCAACCTGTTCGATCCCATGAATGGAAAAATAATCGACCTCAAACTCCCGGAGTTGCAGAACAAGGCTATCCTGGGCGTACTGGAAGATTCAAAGTCTAGGGTTTGGATAGGTACCTATTTGAGTGGTGTCTACAGGTATGATAGGTCCACCGGGCAAATGGTTTCATACCAGGTAGGTGGGCCGAATTCTGAACTTATCGTAAATGACATCCGGTGTTTTTACGAGTCTCCTTCCGGCCAGGTATACATAGGCACTAATAGAGGTGGACTATACTATTTCGACGAGCAGCTAAACAAGGTGATCAGTAAAAAGAGTACGGCTCACATGGACATAAGAGCGATAACCGGTACAGCTGAAGACCAGCTATGGCTAGGTACCTATCGTGACGGCCTCGTAAATTTTGATTTGAAGAGAGAAGTGATGATCTCCTATCATTGGTCTGACAGTAATACCAATGTTCCCGTCATATTTGCTATCCATAAAGAGGGGGATCTCCTTTTGTTGGGCACGCGGCATAATGGATTGCAGTCATTTGACACCCAAACACTTACCTTCCAGCAAGGAAAAGTATTGCAAAACAACACCATCAGGGCCATTACTAAAGATCCCGCAGGTAATTTATGGTTTACCACGAATGATGGCATTATTGCTTACAATAAGGATTCTGAAATGACCAAAAAATTTGGTCATAAAGATGGTTTCCAAAAAGGGCAATTCAATGATGGATCTATATTGATCTCACAAAAAGGATATATTGTTACAGGAGGTATTTATGGGATGAATTTATTTTACCCGGATGTACTATTGAAAAAAAGTGCATTTCCCAGCATTGTATTTAATGAGTTCAGGGTTCTCAATACTAAAATGACCCCCATAAACTCTGATGTATTTCCTACTAAACAGAGTATTTTCCTGGCCGATGAAGTCCAGCTGGATTACTCAGATAACTTTTTCTCGGTTGACTTTATGATCCCCGGTTTTTATAACGACATGCAAAACGAGCTAGAGTACAAGCTGGCGGGCTATGATGAAGAATGGCAGCTGATCCACGATTTTAACACTGCCGTCTACAGGAATGTCTCACCGGGAGAATACCTTTTCCAAGTAAAACATAAAGATGGAAATAAAGTACTTAAGCAGTTGAATATCAAAATATCCCCCCCGATCTGGAGGACGTGGCAAGCTTACATATTATTTTTCCTGCTGGGCATAATGATCGTTTGGAGATTGATCAAATTCAACAATAGCCGGATCGTTCTGAAGCAAAAACTTGAATTTGAACATCAGCAAAGGCTGGAAGAGTTCAATGCGATGCAGGAAAAACTGAGGTTCTACACCAATTTTTCACACGAGCTCAAAACTCCACTTACGCTCATCCAGGGCCCCGTAAATGACCTGATCAGCAAGACCGACAACCCGGAACACTTACCTTACCTGCAACTGATCAAAAAAAATACGTCCATTTTGCTTCGGTTCATTGGCAGGATGCTAGAATTCAGAAAGATCGAGATGAATAAAACATTATTAAATATCGGGTACTATGAGCTAAGCGTATTGGCACAAGAAGAAGCGGAGGGCTTTGCCTACCTGGCGAAAAAAAATGGGATAAAGTTTGGCTTTTACTCTGAAACGGATCTCTATGCCTGGGTAGATATTGAAAAGATCCAGATCATCATGAATAATCTACTTTCCAATGCCATCAAATTTTCCAAGAAAGGTCAGACGGTAAAATTTGGGGTATTTCATGAGGAGGATGACCTGGTCATAGAAGTAAAAGATGAAGGCCCGGGGATTCCCTCGAAGGACTGGGAGAAAGTGTTTACACCTTTTTACCAAGCGGAAAATTCCGCAGGCACCGGGGGCACGGGTATAGGATTAACACTATGCAAACGTTTTGTTGAGCTTCATGGGGGCCAAATCAACCTGGAAAGTACGGTTGGTCAAGGCACACAATTCTTAATACGTATCCCAAAAGGCAAGCAACATCTGCTGGAATGTCAACATGTGCGTTTTATCGAGGTAAGGTCGGGGGAGACCGATGAAGATGAGGAGGTCACTCTTGAAGGTCATCCTGGCTTAAACCCGTCTATCTCTGATTCAGACAAGATCATTTTAGTAGTGGATGACAACGCAGACATCTCCTCCTACATTGGTATGCTATTCTCCGCCAATTTTAAAGTGCTGGAGGCACAAAACGGGAAGCGTGCACTCGATTTGGCCATAGACAATACGCCTGACATCATCATTTCAGATTGGATGATGCCGGATATGAATGGCTTGGAATTCTGTAAAGCCATCAAAAATAACTTAGCGACAAGCCATATCCCCGTGATACTTTTAACCGCGAAAAGTTCCGATGAATCCAAGATCAAGGGTTACGAGTTTGGAGCGGATGATTACATTACAAAACCCTTTAATTCCGACCTGCTGATCGTGCGTGTCAATAGCATACTCGATAACAGGAAGCTGATCCAATTGAGGTACGAATCTGGCAAACTATTAGACAGCACAAGTTCGGCGTCATCCAAGGAGGTGCAATTCATTCTAAAAGTAGAATCAACAATCCTTAACCTGCTGGATAAATCCGAATTCAGTGTACCCGATCTATGCAAGGAAGTCGGTTTGAGCCAGACTTCCCTGTACAGGAAGATCAAAACACTCACCGGGGATTCGATCCAGATGTTCATAAGGAAAGTGAAGATCAAACGGGCAGCAGAGCTTTTGGTCAACGATGACCTGTCCGTAAGTGAAGTGGCTTTTGGCCTGGACTTTTCTGATCTGAAATATTTTAGAAAGTGCTTTAAAGAACAATGGGGAATGACCCCCTCATCCTACAAAAATTCTCACTCGCCGGCAGTCAGTAATATTAAAATTGAAGATATCTGATATTTTTCTTGATATGAACTTAATTGATCATTCTCCCGGTCCCATCTTACCCCCCTTGGTCCTAATGGTTTGTGGATTTCATTAGCACAGCCCATTATGGTTTGGGATAGATCATTTTTGATCGAGAATAAACTGGTTTTGCCACGTGGAAAAAAGGAGTTCTCGTGTAGGCACGAGATGGATTGATCCAGGGTTTTTGTGGTGAGCCCAGTACCCGTAACATGGAAAGTCACATCGATTTCCTTTTTTAAATGATTGTTTACTAGGGATTTATGAATGAATAAGCTAAACGCTGCGTATGGACCTTTTTTGAATAATCAATAACCCTTGTTTGGATGATAACCTCCCCTAAGGAACAGCAGAACTTTTGTTTTTTTGAATTACAAATCTTAACAACTGTCTATGATGAAAAAACTACTTGATTCCAAAAACGGCCTGACCTACCTCCTCTTAATGGTGTTGACCCTGGCAATGTCTTTCGTACATGGCCAGGGAACCGAAACCATTTCAGGTGTGGTGAAGGACTATTCCAATGGAGATGCCTTACCCGGCGTGAACGTATTAATAAGAGGTACCAATAACGGTACAGTGACTGATATTGACGGTAGATACACTCTTTCTGTCCCAAGCGATGATAACAACATAGTTTTAGTATTCAGTTTTGTTGGTTATGTGTCGGAAGAGGTCACGGTAAATGGCCAATCAACGATAAATGTTGATCTTTCGTTAGACCTCATCAGCTTGCAGGAAGTAGTGGTAGTGGGCTATGGAGAAAAGTCGAAAGAAACCCTCACCGGGTCAGTCTCGTCCGTGGAAGGGAAAGAATTTGTAAAAAGCCCTCAGCCTAACCTTTCCAGTTCTTTTGCGGGCCGGGTGCCGGGAGTGATCGCTTTGAATCGCTCCGGGGAACCTGGATTTGACGATGCCACACTCCGTATCCGGGGAGTAAGTACCCCGGGGGAGAATAACCCGTTAGTGGTGATCGACGGGGTAGCCAACCGGCTTGGAGGGCTTAACCGTTTGGATCCCAATGATATCGAAAGCATTTCAGTACTGAAAGATGCCTCGGCAGCCATTTACGGATCACAGGCAGCCAACGGCGTCATCCTGGTCACGACGAAAAGAGGTACCAAGGGCAAGCCGGTATTCAGCTTCTCATTTAACCAAGGATTCGTCAAGCCTGTTACCCTACCGGACATGGCAGATGCGCCTACCTACGCCCGTATTCTTAACGAGATCAATTTTTATCGTAACCCTGGCGGAGGGATGAACCAGATCTATTCTGAAGAAGAAATCGCCCGTTTTGGTGATGGATCTGATCCGGATAATTATCCCAACACGGATTGGGTAGGGGCTTCCGTCAGGAACTTTACTTTACAGGATACTGAAAACCTCTCTGTGAGAGGCGGCGGTGAAAAGGTTTCCTATTTTGCCTCACTGGGCAGGGTACACCAAGAGAGCATTTACGAAGGGGGCATCACGGAATACAACCAGCTCAGCCTGAGAACCAATCTCGACCTTCAATTGACAGATAACCTCTCAGCGCAGCTGGACGTGACAGCAAGACAAGAAGACCGGTTGTTTCCCACTACCGGGGCGGGTGACATATTTCGTGCGATTTATCGTACCTATCCTACTATTCCCACACGGTATTCCAACGGGCTGCCTTCACCGGGAGTCGAGTCGGGCACTAACCCATTGGTATTGGTAACCGATGTACCGGGCACGGACGAACAGCCTACTACCATTCTCAACACCCTGTTAAGTATGGAATACAAGCTGCCCTTTTTTGAAGCGATTTCATTAAAAGGATTTTATGCGGAAGACAGGAGCTTTGCCAGGAGAAAGGAATTCTCAAAACCTTACATCGTCTACCAAATCAACAACAGTACTGACCCTCCCACTTTCGATGAAGTGATCGGTGCGCCGGACAGTGGCACTCCTGAACTTTTTGAAAGACAAAACAACCAGTCCTTGAGGACGGCTAATTTTAGCATCAACTTTAAAAAGGAATTTGGAAAGCATTTTGTCCAGGCCTTCGTCGCTTATGAGCAGCAGGAAGATGACAGGAACGAGTTCGAGGCCTTCAGGTCCGGTTTTTTGTCTACACAGATCCCCGAGTTCAACCAGGGAGGAGCGCAACCGGAGCAAAGTTCGAATGACGGGTTCAGTGAACGATTTACCCGGAGACAGTATTTTGGAAGAGTTTCTTATGATTATGATCAAAAATACCTGGCTGAGGCACAGTTCCGGTATGATGGTTCTTCCCGTTTTGCCGATGGTAACCGCTTTGGATTTTTCCCCAGCATCTCCCTAGGCTGGCGTATCACCGAGGAATCCTGGTTTGACGTGCAAGCGATCAACAATCTTAAGCTCAGGGGATCTTTCGGGCTGTTAGGGAACGACAGGGTGAACCCATTCCAATATTTGAATTCTTTTACGTTGCGCCCTACGGATTATGTCTCTTCCGACCAGTCGCCAATTCCCATCTTTATCATCAACCAGCTGGCCAACCCTTCTATCACTTGGGAGACCGCCCAGAAGCTAGACCTGGGCCTGGAGATGAACTTTTTCCAGCATTTTGGGCTTGAATTTGCCTATTTCCGCGAAACCCGCGAAGACCTGCTTACCGCCAGGCAAGGATCACTACCTTTGGTGACAGGTATTGTCAATGAAAGGGACTTATCTTCCATCATCCCGCAGGAGAACATAGGCGAAGTGCGCAACGAGGGCTTTGAAGTGTTGGCTAACTACAATCAAAGCTTTAGTAAGGTCAATGTATTCGCTTCGGCCAATCTTACATACAACAGGAATGAAGTGGTATTCCTGGACGATGCAGAAGGTGTTCCCGATTACCAGCTGAGGAAAGGCAAACCGTTAGATGCGGAATTGCTTTATGAAGCGATAGGTATTTTCCGAGAACAGGATGACCTGGATAATAACCCTACCCTTCCGGGGCAGCAATTGGGAGACCTCATCTATAGGGATGTCAATGAAGACGGGGTAATCGACGACCTGGATCGTGTGAGACAAGACCTCAGCAATGTTCCCCAAATAGTATATGGCGTTACGTTAGGGGCTTCTTATAAAAACTTTGATGTAAGCATTCTATTGCAAGGGCAGGCCCGTTCCGCACAATATGTACTGGCAGAATCTGGGGAGGTGGGTAATTTTTTCAGCAGTTGGGCTGACAACCGCTGGAGCCCCAGTACCCCGGACGGCACATTCCCTCGTGTGGATGTAAGGTCCTCCTCCAGCATTAACGGGGGGCTTAACCGGAACGACTTTTGGCTTCAGAATACATCATTTCTGCGCTTAAAGAACGTAGAGTTGGGATATAATATCCCGGCATCTGTGCTGAACAGGATCGGCTTCCAGTCAATCCGTGTTTATGCAAACGGGTTTAACCTGGCCACCTTTACCGATGTGGAAGACATCGATCCCGAAGGGAGCAGCGGAAATGGCCAGTTCTATCCCCAGCAAAAGATTTTCAACGTAGGTCTGAATGTTAAATTCTAAAGAGATGAGAAATACAGTATTCATTTTAATCCTCCTGTCGATGACGCTGGTCATAAACGCCTGTGATGATGACTTCCTGGAGGTGGATAGCCCTAACCTCACCGACCAGGCAATATGGGCCGATCCTGCCCTGGCAGAAGCCTTTGTGGTGGGATTGTATACCAGCATCAGGATCGCGGACAAAGAACCGGGGCATAACGGGGACGACACACCGGCAGGTTTTGGCCGCGGCTTTCACTGGGCGCTGTGGAGTTCCGTGACAGATGAAACCATTTTCAGTAATGATGATCAAACCTATTTGGTACAGCGGGGACAGATGACCCCGAGTAATTTCGGTTTTATGAGTGCCGCTTGGGGGCGTGGCTACCGCGCCATCCGGGAGGTCAATCTTGCCCTTGAAAACATAGACACGGAAGATTCACCTTTCACTGGGGAAGACCGGGAGCAATTGGTAGGCGAGCTTCACTTTATCAGGGCCTATCGCTATTTTGACCTGCTAAAGGGCTTTGGGAGTATTCCTATCATGGGTGATCGAGTAACCTCGCTGGACGATGACGATTTCTCAGGGCTGTTTGAGAAAAGGAATATCGAAGAAGTAGTAAGTTACATAGAAAGCGAATTGGACCAGGCCATCGCCGTGCTGCCGGAAGATAATGGCGCACGAGCTACCGTGGGAGCGGCTATGGCGCTGAAAGCCCGGCTGCTGTTATATGCTGCTAGCCCGTTATATACAAATAACGTAGACGACCCTCAAAAGTGGCAAAAAGCAGCGGATGCAGCCGAAGCGGTGATAAATATGAATAAGTATTCGCTGGTGACAGGCTTGGATGCTGACCCTTCGGAAAACTACCGGAAGCTGTTTGTTCAGCGCAGGGCGACCAATGAGGATATCTTTATGCGGTTTTATTTTGAAACCGGTACAGAAGGACGTTCTGGCCGGTCCATCCCTATTGAGCGTATGAATGGTCCTAACGGTTCCGGGGGGTGGGGAGGTAACTGCCCCATGCAGAATTTTGTCGATGATTTTGAAATGTCTAACGGTCTCGACATTGATGATCCGGGGTCCGGGTACGATGACCAGGATCCTTATGTGGATCGTGACCCCAGGTTCTACGCCTCCGTCATCTTCAACGGCGGCATGACCAGGGACAGGCCTTACGAAAGCTTTCTTCCGGGGGGTGCGGATAGTCCCGATGGTAACGAGCCCTGGAATACCTCGCCTACCGGGTATTTGATGCGAAAATTTATGCGGGAAGATATCACGTTAAACGATTGGAACGATATGGGCACTACGCCTTGGCGTTACATGCGTTATGCGGAAGTCTTATTGAACTACGCCGAAGCTCAAAATGAAGCCTCGGGACCTGTCCAGTCTGTATATGATGCGATCAATGCCATCCGGAACCGTGCCGGTATGCCGGACCTTCCCCCCGGATTGGCCAAAGATCAAATGCGCGAACGGATCCAGAACGAGCGCAGAATAGAGCTTGCCTTCGAAGAGCATCGCTATTTTGACGTGAGAAGATGGAGAATTGCAATGGACGTTGAGAACCAACCGGCCCGGAGGGTTTCCATAACCCGGGCCGATAACGGATCACTATCATTCGAATATAACCAGGAAGCACTATCCGGGAAACAATTTTCACCACAACATTACTGGTTCCCTATTCCACTTGATGAAGTAACAGCTTCAAATGGTTTGCTCCTGCAAAACCCTGGCTACTAAACGAATACATAAGGTTATGAAAAACCGGTTGGGCCATGTCCAGGCACGGCCCAACCGGTCATTTAATCAAGCTTATCCATGAAAGGACTGATTTTACTGCTCTTTTTTGTACTTGCTGCATGTAGTAATGACAGTACCCGATCTTCCGAGGAAGCTAATCCACCTATAGCGCTCTTCTCACCGGTCAGCGCCGAAACGTCCGGGGTTTCTTTCGTCAACAGGATACACGAAACGGCGGCCCTGAACGGTATACTTTATGAATACCTCTACAATGGAGGGGGAGTAGCCGCGGGAGACTTGAATGGAGACCTGCTGCCTGACCTTTATTTTGTTTCCAACCTCGAATCAAACCGGTTCTATTTGAATAAAGGAAAGCTTAAGTTTGAAGAGGAAACGATACCTGCCGGCCTACAAGGCCAAAAAGTGGGTTTTTCAACCGGCGTGACCCTGGTGGACATCAATGCGGACGGGAAACTCGATATTTATCTTTGTAAGTCGGGCAAATACAGTAACCCGGATCATCGACGCAATGAGCTGTACATCAATACAGGGAACGATGACCGTGGAGTGCCCAGGTTTAAGGAAATGGCATCGGAATATGGATTAGACCTGCCACATTACTCCACGCAAGCGGCTTTTTTTGATTATGATAAAGATGGTGACCTCGACCTGTTCCTTATCAATCATGGGATACGATCCTATGAGGACAAAGATCTATTGCTGCTGATGGATTCCAAAAACCCGATGCAGGCAGAACAGCTGTATAGAAACGATGGAGACAGGTTTACGAATGTCAGCGAACAAGCCGGTATTATCAATAACAGCATCAGTTATGGCCTAGGCATAGCCATTGGAGACCTGGATAATGATACCTGGCCCGACATTATTGTAGGACAGGATTATTCTGAAAAAGACCACATCTATCTTAACCAGCACGATGGCACCTTTAAAGAAGTGATAGAGCAATCCACGGGGCATTGTTCATTTTACTCCATGGGCAACGACATTGCCGACTTTAACAATGACGGCTGGCTGGACTATGCTAGCTTGGATATGGCCGGTGAAAACAGCTACGATATCAAGACCTCTATGAGTGGAATGGATCCCGGGCAGTTCGACCTACTCACAGGGAATGGCCTGCACTTTCAGTACATGTACAATGGCTTGCAGGTGAACAATGGTACGGTAAATGGCATACCGCGATTTTCTGACATAGCCCAGCTGGCCGGTGTTGCAAGCACAGATTGGAGTTGGGGACCTCTTTTTTTCGATGCCGATAATGACGGGCTCAAGGATCTGTTTATTTCCAACGGCATAAAACGAGATTTCCGCAACAATGATTTTTTGACCTACAAACAAGGAACATTTGACGAATTTTTTAAAAACCACCCCGATCGCACGCAAGAAGATAAGATAAAAGCTAGGGCACTTACCAATGAATTGACCCGTAAGATGCCCGTAAGAAAAAAGAACAATCACCTGTACCGGAACCTGGATGGATATAAATTCAGTGAAACACAATGGATCCCCTTCAAAGCCACTTGCTCAAACGGCGCGGTATATTCGGATCTGGACCTGGATGGAGACCTGGACCTTGTGCTGAATAACATGGATGACGAGGCAGGTATCTATGAAAATCATTCTGATGAACGTAACGGGGCTAACTTTATCCAAGTCAAACTAAAAGGTCCCGCTCAAAACCCTTTCGGGATCGGGACCCGCGTTATAGTATCTGTCGAGGGCCGTGACCAGGTCATTGAGAATTACGCCAGCAGGGGATTCCAGTCTGCATCCTTGGGTAACCTCCACTTTGGTCTTGGAGCCCATTCAAAAGTACAGCAGGTAAGTATTAACTGGCCTGGGGGGGAACAGGAGGTGATCCCTGGCCTGGAAGCTAACAAGGTTTACACCTTTGATCATAAAAAGGCTACCCTTGCCCCTACTACTTCACAGGAAGCTCAACAAGCTCTTTTTCAAGACATTACCCACGCATCAAACCTAGCCCACCGGCATGTGGAGAACGAGTTTGATGATTTTAGCCGTGAAAGCCTCCTTCCCCATAGAATGTCCAGGTTCGGTCCGGCATTAGCGGTTGGGGATATCAATGGAGACCATTTGGATGACATTTATGCCGGGGGTGCATTTGGACAAAAAGGCACACTTTACCTACAGCTTCCGGGTGGAACATTTGAGCCCCAAGAAGCCAACACCTTTGTTGGTGATGAGCAATTTGAAGATGTGGGAGCTGTTTTTTTCGATATGGATAAGGATGGGGACCAGGACCTGTACGTGGTATCCGGGGGTAACGAGGTGGAAGCCGGGTCTCCCCAGTTGGACGATAGATTATATGAAAACCGCGATGGCCTCTTGTACAAGCTTTCTGCTTCACCTCTCAAGGGGGTAAGTGGGTCTGTGGTGGTGCCGGCAGATTATGATAATGATGGTGACCTGGATCTCTTTGTAGGTGGCAGGCAGGTGCCCGGGGCTTACCCCTCATCGGCTGACAGCTACTTACTGCAGAATAATAGGGATGAAAAAGGTGCGCGTTTTGTCATGGCACAAACTTTTGGAGCCTGTGGAATGATCACCTCCGCTCACTGGGCGGATATCGATGGTGACGGGTGGATAGATCTCATAATAGCAGGGGAATGGACCTATCCTGTAATGTATAAGAATAATAACGGTTTTTTTGAAGACCAGGGCAGTGTAACAGGTCTCACAGACGAAACAGGATGGTGGTTTGGCATCGCAGGCAGTGACTTTGACGCAGATGGGGACATCGATTTTGTGCTTGGGAACAATGGCTTGAATTATAAATACAAAGCCTCGAAGGACGAACCTTTCGAGTTGTACATGAGTGATTTTGATGAGAACAACACACTGGATATTGTACTCGGGTATTTCGACGAGGGGAAACGGGTGCCTGTGCGTGGCAGGGAATGTACCTCCAACCAAATGCCTTTCGTAAAATCAAAATTCCGGGATTATCATTCTTTTGCCTCAGCTTCGCTGGAAGAGATCTATGGGGAAAATAAGCTAAAAGAAAGCCTTCAATTGAAAGCTACCAATTTTTCCACTTCTTACCTGGAAAACCTCGGTAATTGGCAATTCAAGATTACCCATTTGCCTGTTGAAACCCAATTATCAGCGATCCATTCCTTGCTGGCGCATGATGTGGATAAGGATGGGAACATGGACCTGGTCCTAGCGGGAAATTTTTATGTCTCTGAAGTAGAAACCCCAAGGAATGACGCCAGCTATGGAGTAATGTTAAAGGGAATGGGCGATGGCAGTTTCCGGGCGATCAAGAGGGCAAGCAGCGGGCTTTTTGTTCCCGGTGATGTGAGGGATGGTAAACGGGTCCGATTGCCAGGGAATAGGGAGGCAATTGTTTTTGTCAAAAATGATGACTGGATGCAGCTAATAGAAATAGTAGACCCCGGATCACCGAAAATACCAAGCAATAAAAAAAATGAATTATAAAAAGATAAGGAGCTTAATCTTCGTGGCATTCTTTATGCTATCATTGGCCGGTTGCCAAGGCAGTTCGGAACCGGCCAATGATCCACCGGGAACCGGGGACGAGGATATACTGGAAATATCACTTGATGCTGGCAACGCATTTCAAACCATTCACAATTTTGGAGCGTCAGACGCATGGTCCATACAATTTGTAGGGAAAAATTGGCCGGTCGAGCAACGAGATAGAATTGCGGACCTACTATTTAGCCTGGGAAAGAAAGAAGACGGTAGCCCGGCAGGGATCGGCCTGTCAGCGTGGAGGTTCAACATAGGCGGAGGTAGCGCCGAACAGGGAAGCGCCAGCGGCATTACCGATGAGTGGAGAAGGGCAGAAAGTTTCATAGGCCAGGACGAGCAATATGACCCTACCCGGCAAACTGGTCAACTATGGTTTTTGAAGGCAGCAAAAGAAAGGGGGGTCGAGCATTTCACCGGCTTTGTCAATAGTCCGCCAGTAGTTTATACCAAAAATGGCAAGGCCTGGTCTGATAATGGGGTGAGCTCGAATCTTGCGGAGAACAATTACACCAAGTATGCCGACTTTTTGAGTAACGTAGTCAAAATTGTCACAGACCAGGCCGGGGTCACTTTCGATAATGTTAGCCCCTTTAATGAGCCCCAGTGGGAATGGAAGTGTTGTGGCCAGGAAGGTTCTCCCTGGAATAACTTAGAGATAGCCAAGGCCGTAAGGGCCATTGATGCATCATTTGATCGGAATAACGTTCCCTCCAAGATAGAAGTGACAGAGGCCGGGCAGCTTGAATATCTTTTTGGCACCAAATCTCCTACTAACCGCTCAGACCAAGTATACCAGTTTTTTAGCCCCTCTTCCGACAATTATATCGGGGACCTAGCATCAGTAGCACCAAAGATTGCCGGGCATAGTTATTTTACCACATGGGACCTGGAACGGCTAGTGTCTACGCGGCAAGCGCTTCGCCAAAAACTTGAAAGTGTAGATCCTGCACTGGAATACTGGATGTCAGAATACACCTTGCTGGAGGATAATGACCAGGTAAAAGGCCCCGGGCGCGATCTCGGCATGGACCCTGCCCTGTACCTATCCAGGGTGATCCAAGCGGACCTTGTGATCGCCCAGGCCAGCGCATGGCAATGGTGGCTGGCAGTAAGCCCCTATGACTATAAAGATGGACTAGTGTACATTGATCATAATAAGTTCGACGGGGCCATTTACACCTCTAAACTCCTTTGGGCATTAGGTCATTTTTCCAGGTTCATCCGGCCCGGTTCGGTGCGCATAGATGTCAAGAGGTCAGACAACAAAGCTTTTGAACAGGTCATGGATCAACTGCTGGTTTCAGCATACCGTTCACAAAGCGGGGACGAGCTTATCGTTGTATTTACAAACCAGCTTTCCAAAGATCAGTCCGTCAGAATTTCCGGTTTTCCCTCGACGATGAAAACCCTTGAAGTCTACCAGACCACTTCCCAAACAGGAGAAGATTTAACGCGGGTCCTGTCGGCAGCGCCCGGTGATGAGATCACGATTCCTAAGCGCGGATTGGTCACTTGTATCATTAAATAGCCATAAGTTATGTTCAATAAACCATTTAAGTTGGGTGTAATTGCCCTTTCACTTTTCACACAGACCCTTTTTTCCCAAGGATTTGGAACATCCGAACCTATTTCGGAATGGCATTTCCACCTGGGAGATATCAAACTGGGAGGCAGGGAAACCCTGGATCATACGCAATGGTCAAAAGTGAGTATACCCCATGACTGGACCGTGAACCAGTTTGCCAGTCCGGACCTGGCCAGTTGTACCGGGTATTTGCCCGGGGGCATTGCGTGGTACCGAACCCACATTGATATCCCGGCAAGCGACTCGGGAAAGAGAAAGTACCTGTATTTTGAGGGAGTATATAACAACAGCGAGGTGTACATCAATGGCAAGTGGCTCGGTAAACGGCCTAATGGTTATGTATCCTTTATGTATGATATTACGCCTTACGTAAGGCCGGGTCATAATAACGTAATAGCCGTACGTGTAGACCACAGCGAAGACGCTGATTCCCGGTGGTATACAGGCTCCGGCATCTACCGCGAGGTGCATTTGGTCACCGCTAATAACATCCATATCGACCAGTGGGGAGTGTTCTATTCCACTAATATCACGAAGAAAGGCCAGGCCCGGATCAGCATCGAAACTAAGACGCGGAACCATTCAAACCAGTCGGCAAAAGTCCGGGTGGAGCATACCCTGTTGGATGACCAGGGGAATGTGGTCGGGACTTCAGGCAGCACCTTGGACATTCAAAAAAACGACCGGGCTATTTCAAACCAAGAGCTGATCGTTTCCAAGCCTAAGCTGTGGAGTGTTGACCATCCTTACTTGTATCAATTAAAGACCACCATCATTCAAGGTGATCGTCAACTCGATCAAAGCATGGTGAACGTAGGTATCCGCTCACTAACTTTTGACGCTAACAAAGGCTTCGCGCTGAACGGTGCGTGGATGAAAATAAAAGGTGTTTGCCTCCATCATGATGCCGGCGTGCTCGGCGCTGCCGTACCAAAGGCCGTGTGGAGAGAAAGGATTGTGAAATTGAAAGAGATCGGTGTAAATGGCATCCGAATGAGTCATAACCCCCAAGCTACGGATCTTTATGATCTTTGCGATGAATTGGGTATGCTGGTCATGGATGAGGCCTTTGATGAATGGGAATACCCAAAGAAGAAATGGATCACCGGGTGGAATAAGGGAGAGCCCGGGTTCCAAGGGCCGGCTGCCTACTTTAGGGAGTGGGGGAAAAAGGACCTGGCCTCTATCATCTATCGTAACCGCAACCATCCGTCCGTTATCATGTGGTCCATCGGTAACGAGGTAGATTATCCTAATGATCCTTACAGCCACCCGATCTTAGCATCCGAGGGTATCGGCCAGTATCATACAAAGGGATATCTCAGCAGCCAGCCACATGCCGATAGGCTGGGAGATATTGCAGGCGAGCTAGCAGCAGTGGTAAGGGCCATAGATCCGTCCCGGCCCGTGACTGCGGCACTGGCAGGCGCAGTGATGTCCAATGAAACGACCTATCCCGATGCCTTGGATATAGTCGGTTACAATTACACCGAAAGCAGGTACAAAAAAGACCATGAGAAATACCCCGGGCGAGTACTATATGGCAGCGAGACCAGGCATGACCTGGATGCCTGGAAAGCGGTAAGGGACAATGATTTTATTTTCGGCCAATTTATATGGACCGGGTTCGACTACCTGGGAGAAGCAGGCCCCTGGCCTTCGCGAGGATTTACCACGGGAATGATCGACCTGGCGAATAACATCAAACCGAGAGGTTACTTTAGGAAATCTTTATGGACAAAAGAACCCATGGCTTACCTGGGGACATACCCCGTTCCTAAAAACAGGTCCTGGCTTTCCATCGATGCTCCACATTTGTGGAATTACGATCATGGGGAAATGGTGAGGGTAGTCACATATACGAATGGCGACGCAGCGGAGCTTTTACTCAATGACAAAGTGATTGGAAATCGTAAAGATTATGACCCCGGAAGTGGAATAATATATTGGGATGTTCCTTATGCCCCGGGTACATTAAAAGTACGGACTTATAAAAAGGGAAAAGTAGTAGCAGAAGATAAGATAACTACGGCTGGCGTTCCTGTAAAAATCGAAGCTAACGTGGGTAACCGTCGTCCTGTAGCAAAAGGTGATGTCGCATTGATCAAATTAAAGGTGCTGGACCAAGACGGCAACCTGGCCAACCTGGCCGATCCCATGATATCCTGCAAGATCGATGGCCCAGCGAAGCTTTTGGGGCTGGAAAATGCCTCCCACTACGCTAACGAGGACTATAACACCGATAAGCTCCGATGCAAAAACGGGAAGATGCTGGCATACGTCCAGGCAACTGCTGATCTTGGTAAGATCACCATCACCTTTGAAGCTCCTTATTTAAGCAGCGCGACGGTAAATATCTCGTTAAATGAAGATACTGCGAAGCCTGCGGGCAGCAAATTTTGAGCAGATAGATTT
Organism: Fulvivirga sp.; assembly: GCA_028280565.1. Lineage (GTDB taxonomy): Bacteria > Bacteroidota > Bacteroidia > Cytophagales > Cyclobacteriaceae > Fulvivirga. The sequence goes on from JANQLQ010000260.1 coordinate 26,469, forward strand.
GACGAATGTAACCCTGGAATAAGCCGGATAGTAGGTCCCCTCTTTAAGGTCGATAACGCTATTTTTAGCTAAAATAAACCTTCGAGATATGAAAAGAGATCTATCAACCGGCTTTGCCATTCCACCTCATTCTTTGAAAAAAATGTATCAACTACGCTTTACCTTGAAAATGGTCAGTGTAGTCCTGCTTGGATTTATATTATCCGGCACTACCTGGGCGCAGGGTGCCCGTGATATGAAAGGGTATAACTGGGCTGACAGGAGAGACAACTTCCAGGTAGGAAGGATCGAGCCTTCCGGCCTGGCCGATACAATGACCGATACCCAGGTCAATAGCCTGGCCGACAGGGTATGCCATGCTTTTAAAAATCCCGGCAACGGGAACACCATAAGATTTGGCGTAAATCCCTCTACATTGTCAGACACAGGCTATTGGACCCGGTATAAAAAGCTGATCGACCGATGCATCACCACGCACGGAATGAAAATTATTATTGCTTACTGGGAGGGGCAGAAAGACGGGGTGATAGACAACTACAACCTTTGGAGGAACATGTGGCTTCAATTGGATTCAGAATATGGCAATAACAGCCATGTATATATGGAGCCTATGAATGAGCCGTATGGATATAACAGGAACGACTTGCTCAATATGTACCAGGGTTTTAGAAATTTCATGACCAACCTTCCGGATGCCCGGACCTTATGCGGGGGTACGGGATATAGCGAAGACGTAGCGGAAATAGGGGGTGATTCCCGTGTGGACGGCTGCTTGTTCAGTCTACATCTCTATCACTGGTTTGGCAGCCAAGACAACGAAAATGGCTGGAAGAATAGATTGGACCAAAAAGTCGGTGACTACGCACACAGAACAGTGGTCACCGAATGGGGAAGTGAATGTACCCAGGGGGCCAATTACAATCAAAGCAGCAGTGATAATAAGGTAAGTTATGTTCGAGGGATGAGCCAGCGGATCAAAGAGCTGAATATGGGCAGCGTCTACTGGCCCGGGGTTCGTGACTCAGGGGATTGGTTCCGGATCTTCAACAGTTCGTCAGACCTTACCGTGACCAATCAATCGATGATGGACAGGATACACCTCGCTTTTGATTTTACAGGCATACAGGATGGAATTTACAACATCACCAACCGGAATAGCGGAAAGTGTTTGACCACGCTGAATGGATCTCATGCCGATGCCACCCAGGTCGTGCAATACACCTGCAATAGCAGTACCAACCAGCAATGGGACATCACCGAGATCAGCTCGGGGGTTTACAATATGGTACACGTTGCAAGCGGCAAGTATGCTGATATCGACGGGGGGTCTACCGTTGGGGGAGCGAATAATATTATCTGGCCCGGCAATGGTGGTGACAACCAGCAATGGCACATAGTTGACCAAGGCAGTGGTTATTACCATATCATTAACCTAAAGAGCAGGTTATACCTCGACATTTCAGGGGGTTCTACGGCTAACGATGCCAATAACATCCAGTGGTATGCCAATGGCGGTCAAAACCAGGACTGGGCATTGACCTTGGCAGGGTCTTCTTCCGCACGTTTGGCCTCGGCCGTCGATACTAAAAAATCCTTGGATACAGAAGTTGTCGGCCACTTGGCAATGCAGGTTTATCCTAACCCTTCTCCGGACGGCCTGGTCAACATAGAGATACCTGGAATATTCAGTCATTCCAGCGGATCGAGGGTAAGCATTGTTAACCTCAAAGGTAACGTAGTATACCAAGGGGCAATATCCGGGGAGAAAGATAGTATTGACCTATCCAGCTTGCCCAAAGGCATCTATGTACTAAGATTCCAAAATAACGATCATTTTGAATTTGAAAAATTAGTATTAGAATGAAGCAAGTACCTCGCCGACTTAAAGTATCAATGGATTAAACCCGGATCTAATTCCGTTTAATTTAGCATCCCATCTCACTCCTAAAGGGGCGATCAATCGCGTGGTTGGTCCCCCTTTAGGGACTCTAAGGGAGTGAGCGTTAGGCTAAGAAATGAAAACCGGGCTTAGAACCCCGAAATCCCGCTTTAACTGCCCATTTCGAGGCTGGCAATACCTGGAACATCTTAAAAATGTACTCTAATTTGCCAAAACTACCCCAGTTAGCATTAACGCGATAAATGGCTATAGAATCCAGGTTTGAGAACACCTGCAAAGTTTATGGCTGGTTGGAAGTTAGACAATTCACCTGGAGCTGTAACCTCCTCAATTCCCGGTCGAGCGGTGGTAATTCTTGTACTACATCTTCTAACAACGGGGGTATAGCTTCATCCCATCGAGCAGCGATGATCAACGAGGGGAGCGCTTCGGCACGGTCCCAAATTTTGCCGGGCCGGTAGAAAGGATCCCCGGCTTCCCAACGCTTTTTGTCAAACTCTATCTTGGTATGTACCCACTCTTTGTGCTCCTTTTCACCTTTCACATAAGGAAATACATAGGCCAGGCTTTTCTGCACAGATCCCCCTTGTCCTGGCTGGTAGGTGTAGAGATCTATCCCGGTATTCCTCATGATAATGGCCAATTCCAAGAAAGGGAATATGGATTCCATGTGGTAATGCAAGGCATCCCTCCTTTCCAGGTCCCGGGTAGTGCCATCAGCATAAAAACCCTTCTCCAACAACGGACCGATCCTCGATTGTGCAAACGCAACCAAGCTGTCATCTTCCAGCACCGTCCCACCCATAGCGATGAGTTTGATGCGTTTGATGTGACGATTGCTCGAACCGGAGGCTGGGTCCCATTGCTCTTTTTGTTTCCTCGCAATTTCTTTCAGCCAGGCAGCGATCTTCTCTTTGGGGTTGGAGGGCAATCCATCTTTGAATACTTCGTAGGCATAAAAACAAATGTCCAGCTTATTTTCATTGACATCGTTGCCGGTAGGCCGATACACCCCCGCCCATGCGGATACTATTTCTATTGCTTTTTCCCCGTAAGAAGGCTTCCGCGTGAATAAAAATGCCCACGTAAGGGTATGTAGCCTTGCCATATCCTGTAAATGAACACCCGTTTGGAGCCGTTTGGGATGGTTTGAAACCAGTCCTTCGTAAAACAGCGTATCTACGGGATTAGGTGGCAATAAAAGTGCTTCCTTTGCCTCCTCTACCAAGTCATTCAGTGCCTGCATGTGCTGTGGGTCTACCACGGGTGGGATGTGGCTACGCTCTTTATCGTTGAGCCATACCAGGGGAGGATTATTGTATTCCAAAAAAGCAGGTTCACTGCCGGGTTCCTTTTCATTCGGTGAATGGCAAGAAAGGAGTACACCAACTGTTCCTGCCAGCAGGATGAGGATAAGCTTTACCATATTAAATCCCAATCTCATCGTTCAAAAGGACCAATAGTTTTTCTTGCACCTCTTTGTACCGGGGTTGGTGGGCCACATTTTGTTCTTCTACCCTACCGTGTGTAAGATCATATAATTCAAGATAAGCAACACTGTCGGGATCTTCTCGATCTACCCACTTTATGAGCTTATGGTTTGCTGTTCTTACCGAATAGCCGTATACTCTTTTTCTTGGCCTTTGGGCGAAAGCAGCTTCTTTAATTTGAAGTTCCGGGTTTTCGAATAACGGCATCAAGCTCTTCCCTGCCAACTGGGCCGGACCATCTTTAAACCCGGCCGCCTCGATCAACGTGGGATATACATCTACAAGCTCTGCAAGGCTGGATGTACGTTGCCCTGCTTTATCGGGGTGATGCAGGATCAAAGGCACACGCGTATCGTAGTCGTAATGGGTGTTCTTACACCAGTCCCCATACTCCCCTAATTTGTAGCCATGATCCCCGAACAATACAACGATCGTACTTTCCGACTTGCCCAATTGCTCCAGCTCACTTAAAATCCTGCCTACTTGGGCATCCATATAGCTGATACAAGCAAAATAGCCATGAACCAGTGTATCTCCTTTGCTGGCTGCTATCGGTCCCCTGGGGATATCATGGTATTTTCGCAGCTCGCCGGCGTTAGTACCTACATAGCGGGGAACCCCCGGGGGATAACCCGGGGGCCGGTCCAGGTGTCTTACCGGGTTTTTATATAAGTCCCAATATTTTTTAGGAGCATTGAACGGTAAGTGCGGCTTCAATAAGCCTACCGCTAAGAAAAAGGGCTTATCCTGTTCAAACCTTCTCAACGCCCGTATCGCCCGGTTAGCAATGATCCCATCGGTATACAGGCTGTCGTGCACATCGGCATATTCATACGGACGGCCGCGTTTTGACCCGTCCCAGGGATCATTGATCTTGACATTTTCTTCAAAGTGATAGGTGCTGCGCTGCTTCGGGCCATCTTGGTAATAGTTCCAAGAAAGAGGATCGCCGATCCCCTGGTGGAAGACTTTCCCATAGGCCTCGGTTTGATAGCCTCGTTCTTTAAAAAACTGGGGTAGCGTCACCGCCCCCGGGAGCTTGTCCCTCAAAGGAGTGTCATTATTGTTAATCCCCGTTTCGTGGGGCCTTAGTCCCGTTAAGAAACTCATCCGGGAAGGCGAGCAGATAGGCGCCTGGCAATAGGCTTTCTCGAAGACAAGGCTTTTCGCGGCCAAAGCGTCGATGCTAGGTGAAACGATATGGTCGGCGCCATACGCCCCCAGCTCGGGGCGAAGATCATCGATCACCAAGAAAAGTACATTGTAGGGCCTTGGGGTTTTCTTGTGTACGGACTCACATCCTATGAAGGCCCATAACACCAAAAAGAAAAGAAAAGAAAGTCGCATCATTTACGGGCATAATAAAGACTGTCCAGTACCGGGATGGGAAAACTAGGGTCTGGGACCCGGGCAAAAACGAAGAGACTATCCGCCTTAGCGACCAGGCCCGGGTATTGTGGGGCCAAGTCGTTAGATTCTCCCGGATCATTGATAATATGATAAACTTCTATCGGGGCATCGTAATCCTGGCGAAGCACCTTAAAATCACCTAGCCTCACTGCCTGGCGAAAATAGGAGCTGGTGCGGAACTCCCAGTACAAATTCGGTGTAGGATCCACCGTTCCTCCTTTCAGCACGCTTAAGAACGATTGCCCATCTGTTTTTTTGACCGTTTCCACACCCGCCAGCTCACAAAGTGTGGGCATTACATCCCAAAAGGCCCCTACATAATCGCTTTCAGACCCCGGCTTTACTACCCCCGGCCACTGGGCGATCATAGGCGTACGAATGCCCCCATCGTATACATCTCGCTTGTAACCACGCAAAGGAGCGTTGCTTTTAAAGAAATAAGGGTCATGTCCCCCCTCTTTATGGTTTCCATTATCAGAGCTAAAAAGTACCAAGGTATTTTCGGCGAGCCCCGAGCTGTCCATGAAGTCCAGCAGCTCCCCGATCTTCCTATCCAGGTAAGACAAGCGGGCGGCATACTTCTTTTCTACCTCAGGCCAGTCCTTATCTTTGAAAGGCCCATAGTCCTGCTCAAATTCTATGGGATTATGAACCGTTTTTAACGCCACATACACAAAAAAGGGTTGATCTGCCGGTGCCTCCATAAACTTTTTTGCCTCTTGCAGGTAAAACTCATCCACATATACATTGGGTGAGTTCTCATTACCGGGAACGTCGATCACCTCGCCATTCTTATGGAGCTGGGCAGGATAAAATCCCCCGGACTGGATGCCTAGGGGGTTTTCGATGATCGTTCCTATGGATACATCAAACCCTTTGTTCCACGCCATGCTATGCGCTACCCCCGGTTTCTCCAAGTGCCATTTTCCAAAATGCCCGGTACGGTACCCTGCATTTTTCAAAAGCATCGCAATCGTGGTATCCGAAGGTTTGATCGCAATCCGCTCTTTAGGTGCCCCCACGGGATAAGACCTGTTGGCCCGGTTCGTGATATGCCCGGTATGCTGCCCGGTCATCAAGGCACCCCTAGACGGTGCACATACCGTGGAGCCCGCATAAAATTGGGTAAACCGCATCCCTTCTGCCGCCATTTTGTCGATGCGCGGGGTTCGAAGGACCTCTTGCCCGTAGCAGCCCAACTCACCGTACCCCAAGTCATCGGCTAGGATAAAAAGGATATTGGGGTTTGAAACGGGCGTTCCCTCTTTTGAGGACGGGGTCTGGCAACCCATATGGACAATGAACACGGAAAAAAGTAGTACTTTAAGAGGATGAAGGTGCATAACAAGTGTTACTATCGCTTTACCTGTTGACGTTTGAGTAAGCACCATACCTGACAGCCGGGATATATTACCGGCTGGTAACTCACTTTTTATCTCGTCCTGTACACGTTACGTTGGCGCATATTCTCTCGACCTTTTAAACAATGAAATGCCCAGGAGGTATGAAGGGCCTCGGTTAAAAGCAGGTTCGGAGAACCTGTATATGGATAAGCACGGGTTTGAAAAACCCGCGCTAGGCCAGCAAATATTTTATTGATAACTTCTTTAACCAGCTCTAACCGGCCTTTAAATGGCTTTAACTGGCGCAAGTTTGCAACTTGTGATTTCTTTATGATCACTAGGGTTTGTAACCCGGCTAACAGGTAACAAAACCATAATCCTTAGACATATCCTATATCAATCCAAGCTGAAACTGCCCGTAGGCCAACAAAATAGCCGTCACTCGCTAAAAAACTATAGCCGTCGGTTGAAAGACTTCCCAGCGCAACCCCTGGCCCCTGATTTCCCCTTCACGGGGATTAAGGAGTGAGCGATGGCCATAGAATGGCTTAAACGGACGGCTATACCCAAAAAATAAGCGGCTATTTCTTTTTTGCATATGGGTAATGAGTTTGCTTGGTTTTGTAAAAAGAATCAATGTTCATACTCTCAACAGCTTTGTGAATAAAGGCTAAAAAAACGCTTAAACCAACCGCCATAGTCACAGGCTTGCACCGCGCCAGCGCAAGAAAAATTTAGACTAAAAAAATTTTACAGGAACACGGAACAATTCAGATTGCCCTAAGGTTAGGTTCTTTGGATGTTGGGGTTATATCAATATAAAATTGGCTAAGAACGTAGTTTTTGTAATTAATCTTATGCTTTCTTCGTGGGTCCTGGTCCATTCTTTACACCCGGCTCACCTAGATGGTCATCACATCTTCGCAAGTCTCGAAATAGAAGAAAAATCCGAAAATCTCGGAGAGGATAATGAAGATATCGATCAGTGCAAGCAAGACAATACTCTTTTCTTAAGTCAACCAAACCCCGGCCACAACACCTATACGTACACATCTCCTTACATTTCCTCATATAAGGTGCCCCCTAAACGTGTATCAATGCCATTTAAATAAGGCCAGCGCCCACCTAAAAACCCCTAAAGAGGAACCGGTGGATTGCACCCTTAGGGTAGAGGTGCGATGGGTGCGCTTATATTCATGGCATGGAAACACGTTTACCCTGCTAGCATTTTTATTCCTAAGTATTTTGAATTATCCAGGTAGGCCTCTCTACTGTGAGCTTAATCCAGTAAAGAACGGCTTGATTTACCCAAGTATTCATGCTCATTAAGGGTGTCTAGGAATAAAAGTTTGCTAAGCAGAAATCACCACTGAATTCATTTTTGACTCAACTAAACCCTTTATGTTATTTAAACCATCACAAGAAATTGGTGAGTAACAGGAAAGAAATTTTTCAATCCTTCTAAACAATGGAACATGACACTAGTATGGGGAGCTTTTCGGCAATTGGCTGGAAAATGATAATGAATTCAGAACATTCTCAACCACAACATAATAAACAAAACGATAACATTGATGAACGTTAAAATTTTTAAAGCTGGCATAGTATGCCTTGTAAGTTGTCTCCTATCCGTGTCACTCAAGGCACAGAACGAAAATGAGGATCGCACTTTATTCAAAAGTGGTAATTTTGAAAACCTCGGGGTGATGTTGGCACCAAGTTATGGTTACACAAGAATGGACGGGACGGGCGTTTCCCTAGCCAATATCCGTGCGGGTGTAATTGTACAAGAAAAGTTTACCTTCGGGGCCTTTTACGGATTTTCATTGAATGATATTGATCCGGAAAGTGAGACTGTAAATGGTATTTACATGGATTTTCGTTCATACGGGGGATTCGCCGAATATACCATTCGCCCTTCCGAACTCATTCATTTCAGCTTTCCGCTGTTCATAGGTGCCGGCGAGGTGGAAATGGATAACGATGAGGGAAGTGCAGGCCTGGGTGAGGAAAATTTTTTCCTGGTTGAACCGGGAGCACTGCTCGAAATTAACCTCCACAAATATGTCAGGTTCAACATTGGAGCAAGCTACCGCTTCGTGGGTGATATGAGCTACCGAAACATGAGTAGCTCAGATATCTCTGGGCTTACCGGCCAGGTAGGATTGAAATTTGGTGTTTTCTAATAATTTTTCCAGCAGCTTAGTATAAACCCGCTGTTTCAAAGAGCCACGTTGGGACCTAGTACCCAGGGTGGCTCTTTACAACTTTTAACCTTACCATCATTGGCGCAAGTTTGTAACTTGTACATTATGATCACTAGGGTTTATAACCCGACCCACAGTTAGCAAAACTATCATCTTCAATTAATCCTATATCAATCTAACTCTACACAGGCCGGAGGCCTAAGACTTGACTTAACCCAACTGGCGCAAGTTTACAACTTGTGCCCTCTTTATTTAAGTTGCGCTATGCTCAACTTAAACCAATTCAGTTTAATGTTCGTTACCCTTATAAATCCACATGGGCATTGTTTCTCCGGCTCTTTCAAAGCCGACTTTCTTGTAAAAATCGATTGCTTTTCCGTCAGCTGTTAACATTTGCATATGGAAGTCTTTATATTTCTCTTGAAACTTATCTACAATCATATTGCCAATTCCTTTTCCCTGGTATTCAGGGTGAACTAATAAGTGCGGATAATAAACCACCAAGTAACCGTCAGAGATTGCATTTCCAAGTCCGACTAATTTTTCTTTGTCCCAAGCAGTAATTAATGAATGAGAATTCAATAATGCATTTCTTAATTCCCCAGGTTTTTCAGCAGAACTCCATTCGTTTGCTTTGTACAACTCAACAATTTGGTCCGTACTTATTTTCCTTGTTTCTGAAATTGTAATTTCCATTTTCGATTTTTTTCAAGCTTGCACTGCCCCGTCCTAAAATAAGTTTACGGTAGTTAGTATTACTTGATCGTACTTATCTAATGTATCAAAATCACCCAACTGGTGCAAGTTTGCAACTTGTGCCCTGTTTATGGTCACTAGGGTTGGTAACCCGGCTAACCCGTGACTAAGACCCGGCAAAAATCACAAAATGAAGGCGGGTTTAATCTCGTGTTTTATATTTAATGCCTCAATTTTGAGCTTTTTACCCACTTGGCCGAGTCGCAGACTCTCTTTTCAACCCATGTAACAGGCAGCAAAAAAGCCATCCCTCGACAAACCCTATGTTAACCCAACCCGAAACCGGCCGGAGGCCAAAATGACTGTTTCTTTTTTACACGTAGGTGATCTGCTGCAGAGACCTGTCGGATTACTCCTTCTCATAGTAAATCACATTTGCTTCCTCTACCCTTCCAAAATCGCTATCTGAACTGATGACCGGCACGTTTAAATATTGTGAGGTGGCTAAGATAATGCTGTCGGGCAATTTAATTCGTACTGATCGCCTGATCTTAATCACCTCTTCTTTAATCTTAGTATTGATATCGATGATAATACACTCATCCAAAAAAGTGCGAATTTCATCCCGGTCCTGGACCGTGATATCTTTATAACCGAGTAATTCTAACTGGCTGATGAAGGATATGTAGATTTTCCTATTGTACAAAAGGCTGCTCAACACTTCATCTCCTGAAAGAAGATAGAGTACTATGTTAGTATCCAATAAAACACTATTCCCATTCATCGCGCATTCGCTTTTGAATAACTAAGGGGTCTTCTTTCAATTTTATTACCCCACAATACTTGTGAGTATCTACTCCTTTAGTTTCAAGAGCTTCTTGTAAAAGTTGAGATAATAGCGCTTTATCTGATCCCTTTTTGATAACTGTTACCATTGATGGTTTCCTTGTTTTTGTAAAGATAGTCAATGTTTATACTTTGGACAGCTTTGAAAGCTAGGCAACTGGTTTTTACTAATACATCATTTCCCCTAACCTTAGCTGGCGCTAGTTTGCAACTTGTGCCCTGTTTATGGTCACTAGGGTTTGTAACCCGGCTAACAGCCAGCAAAACCTCCATCCTCCGACAAATCCTATATCAATCCAACCCTACACCGGCCGGAAGCCTACCCAACAGCCGTCACTCACCAAAAGCCACCGACTGTTCCCTTTTTTGCACGCAGGTGACGACAGCAGGACTCATTTTGAAAACGAAAATTTTATCGCTACTCGTTTCAATTTTTGCGAGGGCAATAAAAAATTTTAAAGGCAACCTATCTGCCTGCGAGCTTCGGAAAATTTCAATCTCTACAAGGTGCAATTAACGATCTATGTGACTGACAATCAAAGCCCAGGCGGGGTTGAGGTTCCTGGAGCATCAGGCACTACACCCCAGGAGGTTCGCCAGGGAATGGAATCATGGGGGATGGAAGTACCCCACACCAGCTCCAGGGGACGGGCAAAATTTATCAGTCAAAAATTAGAAATTATCAAAATCTCGCTAATTTAGCCCCCGATTTTGGTTCCCGGGCATACTTCGGGATTAAAAGGGAATTCAGTGAAAATCTGAAACTGTACCCGCAGCTGTAAAGTGTCATCAAAAGTTTTTGCATCGGTCCACTGTCTTGATTGATGGGAAGGAGCAAAAACCGACACAAGTCAGAAGACCTGCCTCAATCAACAGCATCCAGGCTTTCGGGTGAAAAGTACTGATCGTATAGACTATCCTTTTTCTGACCGGATCAGTTATCCCCGGTCGAGTGATGGGTTGCCGGTATGATTCCTTGATATCCGTTCCTGGAAAGTTTGAATCCTAAACTACGGGAATAGAAATTTCAGATGGGAAAAAACCTTGCTCAATCAAAAGTAACCTTTTATTTCTGCGATGGCGGGTCCTGCCGTAAAGCTGGTAGCGAAGCGGCCATTAGAAAAGCCCGGGCGCACCTGCGCAACAAAGGCCTTTGGGATGAGTCGCATACCATCAAGACCAAGTGCAACGGCCGCTGTGAGGATGCGCCCACCTGGATCGTACAATCGGGGGATTACTGGTACAAAGAGGTAGATCCGGGGAAAGCCATCCGGATCATCGATGCACACTGCGATCACCAGCAACCTTTGGCTCCGGAATTGATCTTCCGCGAAGGGCAAGCGAAAGTCAACTCGGAGAAGGAGCCCCCCCCGGTAGCAACCCCGGTTTTCCAACGGGCGCAAGACGAAGAGTTGGGCGAAGTATACAAAGCCAGGGGTTTTCATTCCGACCAGTATTTGTACGCCTTCTTCCTTTACCTGCAAGAAAACCCGGGAGAGACAGAACTCTCCCTACCCAATGGCACATCTTTCCCGTTTAACGACCTACGGTTTGTGGATTATACCGACATGTACCGGCTCAAACTTCACTTCGGGAAAGATGAAGAAGCCATTATCGAATTAGTCACTGCGCTGGTTCCCAAGACCGAGCCCGATGAACTGATCAAGCGGAAGGTCACCGTGTGCGAGCATTTTATACAAATAGCCACGGATCGTAAAGTGATCCGGTTGAAAGATAAGATGGGTAGATTGGTTACTTCCCTGCAGATTGCGGCTACGGATGAAAAGACCTGGGAATATTGCCTGGAGATCCAGTTGAATAATGCCGTGGCGCCAAAAGTAACACTGGGTGCCTGAGCTAAAGCACATAGCCATTCTTGGATTAGGCTGGTTGGGACTGCCATTGGCGAAGGCCTTACATCAGCAAGGATACAAGGTCCAGGGCTCTGTAAGCTCCCTCGATAAATTCCATGAACATAGCAACCTTCCTTTTGGAGTGACCAGGATCAGGGTAAAAGAGCATGAAATAGAAGGGGACTGGGAGGCCTTTTTATTCAATATGCAGGTCCTCGTCATTAACATACCTCCTTTAAGAGAGAAAAAGGTGGAGTATCGGTATCCCGCTTTGATGGATCAAATCACCAAGCATACACCCCCTGGCCTGAAGATCATATTTGCCAGTACCACGGGCGTATATGCCAACGAAGGACAGCGGGTCAACGAATCCATTCGTCCCAATCCGTCCAAACCTTCGGGAAAAGCCGTGCTGTACGCTGAAAATAAGTTAAGGGAGCACTTCGGAAAAAACTTATCCATCCTGAGACTGGCAGGGCTGATCGGGGAAGATCGACATCCGGGCAGGTTTTTAGCTTCTAAGCGAGCGTTAAGAAATGCAGAAGCACCAGTAAATCTCGTGCACCAGCAAGATTGTATCAGCGTCATCCAAAAAGTGCTGCAACGCAACTGCTGGGGAGAAAAGATCAACGTATGCGCCAGTAAGCACCCGGTCAGGAAAGAATTTTACCAAAAGGCATCGGCAGTGCTGGGGTTGGACCCCCCGCATTTTAAAAGCTCCGATAAAGCTGATTTCAAAATAGTGGACAACACCTACAGCCGGAAACTCCTCGGGCATGAATACCTGTATGATGATCCCGAGGACATTTTTACCAAAAAGCACCCGGGAAAAATAAGCATTGTAGGAGCAGGCCCCGGGGATGTAGACCTGTTGACACTGAAAGCCTTTCAAACCATCGTGGAAGCGGATGTCATTTTGCATGATAACCTGGTCTCTCCGCAGATCCTTGCGCTCAACCCTAACGCGGAATTAAGTTATGTGGGCAGGAAATATGGGGACCAGTCAGACCAGAAAGATCGGCAGAGGATCATCAACGAATTGCTACACGACCATTATAAGCAGGGCAAGCGGGTGGCCAGGCTCAAGTCAGGCGACCCCTACATCTATGGACGTGCCGCAGAGGAAGCCCGCTTTTTGAAAGAGCGTAATGTCCCATTCCAAGTAGTTCCCGGCATTTCTGCCGCCCTTGCGGCTGCTAACCTGAATAACATCCCCGTAACGGAACGCAATCACTCCAATGCGCTGATGATCTGCACAGCCCATACGGCAGATTATTCATTCGAACAGCTCAATGGAGTGGCAGCATTACTGAAAGCGGGTAATACACTGGCCATTTACATGGGGCTGAAAAGCCTGGATAAGCTGATCCCCAGGCTGATAGAAGTGTGTGAGGATGATACCATCCCCATCAACGCGATTTCCAACGTATCGAGGGAAAATGAACAGCTCCTTAGCTCGACTTTGGGAGCCATAAGAAATGACGTTTTAGAAGCAAAACTGCCTATGCCAGTGGTTTTCCTGGTAGGCGCTAGATCTATTGACAAATGAAGGAAGGAATACTTTTTTGCGGACACGGTAGCAGGAGAAAAAGCGGCACAGAAGCTTTCAAAGAACTGATCGCTATTCTCAAAAAGCGATACCCCGGCTACGAGGTGGACTATGGCTTTTTGGAATTCAATCATCCTGTGTATGAAGCGGCCGTAGAACGAATGTACCAAAAAGGGATACGTAAGATCTACGCCCTGCCGGTCATCCTCTTTGCCGGCGCGCATGCCAAAAACGACATTCCCTATGAGCTCAATACCATCCAGGGCCGTTACGATGACTTGGACATTGTGATGGGCAGACCTATCGGGGTGAGCGCTTTTTTACTGGACCTTTCCAAAAAGATACTGGACGAAAGAGAGCAGGAACTGGTACCTATGGATCGAAAAGATACCTGCCTGGTCGTGGTAGGCAGAGGAACGACCGATCCGGATTCCAATTCTGATGTACACAAACTGTGCAGCATGATCTGGGAGGGTATGGGGTATGGGTTTGCTACCGTTGGCTACAGCGGCACCACCTACCCCTCCGTGGCCGAGGCGCTTCAGCTCACAGAAAAGCTGGGCTTCAAAAGGACCATCGTGATCCCATTCTTCTTCTTTACCGGGGTATTGCTGGAAAGGATTTACAAGACCGTAGAAGACCATGATGTCAATGCCTCTTCGGAGTATGTGTATACGCGAGCTTTTGGTACGGACGAGTACATCCTGAAAGCATTTGATGAACGACTGCAGGAAGCAAAACAAGGCACCGGTAATATGAACTGTCAACTGTGCAAGTACCGGAGACAAATCATTGGTTTCGAAGAAGAACAGGGAAGCGACCAAGTAGGCCATCACCTGAATGTGAAAGGGATCCTGTTTGAAGAAGATGAGAAGGTAGCAGGGAAAAAAGGAGTAGGAAAAGCCCTGAAGAAAATACTGGGGATATGATAGCAGAACCAGCTAAGTACATACCGGCAGGCAAAATTACCGGGGTATCGCTCGGGCCCGGAGATCCCGATCTGATCACCGTAAAAGGGCTCCAAGTGCTGAAGGAAGCCGACAAAATATATTTCCCGGGGTCACAATTCAGCGATGGGAGAAAAGACAGCTATGCCCTTTCTATCCTCAAACACTATGACCTGGACCCGGCAAAGTGGGAAGGCTTTTACCTTAGCATGAGCCTCGAAAGAAAGGAGGCCCGCTCACTCTATGAAAGGATTTTTTTGAACATCAAACAAGACTATGAAAAGGGGCTGGGTATCGCCATCGTCAGCGAAGGAGATGCCAGTACCTATAGCTCCTTTTCCTATTTACTCACTCATCTGCAAGACGCGAACTTACCCGTCAGTGTAATACCCGGCATCACCTCTTACGCTTTGGCGGCAGCCATCCATGCCAATCCCTTGTGCATACAGGGCGAGAGAATGGTCATACTTCCCAGGGTGAAGAGTGTAGCGGAATTACAGCAAAGCCTTCGGCATTTTGATACGGTAGTCTTGATGAAGATCCGATCGGTGATGCCTGTCATCCTGGAAGCGCTGGAGAGTACACCAGTAGCTGTTTTTTATGGTGAGCGCTTAGGGGCTGAAAAACAGTTCATCAGCATGGACATAGCAGAGATCCGGGAAAGGGAGATTCCTTACTTCGCACTATTGATCATAAAGACAATGCCGGAAGCCATATGAAGATAACAGTAGCAGGTATCGGGCCGGGAAACGAACAGTACATCTTACCACTGGTGCAGCAGGCTGCGCTTGCCGCGGATGTGGTCATTGGCTATACCTATTATTTCCAGTTTATTGAGCAGTTCATTTCGGAAGATGCCCAAAAGATCCCCATGTCGATGGGGACGGAAGAAGATAGAGCAGCACTTGCCCTGTCTGAAGCAAAAGAAGGGCGAACAGTCCTCGTGATAGGCTCAGGGGATGCAAGCATCTATTCGATGGCCTCCATTGTTTATGAATTAGCCTCCAAGCAAAAAGCAGACGGTATTGAACTGGAGACCTTGCCGGGGATCTCTGCCTTCCTGGCCGTGGGAAGTAAATTGGGCGCTCCCCTCGGACATGATTTTTGTTGCATATCCCTGTCTGACCTGATGACCCCTTGGAGGGTGATCGAGAAAAGGATCAGGGCTGCGGCAAGCGGCGACTTTGTTACCAGCATTTACAACCCCAAGAGCAAGAAAAGGTACTGGCAACTGGACCGGCTCAAGGAGCTTTTCCTGGAGCAGCGCCCAGGAGGTACTCCTGTGGCCATTGCCCGGCAAGTCACCCAGCCGGAAGAAAGTATCCGGCTCACTACACTGTCCGACCTCGATACAAATGACGTTGACATGTTCAGCCTGGTCATGATCGGTAACTCACAGACTTACCAATACAAAAACCACCTGGTCACACCGCGAGGATATTTGAACAGGAAGCCCCAAACCGGGGAAGAGATACAGCGGGAGAGCTTCCGAATCGTAGCCAGCCACCTGCAAGGCATGTCCATGGATCTTGCGGATAAATGGGCGGTCATGAGGGTCATCCATACCACTGGCATTTTGGAAGACCATCAATGGTACAAAGCCACAAAAGGAGCGATCTGCAAATGGCATGATTTTTTGAAAAATGGCGGCGATATTATCACCGATGTAACCATGGCCAGGTCAGGGGTCACCAAGAGATACGTCCAAAAATATGGCGTAAGCGTACACTGCTTCCTGGATGATGATGAGGCAGTCAAATCAGCGTGGGAGTTGCAGATCACCCGTTCGCAAGCAGGTATCCGGAAGGCCATGAGGCTATATCCGAATGCGCTGTACGTAATTGGTAATGCGCCCACCGCTTTGATGGACCTTACGGATGAACTGCTCGTGAATGAAAACTTCAAACCGGCAGGGATCATCGGTGCGCCGGTGGGTTTTGTTAATGTCATTGAAGCCAAAACCCAGCTGGCACAGGCCGTGGTGGACCATGTGATCATGGAAGGTAACCGGGGAGGAAGCAACGTAGCGGCAGCCATCGTCAATGCCGCTTTTACCCTGGAAGAGGCCCAGGCCTATTTTCAAAAAGCATCAACAGGGCAATTTTGAGACAAGCACGCCAACATATCGATTACTATTTGATAGGGATCGGGTACTCCGGCCTGCATCTTACTGGCGGACAGATGCCGGAGATCCTAAAACAGCATCGTGTATTTTCAGGAGGAGACAGGCACTACACGATCGTTAAAGCTTTTTTACCAGGAAACCACTGCTGGATCCCTGTGAAAGGAAATATGGAAGAGGTCATCCAGGCTTATGAGCAGGTTGGAGAGACAGTGGTAATATTTGCTTCAGGCGACCCCTATTTCTTTGGGTTTGGCAACACCTTAAAGCGACTAAGGCCCGAAGCGAAGGTGCACTCCTTTCCTTATTTTAACTGTATACAGCTGCTCAGCCACCAGGTGCAATTCAATTATTCTGAAATCTCCACGGTTTCCGTGCATGGCAGAAGCTGGGACAAACTAGATGAAGCCCTGGTCGCGGGAAACAATTCGATCGGCGTCCTGACCGATCAGCAAAAATCACCCGCAGCCGTTGCAAAGCGACTGTTGGAGTACGGCTTTACCCATTACCGGATGATCCTTGGCGAAGAGCTGGAAAGTCCCGACCAGCAAATAAATTCGCTCTCACTTCATGAAGCTGCAGTCTATGAAAGCAAAGTCGTGAATTGCCTCATCCTGGAAAAGACAGGAACACCCGGGAATATTGGCCTTGGCATAAAAGATGACCGCTTTGCTTCCTTACCCGGAAGGCCTGGGATGATCACCAAGCGACCGGTTCGTCTTACCACCATTTCCACCCTAGAGCTGGGCAATGCCAACGTATTTTGGGATGTCGGAAGCTGTACCGGGTCAATCGCAATTGAAGCCAAACGGCTGTTTCCTGCGTTGAAAACCATCGCCTTTGAAAAAAGGACCGAATGCGAAAGCATCATCCGGCAAAACATGAGGAAGTTCCAATGCCCGGGGGTCCAGTTGGAGATCGGCGACGTATTTGAAATGGATTTGGAAGCATTGCCAAAGCCCGATACGCTCTTTATCGGCGGACATGGAAACCGCCTGGTCGAGATGATCCGGCTCATGGACCAATACCTGCGGCCCGGTGGTCGCATGCTGATGAATACTGTCAAGGAGGATTCTGCTAAAATCTTTTTTGAAGTATGCCAGCAATTGGGCTACCAGGCCGAGCCGCCAGTGGCCATTACAGTCGACACCCACAATCAAATTAAAGTATTAAGCGCCTGCAAAGCAGAGATATGAAAAAAATACACATCATAGCGACCACAGACAGGGGTATAGCGCTGGGAAGAAAATTGCAAATGGAAATTCCCAAGTCTGTAGTAGTTACAACGCGCAAGACCCCCGATGAGCACATCTCACAGGTCGACAGTATAGCGGCTTTCCTGTCCGGGTATTTTCAAAAAACGGATGCATTCATTTTTATTACCTCTCTTGGGGCTTGCGTGAGGCTGATCGCCCCTTACCTCGCGGATAAGTCAACCGATCCGGCAGTCCTATGTATGGATGATCATGCCCGGTTTGTACAATCGGTGGTGGGAGGACACCAGGGAGGCGCCAATCAACTGGCTGCCAAAGTATCAAAAGTATTTGGAGCACAGGCTGTCGTCAGCACTTCCAGCGATCTGCAAGGCATTTGGGCGCTGGATACGCTTGGAGAACAGTTCGACTGGCATACCGAGTTTTCTACGGATCCTAATGCTATCATCTCGGCTTTCGTCAACAATGCGCCTACCGGTTTGCTCCTGGAGGTCGATACCAAAGGCACCCGGTACCTGGAAGAAACCGTGCCGGACTTTGTAGAGGTGTTTTACGATGCGGAAGAGATGGATTGCAGTAAGTTCAGCCTCTTGCTAGCAGTGACCTATAAGTCATACCCATTGGATATTCCTACTGTTCACTTCTACCCGAAAGTGCTTTCGCTGGGAACAGGTTGCTCTAAAGAGCTGGATCCCGAGCTTTTTGCACAAAGCCTTCGCGAGCAACTGGCTGCACAAGGTCTGTCATTTCATGCGATAAAATCGTTCGGCTCGATCGACCTCAAAAAAGACCAGCAAGCTTATGTCCAGTTCAGCAAGGATACTAACATACCCTTTCACACCTTCGGCAAGGAAGAGATCGATACGGTGAAAGTCCCCAATCCCAGCGAGGTGGTCCGGTCAAAGATCGGGGTAGACGGGGTGTCGGAATCCCTGGCCATGCTCTTATCTGGAAACACTACATTGCTGGTCGAGAAGCAAAAGATCACACTGGACAATGGTCATAAATTCACTTATGCCATCGCCCTGGACCACGAAGTGACCAGGAAGCCTTCCATTACCATTGTGGGAGCAGGTCCCGGGGACGAAGAGCTGATCTCTGTTAAAGGGAAAAAACTATTAGAACAAGCGGATTGCGTATTGTATGCGGGCAGCCTGGTACCAGAAGAAATGACTTCATGGTGCAAAGAGGGGGCTGTGGTTAGAAATTCTGCTGCTATGACCCTTGAAGAGCAAATGGCCCTGGTGCAAGAGCATTACCACAAGGGGCATAACATTGTGCGGCTACACTCTGGCGACCCTTCCATTTATGGCGCTATCCAGGAGCAAATGACTTTGTTCGATGAGTTGGGGATGGAATACTTCATCGTGCCGGGCATTTCTTCCTTCAATGCAGCCGCGGCCGTATTAAAATCGGAATTTACCATTCCCGAAGTGGTGCAGACTATCATCATTACAAGAGGAGAAGGTAAAACGCCTTTACCGAAAAATGAGAAACTGGAGGAAATGGCCAAATTGAAAGCGACCATTTGCCTCTTCCTAAGCGCCGGCATAGCCGCCAAAGTACAGGAGCAAATGCTGAAGTACTATGAACCGGAAACACCTGTTGCGGTGCTCTATCGCCTCACGTGGAAAGATGAAGAAGTCTATACCGGGACATTACAAAACCTGGCGGAACTCGTGAAGGCGAGTAAGAAAACCAGGACGGTACTGATCGTGGTGGGACACGCGATCCACGCCCGGAAAAACCGCTCAAAGCTGTACAGCCCGGGGTGGAAACACATTTTCCGGACACAAAAGAAATTCACGCTCAAAGCGTAAGAGATGATACTGGTATTTGGAGGAACTACAGAAGGAAAACAAGTAGCAGCACTGCTGGAGGAATTGCAGCGCACCTACCTGTATTCCACCAAAGCCAGCACAAAGAGTGTGGTCAAAAACACCGGGGTCCAGGTCCAAGGGGCATTGGATGAACATCAGATGACGAACCTGTGCCAGGACAAAAATATCCGGCTGATCATTGATGCGGCACATCCTTTTGCCGTGGTCCTGCATAAGACCATTTTCAACGTTTCATGTGCATTGAATACTCCGCTCGCAAGATTTGAAAGAAAAGAGGAGGCGCGTATGGCACATCCGCTGGTACACTATGTTGCTGGTTATGATGAGGCCATTGCCGCGCTAAGGCGGATCGGGAGTCCCACTTTACTCGCTTTAAGCGGTGTCCAATCCATCCCATATTTATCGGGCTACTGGAAAAAAACCGTCACCTGGTCCAGGATCTTGGACCGGGCCGGGTCGGTTGCCCTGGCAGCACATCACCAGTTTCCGGCAGAAAGACTGATCCTGGGCTACCCTTCAGCACATGTAGAGGAAGAGGAGGCGTTGTACAGGCGGCTGAAAATCGGGGCGGTACTTACCAAGGAAAGCGGCAATAGTGGCGGGCTAATGGTTAAAATGAAGGCAGCTACCAGCGCTGGCATCCCGATATTCGTCATCAAAAAGCCGAAATTACCCGCCTATGACCTGGTTGTGAATGATACCGGAGAGTTAAGACAGGTACTTTCTAAAATGGGATGCCTATGAGCTTGAGAAAAGTACCCGAAGGCCCCTTGAAGGAAGGGTTTACTACTGGAACCTGTGCCACTGCGGCTGCCAAAGCGGCGTTGACCGCACTCATGACCGGGCAACGACCCAATAACATCCAAGTACACTTGCCCATTGGGAAAATACTCAACATTCCCGTGCATAGCTGTGATTTTGATGGAGATTGGGCACGGTGCTCGGTGATAAAAGATGCCGGGGACGACCCTGATGTTACCCATGGCGCTGAGATCGGCTGCGAAATCCAGCTAACCCCGGGAGACCAAGTCTCTTTCAAACGGGGAGAAGGAGTAGGCCTTGTCACCCTTCCCGGGCTTGAAATCGAAGTGGGCGAACCGGCCATCAATCCCGTGCCTCGCAAGATGATCCGAAATGCCCTCACCAAGTTACGCTACGATCATGACCTGCAAGCAGGCATCATCGTGACGGTTTTTGTGACCGATGGAAGAAAAATAGCAAAGAAAACCCTCAACGAAAGGGTGGGCATTAAGGATGGGATCTCCATACTGGGTACGACAGGTATTGTCAAGCCTTATTCTTCTTCCTCCTACATCGCCAGTATCGTGCAGGGAATAGATGTGGCCGTTGCCAACCAGGTGGATGAGCTGGTACTCAATTCCGGGGGCAGGAGTGAGAAATACTTGCGACAGCTTTTCCCGGGTTTCCCAGAACAAGCTTTTATCCACTATGGCAACTGGATCGGAGAGACCCTAAAGAAGATTGAAGCCAGCCTGGTCAAAAAAGTCAGTATTGGCATTATGCTGGGCAAAGCAGTAAAGCTGGCGGAGGGGCGTACTGATACCCATAGCTGTGTATCCGGATGGAACAAGGATTTTGTCCGGCAACTGGCCATAAATGTGGGATACGGGAAAAATAAAGCTGATCGCATTGCTTCGCTGAATATGGCGGGCAGACTTACAGAGCTATTTGATTTTAATGCTGCTGAGCCCATGTACCAGCAGATCCTACAGCATTGCTACCTGGCCTGTAGAAAAACATTGACCAAAGCTGAACTGGATATGTACCTGGTCGGCAAAAACGGAGAAATTATACCATACCATAATATATAAATATAATGATTGTAGATCTAATGAGGCCATTATTGGCAGGCGTCTTACATTCTTTTGAACCCGATCATGTGACCGCAGTGTCCGTACTGGCCGCTGAGAAGGCCGTAAAAAAAGAAAAGACCTCTTTTACCACCGTACTAAAAGCCTCTCAATGGGCAGTGGGGCATTCCGTGACATTGTTATTATTTGGTGGCATTGCCTTGTTATTCAAAACATCCATACAACTGGTCGTAGAAGATATTTCCTGGTGGGCAGAGATTTCCCTGGGACCCATCATGATCTGGCTCGGGGTGATGGCCATCAAAAGAAACCACAAGATCAATGCACAACTAAAGGACCATAAAGCCATAGAAGAACATGACCACGCGGCAGGGAATCCCATTCACCTGCATGGAAAATCAGGAGAGGAAATAGCCATGAACCCTATGAACCGGTCCTTTTGGGTGGGAATGGTACACGGGCTTGCCGGAACAGGCGGTGTTTTGACTTCGGCGCTCATCATTAGCGCCAGTACTTTCACTGAATCTATCATGATATTGGTGGTAGAAAGTATCGGGATTATCCTCGCCATGGGTGCTTACAGCTACTCCCTCATCTTTATGATGAGCCGGTTTTTAGAAAAACACCTGTCGCTCTTCAAAGTCCTTAACGCCTTGGCAGGCCTAGCTTCAATCTTTTTCGGAGGCTACCTGGTCTTTAAACAACTCATGGAATAAAACCACCTGGCAAACATTTGCCCGTCTATCCATCCACCGCAATTCAAAGGCAGGACAAACCCCCAAACCCCAACCCTCAACTGGCGCAAGTTTGCAACTTGTGCCTTCTTTATGATAACCAGGGTTTGTAACCCGGCTAAAAGATGGCAAAAACCTCCACACCTCGACAAATCCAATATCAATCCAAACCAACACCGGCCGGAGGCCCACACAATGGCCGTTACTCACCTAAAGCAATAGCCGTCAGTTAAGGACTTCCCAGCGAAACCCCTAACCACTGAAGGGGCAATCCATCGCACCTTTAGTCCACTCTTGAAAGATTCCTGTCGACAGTTCTTGCCCATCAGCCAACTCAAGACTCAATACTCATTACTCAAGACTTCACTTACTCAACTGGCGCAAGTTTATAACTTGTGCCTTCTTTATGATAACCAGGGTTTATAACCCGGCTAAAAGATGGCAAAAACCTCCACACCTCGACAAATCCAATATCGATCCAAACCAATACCAGCCGGAGGCCTACACAATAGCCGTCAGTAATACTAAAAAAAGCCATGATCATCACAGGTATGATCATGGCTAAATGGGTGTTCTTTTCTTTGTTAGTTATTGGTCAAATTGGCTTTATGGGGTTTATTGTATTCCTAGTAAACTTTGCCATGGTCCCGTAATGGCCACGGTATCACCGTTTTCCTGGACATTTACAAAAAACGTTTTTCCGGTTAAAGAGAAGACTCCACCGGTAAACTCCGAAGTTGAACTGCGATTGATGGCAAACAAGTTAAGCTCACCCTTTTTGTTGATGAAATGTACCCGGTTAAGCTGTCCATTGTCTTCGCAGATAAATATGTCTCCCCAAGGCGCTATGGTAAGGTTATCACACATGTGCAGTACGGACTTACCCGGTGATTCGGCAAATAACTCTAATGAGCCCGGCCGTGATCGTTCTCTACGAGTGCCTTCTTTTACCGATGGAGTATACTTGAAAACCTGGCCGTAGCGACCCGGCCCTCCATTTGTGCAGGCAAAAAAGAGTTCGTTCTCTCCCATCCACATGCCTTCGCCGCGGGCGAACCTGGCCGCGCCCTGTTCAAAACCGCGATAGCGCAGGTCATCTTCGGGCGATTCTACCTGGTCAATATCGAGCCATTCTACCTCCATTTTTTCATGCTGCCTGACATCGATCGTTTCCCAATTGCGGGTGTCTTGGTTCTTACGATCTTTTAGGGCAAGTACTTGCAATTTCCCCCCCGCCAAAAGCTTGGACTTCTTTCTCGGGATAAAGCGGTAGATCAGTCCGTCAGGACGATCTTCGGTCTGGTAAATGATGCCTGTACGCGGATCAACGGCTACAGCCTCGTGGTTGAACCGCCCCATTGCTTTTATAGGTTCCGCTGCGATCAAACTCTTGGCGCTTGAAGGTACTTCAAAGACGTAGCCATGGTCTTTCCACGTATAGCTACCGTTCGCCTTGGTCACATCTTCTTCACACGTGAGCCAGCTTTTCCATGGCGTTACCCCACCAGCACAATTGCGGTAGGTACCTGCCAAACTCATAAATTCTTTTACCACTTCTCCCTTGGTTTCATCATAAACCAGCGTGGTAGTACCTCCTAATCCGGGCTTTACACTTTTCCCGAGGTCATATAGCTTGGTTCCATTTACTTTGGGTAGTAGTTCATTCTGTAATCCGAATGCACTATTCTCTAAGGGTACCGGGCTATTTTCATGATTCCGGATAAGTACTACCCGGCCACTTTCATCCTGGAAGGCGCCCATGCCGTCCGGTCGGCCCGGCACGAGCAGCCCGTCAGACATTTGACTGCCGGCTTTCGAGATGATCTTATAGGAAAACCCTTCGGGCAGGTCCATGTATCCTTTAGGGTCGGGGACTAGTTTTATCGCTCCTGTGCCTTTCCTCGTGCCTGCGGCACTGAACGTGTGTTTTGCCAAAAAAGAGAACCCTAAAGAGGTAATGACAGACTGCTGCAAGAATTTTCTTCGTGGTATGCTCATGTGTACTTCCTTTTAAAGGGCCGGGGTACTTACCCCCGACCGGTTTACGTTTTTATTTTACTTTATCTATTCTACATCCCCACCAGCCTTTTTGAAAGGTGGTATTTAAACCGTTGAGAGGCGCGCGATTGATCGCCGCATCAGCGTTGGCTTGATTTTTATCCGTGGTTTTACTGGAATAAAAGTAGCGCGAGTGAATCTGTATTGCCACCACACCCGGCCCCAAAGAAAGGACCGGGAATTCCATCCTTCTCCATACTGAGTATCCCTCATACCCGTAGTTGACTTGGTCCAACCATCGCTGGATGGCAATATGCCTCACTTCGTTACCTGTAAAATTAGATACCACGCTAGTTACATAATTTCTACTTTCCGGGTCGCTTATGTCAATACCGTAGCGTTGCAAGGAAGCTTCTACCCCCTACTGGTAAGCAGCTACAGCATTGCCCGCAATCATGTTGCGGTGTATTGCTTCCGCTTCGATGAAGTTAAGCTCAGCGTAGGTCATATGCCAGAAAGTATTGAGATTCCGAAAATTATTACTTAAAAGTGATCGCTCTTCGTTGCCGGCTACATCCGATGCTAACCCCAAGTGGCTAATGGTAAAAGCTATTTACCCGTGCCATGTCAAGCCTCAAATGGCGATTAATTTTTTTCGGTCTCGTTCCCAAAGTCGGCAGTTGGCAATGGACAACCCTCTATATTTTTGCCTACTGCTCTTTGCCTATTGCCGACTGATCAATACTTCAAACAGCTCATGCTGTAGCCAATACGTCATTTAAGATTTAACTTAACACTAGTGCCCTATGTTACTCAACGAATCTGCGTTGCCAACACGGACTCGTTTAAGTTAAGGGGGAGTCGCGCTCATCTTCGATGCCTAAACTGGAAGGGTCAATTGATCACTATCTCGTCAAAATAATGTTCTAATATTTCTTTGGCGGTTTCAAGCTCTTCGGGGGTATTTTCAGGGGTATTCTTTAACGCATATTCCTTTCCCAGTTTTTCCCACTTGTATATTCCTAGTTTGTGGTAAGGTTGTATTTCCAGTTTTTGTACCTGGCCATAGGTTTGAAAATGTTGTCCTAGTTGGTGAAGGTGTTTGGGATCATCAGTAAGCCCGGGCACCAGTACGTACCTCAACCAAAAGGGTTTCCCCTGCTCTTGCAGGTACTTTGCAAATGCTAACGTATTTTCATTAGAGCGCCCAGTGATCCGCTTATGCAGGACGGGGTCCATATGTTTCACATCTAACAAGACCAGGTCCGTGTACTCCAGCATTTTTTCTACATATTGATTCATAAAGTACCCAGTGGTGTCCAGGCAAGTATGTATCCCCTTGGATTTCAATTTTTGAAACAATGCGATCAACGGTTTGGCCTGGCGACAAGGCTCACCACCGGAAACTGTTACGCCTCCCCCATTGGCAAAAAACGGGCTCATGTTTTCCGCTGTATCCAAAATACGTTCAATGCTGTAGACTTCTCCCTCACCGGGACTGATCGTATCTGGGTTGGCACAATAGAGGCATCGGAACGGGCAGCCTGTTAGAAATACTACAAACCGTATACCGGGTCCATCATAAGTCCCAAAGGACTCCGTGCTATGGACATTTAAGGTTTCCATGCCTGTTACAGTCTGTAAAGTATCATTTGGCATAATTCTTCCGGCTGTGATAATGTGACAAACCGGGCACAAAAGATGTACCCGGTTCAATATTCATTCGTGATATTTAGGCTATACTTTCTCGAAAAAACTCCTTGATAGTACCTCCAATTGCTGCTCCCTGGACAATCGCACAAAGTTCACCGCGTAACCAGAGACCCTGATGGTCAATTGGGGATAGTTTTCAGGATGTTTCATCGCATCCATCAGCAATTCCCGGTTGAGTACGTTCACGTTGAGGTGATGGGCGCCCTTACAAAAGTAACCATCTAAAATAGTCACCAAGTTTTGGGTCCGCACTTGCTCACTTGGGCCTAGTGTTTTAGGGACCATACTTATGGTATTGGAGATCCCGTCCAACGCGTCGTTGTAATCGAGCTTAGCTACGGAATTCAGGGAAGCAATAGCCCCACGGGTATCCCTGCCGTGCATTGGGTTGGCTCCCGGCGCAAAAGCTACTCCTTTCGCCCGGCCATCGGGAGTGGCGCCTGTTTTCTTCCCGTAGACCACGTTAGAAGTGATCGTAAGTACCGACAACGTAGGCGTAGCTCCCTTATAGGTTTCAAAAGATGACAATGCCTTGTTAAAATCACTTGTAACATCCACCGCTATTTGATCCACTCGGTCGTCATCATTGCCATAACATGGGAAATCACCTTCTATTTTGAAATCTATGGCCACCCCATTTTCATTCCTAATGGGGGTAACCTTGGCATGTTTTATAGCGGAAAAAGAGTCCGCTACTATGGATAACCCGGCTATCCCATACGCCACGTTCACTCTCGGGTCTGTATCGACCAGGGCCATCTGGGCTCTTTCGTAATAGTACTTATCATGCATGAAGTGGATGATATTCATAGCATCCACATATACCCGGGCCATTTCTTTCGTGGCGAGCTTGAAATTGTCCATCACTTCATCATAATCCAAGACGTCACCTTTCAGTGCAGGTATACCTTCTATCACCTGGGTGCCGGTATTTTCACACTTGCCCCCATTGATCGCCAGCAGCAGGGTTTTAGCTAAATTACATCGCGCACCGAAAAACTGGATATGCTTGCCAATTTCTTGGAAGGAAACACAGCAGGCAATGCCATAGTCATCTGACCTGCGCGTATGCCGCATAAGGTCGTCATTTTCATATTGGATGGAGGAAGTATCTATGGACACCTTGGCACAGAACTCTTTGAAACCCCTGGGTAACTTCGTCGACCACAGCACCGTCATATTGGGCTCGGGAGAAGGGCCTAGGTTATATAAGGTTTGTAAAAACCTGAAAGAAGTTTTCGTTACTTTATGTCCCCCTGCCAAATTAAGTCCACCAATCGCCTCGGTCACCCAAGTAGGATCTCCAGCAAATATCTCGTTATAGGCCTCCATCCTCAGGTGCCGGACCATGCGCAGTTTCATAACAAATTGGTCGATCATTTCCTGGGCCTCGACTTCGGTGAGCGTTCCTGCCTCTAGGTCCCTATTGATGTAGATATCAATAAATGATGACACATTCCCCAATGACATGGCTGCCCCGTCTTGTTCTTTTACTGCCGCCAAGTAAGCCATATAGATCCATTGGATAGCCTCATGCGCATTCTCTGCGGGCCTACCCAGGTCCAAACCGTAGGTTTCCCCCAACGACTTGATCTCCTTCAAGGCTTTGATCTGTTCATTTACCTCTTCCCTTAGCCGGATACGGGCGTCATTCATAGGGCCACCAAACCGGTCTAGATCATCAAGTTTGGATTGAACGAGTCTATCCACTCCATAGAGCGCCAACCGGCGATAGTCTCCAATGATCCGACCCCTGGCATAATTATCCGGCAGGCCTGTTAGAAAACCAAGCGACCTGAATTTCCTAATTTCAGTTGTGTAAGCATCAAATACACCGTCGTTATGCGTTTTTACATAGTTGTAAAAGATTTCTTTCACTTTCGGGTCCAACATCAGGCCATGCTCTTGGCAGGCTTTCTCCACTATTTTTACACCACCATAAGGTTTTATGGCTCTTTTAAGAAGTTCATCGGTCTGTAACCCCACGATAAGCTCGTGCTCTTTGGCAATATAACCGGCGGCATGCGAATTGATCTTGGAAATGATGGAAGTATCAATAGAGCGAACTCCCCCTTTTTGCAATTCTTCTCTTACCGCTTTTTTGCATATGTTGAAAAGCAAACGGGTCCTTTCTGTCGGACCGGTTAGGAAATTGGCATCCCCATCGTAGGGTGTGATATTGTTGAAAACAAAATTTCGCACATCAATGGTGTTGTTCCAACTCCCTTGGACAAACTCTTCGGCTTTGATTCCTCTTACAATTGGCATAATAATTCTTGCTAGTAAACTGCATAGCAAAATTAGCTTGCCTGCCAGCCTAATTTATGATGCCAATCACCCATTCACCTGACTCGCATCATGGTCTTTTGCATGTTTTAAAACACTTTGATCATTATGTTACCTTGGCAATGGAATTCATACCTACGGGAAAACGATCTAAACTTACAGCCTAGGTTTTAGGTGTACCTAGAAATGTTGATAGAATAAGGACGAATGATTTGTACTGTAGTGCCCTTGATAGTAAAGCTTTCCAGGCCACTAAAGCCCGAAGAATCACAAAAGAATTTTCTTTTTCGTTTGATCCTGCCACATTTTAGATCGAACCCAGGTCAGTAGGAAGGCCCGGTTGAATTACAAGCTTTTATGGTTTTCTTACTGCGCAGGTTTTGGGAAGCTTCGCATTTTCGAATAGCGCTTATAGGTATCAAACACCCCCGGCTTGGGACCCACCACACGGGGGTCTTTGGTACGTTTAAGTTCTTCCATCAAAATTGTATGTAACTCGCTTTCTATTTCATTGTATTGCTCCATTCCTGCTAAATTATGCAAGCAGTAACGATCTTTTTCCAGGTCAAAAAGTTCATACTCCTGTCTTTTGCCCACGGCAAGTTCAAAATAAGGTCGCACCTTGGGGGCCTGATGGTTTTCAACCAGCCAAGCCTTGGAAGGGCAGTCATCGATATCGGTATAGGCGCTTTGGGCCACGTAACGTCCCATGCTATCCAGCCCGTGCATTCCGAGTAATAGGGTGCTATCCTCTTGCGAGTACCGTTGTGGTGCCCCGGCGGGCCAGCGTCCCGGGTGTACATTCCAGGTATACAAGTAACGACCTTTACGGATCGCTCGCTGGGGAAAGCCATAGTTGCGGTACCGCGACGATGAGTGACGCTCCCTGCCAGAGAGCACATAAACCCGGTCAGCGTCCACTTGCCCTTCTCCCCGTGACGTTAACACCTCCAGTAAACTCCTTCCTGTCATAGGCTGCATCTCCCCGGCTGAAGTACCCGTAACTTCTAAGATGGTGGGCGCCAGGTCGATGAACCCTATAAAATCCTCAACTACCCGCCCCCCGGGAAAGCTTTTGGGATAGCGAACGGCAAAGGGGACATGGATGCCATCTTCATAAGCATTTGCCTTAGCCCTAGGGAATGGCATGCCGTTATCTGACGTTACGATGACAATGGTATTTTCCAACTGGCCAGTTTTTTCTAAGTAATCCAACATTTTTTGGAGATGCTGGTCGTACCATTCAATTTCTACGGCATAATCGAGCAGGTCTCTACGGATCACCTCGTTATTGGGAAGGTAGCCAGGTACAGTTACCGAGTCCGGGCTTTTGTTCGTACGTTTCCATGCGTCCTTTTCATAGGGCCGGTGCGGTTCATAAGCGCCAAACCAGAAGAAAAAAGGTGCATTTCCATCGTTTTGATCTATGAAATTCTTGAAGTTAGCGAAATAGTCTACTTTACTCACCCCTTCCGTTGGCCGCGCCGGGTCGCCGGGCTGGTACCGGGCACTATTCCCTGCCTTACCAGCAGCGTCTTCATTACGAATGTGCGATTCTTCAGCCTTGCCGCTGTAATAAAAGGGTTGTACCCCCTTGCCGGTACGCCCGGTTCGATACCCATTGGCAGCCAGCCGGTCAATAAAAGAGATGTATTTATTGAGCCACGCAGATGCATGCTGCCCGGACTGTTCATTTTGCCATGGATAACGCCCCGTGACGATCGCACTCCGGGCCGGGGCACAGCCGGGAGAGGTGGCGTAGCAATTGGTAAAGTAGACCCCTTCGGAAGCAATACGGTCGAAAGCAGGAGTTTGAATAAAAGAACTACCCCAAAAGCTCGTGTGACCAAACGACTGGTCGTCGCTAATAACGAAGAGAATATTGGGACGTACCTCCGTTCGTTTCATCGTGCGTTCACACGCGGCAACAAGTAAAACGAATAAAGGAGCTATGAGCAAGACTTTACTTTTCATGCAAAAGAGTACTAAGTAGGACCTTAAACCTCTAATTAGACGCACCAGGATATAAAGTACCCCCAACGACCCGCACACGATCGACTAGGCAATAGGCCGCGCCCGGCATGATCTTCCTAGAATAGAGTTGGCCAGCATGTTTTCAACCAGTGATCATCACGGTTCCCGCTACCTCTACTCAACCCGGCAACACCTCGCATTCACACTCCAATGTTCTCAAAAGATGGATAACACAAGCGCTGCAGATGCTGGCAGCCTCTATGCGCAATATACTGTCACAATCTTCAAGATCGAAGGAAACGTTCGAATACCCCAAGGCTTTTGTCAGTGCCTGTTCTACCTTTTTGGCAGTGGATATATCCTGCACATTGGTCTTGAAAACCTCTATCATCACTGCTCTTTTTTATGGTCACTATCTTTCGGCAACATTCTGGCTGTCACGTAAAAAGTACCAAAAGGGATGATCGCGGCCAGCATGGCCAGTAACATTTTACCCAAAGTCCACCTACATTCTGCCTTGACCTGTATCACGGCCAAGATGTACCAAACGAAAAGCAAGCCATGTACTAGCCCTACTCCTTTGTTGGGCCCGGGAATGTCCATTAGGTATTTCAGGGGCATCGTAACAAAAAGTATGGCCAAAAAAGAAACTCCTTCTGCCAGCGCCAGCAGCTTGAAGCGACCTAATTGTGTTCTCAGCAAGTATATCATCATTAAAAACCTCTAAACCACGGCCTAAACCAAGGCATAGCGAATATAATCATAGTTAGCGCGATCAAAAACCAAGTCAATACATATCTGAATTTACTACGGTCTGTTTTAGCTCTTTTGGCCAGCGCCCCTCCCACTGTCATAGCCACTACTGCCAGGAACATAGTAACTGCATGCTGTATCCCGAAAAAGGAGATCTGCGCGCTTCCACTAGCACCATTTTGAAGGAAATAAGAAGTGATCGGGCTCAAAGAGAAATATAACGCAAACCCGATCAAAAGTTGGGTATGCCCAAAAGTATTGGCCATAATGCGCATAACATTATCTTGCTTGGTGTAGGGCCTACGGCTTAGAAGGCCATGGACACTGCTTAAAATGGCATAGAGCATACTGGCCAATACAAACCACCTGAGGAGGTTGTGCAAAGAAAGAAATACCGAATACATAGAATTTGATGAGGTTGAATTTTAGGCAAATTTCAACCCGGTCCTTCTATCTCGCTAGGCTTCTATGACTCCATTAATGGTAATAATCAATCCTTTTTGTACTGGGAAGGAGTGACCTGGGTATGTCGAAAAAAGAATTTGGAAAAGTAAGAAGGATCATCGAAGCCCAGGTGATGGGCCACTTGGGTTACGGAAAGGTCAGAATGCTTCAACATCAATTGGGCTTCGATGACCTGGCGTTTAGCAATCCATTCACTCGTGGAAAATTGAGTATTTTTCTTCAAAACCTTATTCAAATGATTCACACTGACATGTAGCATTTCGGCCAGGTCAGCTGGTTTAGGATTATTGCGTATGTGACGAAGTAATAAGCTTTTGAACTCCAAAACGGTTTTAAACCCGCGATTCGTTTGTGATTGTTTTTCATTTTTAAAGACCAGGTCCAATTCTGTCATCAAAGACATCCAGTAGCTTTGGATCAAATTTATGCGATCGGCAGGATTCAAATATAGCTTATGTACTCTCTCACAAATTAAGGTAAAAAGGTCTGCCAGCGGCCTATCCAAAACAAAGTGGGGTAAATGCCCGGGGTTAAGCAAAGCACTGAAACGGTCTACGCCATGAAGGCCTGGTGAATGATCAAAAAAATGATCATTAAAAGTCCCCATAAATCCTTTAACATCATTGCTGATCTCCTTAAAACAATTGGCCTGTCCTGCAGGTGTGAGAATGAACGTATTCTCCCCAAGCACGTATTCTAATACGTCCAATTGCATCCGGATGGTGCCTGCCTTTACGAAAATAAACCCATGGGAAGTATTTTTAAAGGGCTTGTTAGGTACTTTTATATAGGTAAATAGTTCTTCGATCCTAACCATACTAAAAAAGGAAAGGTCTCCTTTCAGCAGGTCGCTCAGCGTTTTATCTTCTTTGAGGTAAGCTTTTTTAACCTGTAACGGCGAAAGGATCGGGATGGCAGGCTTTGATTTTGTATTCAAGACCAACAAAAATAATCATTTTTTGAAAGTAGCAATGATCATCACTGCCATGGCAATGATGATCATATTCATCACGATAAAACTGTGCTCGCCGCGCTTAAAATGAACGATGACTGCCCCAATCATGATCGTAACAATAACATAGCCGGCATAAACTGCCAGTAGGTTAGGGATAGGTTTGACCAATCTTGGCAAAAGTATCAGTAAGCCTAACAAGAGTTCAAAAAGACCCAATACCCTCACGAACAACACGGGAAAATCGCTGACCCATGCCATATTCACAGAAAGCTTATCCATCGGCTGGGTCATTTTGATCACCCCGACCAGCGTAAAAATGATGGCCAAGAGTATTTGTGCGCCCCATAAGATTACATTCATAGTAATAGTGAGTTAGGTTTAATTTTTTTTAATCAAATTTCACTCACATTGAGGCACCAAAATTATTTTAATCAAGCCTTTACAGGTAATATTCAATCATTGTTAAGGTAAGAGAGCATGCGTACTTCGAGGTTTTAGAAGTTATCCTTTTGGTTAACCTTCTTTTTACCCGGGGTAGAAGGGATATTTTGATTGAAATTGCGCGCATTGGAAAATATGTCAAGCATTTCCAGCATACTCCTAAAAACCTGGGTTCGAGATAAGAAGGAATAAAAAGGACATGATTTATCCTTCTTTGCGAAGGATAACATTTTCGCAAAAATGCTCGGAGTTGGATGACAAAACGGGGAAAATAATCGTCGCAGCGAGGCTGGCGTAGCCGGTGGGCGGGTTACGAAGCTGCCCCCTTCTTATGTGTGATCGAATGGACCTTGTTCTCGTTCCACGAGTGGGAGATCGCTTCACGCATCACTAAGGCCAGCCCGCTGGGTTCGCGATGACGATAAAACAAAAATATGTAATAGGTAGGCTGGCGTAGCCGGTGGGCGGGTTACGAAGCTGCCCCCTTCTTGTGTGTGATCGAATGGACCTTGTTCTCGTTCCACGAATGGGAGATCGCTTCACGCATCACTAAGGCCAGCCCGCCGGGTTCGCGATGACGATAAAACAAAAATATATAATAGGTAGGCTGGCATGAGCAGTGGACAGGGTACGAAGCTGTCCCCATGCCGTGTGTCATCGAATGTAGTCTATTCGTATTTCGCAACCGGGGGATTTCTTCTTCCTCCTGTCGTTGTCATCGCAATGACGGGTAAAATATAATAGTTTAGTTTATTTGAGTACTCTATATACTAAATACAGGTTAAAAGGTTGGGTAGGTCTAAAAGAACAAATAATAAGGGGCTGTCAAAAAAGATCAGCCCCTAGATCCACGCTGTGTATCATTTCGTGTTATTTATCTCTTAAATGCCTGCATAACCTAGTATTTTACATCGCAGGGTAGCAGTACATTTTGTTTAAACCAACGGATTAGCTTACAAGATCACGTTAAAGATCGCCCGGATAGGAACTACTGCCCCTCCTTTTAGCATGATATACTTCTCCGTAACCGCCCAGATCGTGGATTCCGTTTCCATGGGCTCATGGTCCACAGTTTCAAACTGTACCAGCACGCTCCTTTTATAGGCGTTGCCCAAACGAAGAGCACGATAAAGATTATGAGAGCGGATAGCGTTATCCGCAGGATCTAAAAGGATCTCTTCTTTCCTGAATGATAGGTCAGCAATTTTTGACTTATCAACTTTGGTGATTGTTTTTACTTGCATAATAAATGAATGTTAGAATGAATAATTGAATAGAATGGATTATTAAAGCACATTCATTTATTTAATCGCATAGTTTTAGATTATGGTAGAGAATAAAAAGTTTGGCCTGCCCGGGGTGGTTGTTGGCCCCCTCTAGTGCTGAAAAACCACGGAGTAATGGAGACAGTGATGGGACCTGGGTCTTATTGGTAATGCTTTTGATCTTGCCGGCGACTTGCTCGTCCGCCAGCATGTATCGCTCTATGGATTCACTCTTCTCCGTGGAGGTCTCTTCCGCCACCGCAGGAGCTAGCGCTAATAACACCACCAGTAGGCTGGATGCCAGGTGCCTCATTAGCTTAATCCATATGCTTACTTGATTGCCCACGAAATCTTTAGATGATAGGGGTTATACGATATCCGCGGCTTTTTAGTTCACTTTATTGCCTCATTCTACATACTTTTTTTTGAATGGCGCCTAACATTCCTTTACGGGCCTTAATCCCACATCAAAAACAACCCTTATGATGGACAGAATTATGGTCCTTGCTATAAGGCTAAAAGGCCCAGGTGCAAGATAAATCGAGTTATCCTAATCACTTTTTGATAACCACCTCAAAATACATACCTTCAGCAATCCTTGAGCTTTAAATTGGATAATAAGGACAGGATTTCATTAAACGTAAATTGGGGCTTACGCACTATTTTTCAAACTTGCTTAAACGGTAAAATCGACTATTTAGGTATATTTTAGTTGGAGATGATCGATAAATTAATTGAGTATATATCGCAATTCATTCCAATTGGCAAAGAAGAGATCAAGGTGATCTCCTCTATGGTGGAAGTTAAGGAGTATAAAAAAGGACATACCTTACTGGAAGAAGGAATGATTTCCAGGGTATCTTACTTCAATTTACAAGGGTGTGTGAGGTTATATTACTTGGTGGACGGAGAAGAGAAGACTACCTTTTTTTTCACCGAGAACCAGTTCATAGCTTCAATGAGGAGTTTTATCAAACAGAAACCATCCGACCACTTTTTACAGTGTGTGGAAGATTGTAAGCTAGCATTAATACCCTATGAAGTAGAAAAAAAGCTACTGGAAAAGTACCCTAAACTGGAATCATTTGCCCGAGCCATATTGGAAGAGGAACTAGGCAATTACCAAGAGATGCTAGCTTCCTACATCATTTCAAATCCCGAGCAGCGATATTTGAATTTGATGAAAAATGCCCCCGGGCTGTTACAAAGAGTTCCACAGTATCAGTTGGCCAGCTATATAGGCATAAAAGCGGAAAGTTTAAGTAGGATAAGAAACCGGTTGGTGAAAAGTACTTCTTAACTTAAGTCAATCATTCCTAGGGATCCAGCCACTATTTTGAGTTCATAGTTTTACATGAATAAGAGTAGATTATGAACTATCAGTCTTTCAGTTTTTTATTTGGATTTTCCGTTTGGTTGGTTGGAACGTTGGCCTTTCGTTTTTTTGGTCATCTCTTTTTTCACATCGAAGACCCCCTGGTCGAAATCTCCCTGTTCATTGCCGTGACACCCCTTCTTTACCTTTTGATGAATTGGGTTTTTACACGATTTCGATTATCAAACCCGCAAAGGTTAAAAAGTGCGGTACTCATGGCTGTTCCCGGCATGTTCTGTGACGTGCTTTGTTTGAAGTATCACGATGTTGTATTCCCATCCTTTACTATTGAGCAAGCCATGGTGCTTTCCGCTTGGTTATTATGGGTATATGCCATTGTTCTTTTCATAGGGCTTAGCACTAAAGAAAGATCACCCGCTACTTAAAGCAAACAATGGAGTGAAATTCACAAAGATTCTGCCTGTGTCATGGGTGGATTCACGGAAAAGAAAGGAATAGTGAGGATAAGTCCCCAAATTAAAACACAGGCTACAATTTTAACGGTAATTTCAGTATCCCGGGAACAAATTTGAATGATCGTACCCATTACAGCACTAAGGGTGATAAGAGTTAGAATTCTTACCTGGATCATTTTCATAATTCGCATTTGCTGTTTTTTGGCTTAGCCCCAGGTTCTTCATTAATCCACCGGGGTGACTACTTTTTTGCGTTTCCGTTCCAGCAGCAAGCCATATTTCAAGAAGTACACCAACACTGCCTTGGCGGCAATGCACCTGCTTTGTTTGAAATTCGACAAAAAAATGAAAGGGAAACCGCAGGATTTCCTGGGTTTTGGAATCTAAAGTATTGAACACAATTATTAAAATACTATGCAACCTTTACTCAAAATTTTATTCCATGTATTCGTATTGGTTATTTCCCTTACCTCGGCAAATGCTCAACCTGGTCGTGGAGGAAGACCCCCGGGAGGAGGCCTTGAGGAAATGCTCAGTAGGGAAAAACAGGCCCTGTATGAACAAGTGACCGATCTGTCTGAAGATCAAAAGCTGTTACTCGACGGTATTTACGAGGAGTTTGCCGTAACCCTCAAGGAAACCTTCGAGGAGATGAGACAAACTAATGACAGGGAGGCCAGGAGGGAAAAGATGCGGGCACTGAGAAAAGAAAAGGATGGACTTATTGCAGATGTACTCAATGAAGAGCAATATGCCACATATACCAGCCTGGCGTCAAGGAGGGGCAGAAGGTCAAGAGAAGACAATAGCAACCCGAATGGACAATGAAAGTAACTTGGGGCGGTGTTATCGGCATTTTGCTCAACGGTTTGGCATTAGCGTCAGCGGCGCAGGATACCCCATGGAGTGCAAGCGGTAGGGTCCTCGATGCATCCGACAAGTCTCCTGTGATCGGGGCTACAGTGCTTATG
This sequence comes from Fulvivirga sp., assembly GCA_028280565.1. GTDB lineage: Bacteria > Bacteroidota > Bacteroidia > Cytophagales > Cyclobacteriaceae > Fulvivirga. The sequence continues at coordinate 63,065 of JANQLQ010000260.1, forward strand.
GTGAACATCAAAGATTCAACAAGGTCCAAATTTGCCATAGTAGGCAGAGAAGGCAGGTTTCAGGTCAATAATTTGGAGAAGGCCTTCTACAAATTGAAGATCACCAGCATGGGTTACAAACCTTACACAAAGATCTCCAGGCTCACTGTGCCAGCCGCCGACCTGGGTACAATCTCATTAGAACAGGACCTCAAAACGTTAAATGAAGTCCTGGTTGAAGGTGAGGTGGTCCCGGTAGAGCAGGTTGGAGACACTACCCAATACAATGCCGATGCATTTAAAACACACCCCGATGCCACAGCACGTGACCTGGTAAGTAAAATGCCGGGAATTGTAGTAGACAATGACGGAGTGACCGCCAATGGGGAAAGTATTGAACAAGTATTATTGGACGGCAAGCGCTTTTTTGGACAAGATCCGCTATTGTCACTCAATACTATACCGGCCGAAATTGTGGACAAAGTACAAGTATATGATGAGGCGAGTGATCAATCGCAGTTTACCGGGTTTGACGACGGCAACACCACTAGAACTATGAATGTCGTCACCAAAAAAGACAAACGGAATGGGCAATTTGGAAAGGCCTATGCCGGGTATGGCACCCATGAATTGTATAAGGCGGGGACGACCATCAATTCATTTGACCAGGACAGGAGAACGACGATCCTGGGAATGAGTAATAATATTAACCAACAAAATTTTGGGAACGAAGATCTTGCAGTGGTAAGTGGTGGTGGCCGCCGCGGTGGGTTCAGGCGTGGGGGAAACAGCAACTTTATGACCGGTACACAGGATGGCATCACCAAGACCCATTCGGTAGGCATCAACTTCACGGATGACTGGGGAGAAAAGGCAACTTTTGAAGGCAGCTACTTTTTCAACCAGTCGGATAATAGCCAAGACCAGCTTTTAAGTAGGGAATCATTCCTGGAGAATGGCAGTCAATTTTACACTGAAGATCAACAATCCGCCACCGACAATCTCAATCACCGGTTGAATGTAAGAATGGACTACAAGATAGACGATAAGAACAGCTTGCTGCTGAGATCGTCTTTTAGCCACCAGGATAATCAAAGTAATGAACTAACCATTGGAAGAACGGGGAATGGCTTAGGCGAGTTGCTCAGCGAAACCAATAATAGCTATTCCAGTTTGAACCGGGCGTTTAATATTTCCAATAACCTGGTCTACCAGCGTAAGCTCAAGAAAGTTGGACGTACCCTATCATTGAATGTAAATGCTCAATTAAGACCTACAAGGCGGGAAAATTTTTTCGAAGACCTGCAACTTGATTCTTTGATCGAATACCTCACGGATGAAAACCAATATAGGATCGGGTCAGCCATAACCTACACTGAGCCTATAGGTACCACCGCGCAGCTAGCCATGAGGTACGAGGTGAACCATTCAGTAAGGGAATCGGATAAAGAAACCTTCACCTTGCAGGAAGGAGATGTTACCAGGATGTTCAGCGAAGCCTTGTCCAACTATTTTAAAAGTGGGTATACTACGCACGCCCCGTCCATACGCTATTCAGATCACCGTTTTGGAAACCATTTTAATGTTGCCATCGCTTACCAATGGGCTACGCTAAGGAATGATCAAATACTCCCGGTGAAAAACCAGTTTGAAAGACATTTCAGGAATATCCTCCCCTCTGTCATGGGCCGATTTGATCTTTCAAAAAATGGTCGCTTGCTTATTCGATATACTACCTCCGCAACGGAACCTTCTATTAGCCAACTGCAAAATGTCCTTGACAACAGTGACCCGCTCTTCCTCACCGTAGGAAATCCAGGGCTCGAGCAGACCTACACACACTCACTCATAATGCGTCTTCAAAAAGACATGACAGGCAAAAATGCCACTTTTTCGAACTCGACCAGGGTAGAAACCAGCTTGGACTACATCACAACCAGTACGACCATCATTGCCTCGGATTCGGTAGCTGCGGGAGGCATATCGCTTGCGGAGGGCGCACAGGTGAGTACACCCGTCAACCTGGACGGGTACTGGTCGGTGAGGAACAACACTACCTATGGCATCTTGATTTCCCCACTGAAGAGTAACCTCAATACCTCGGTCGGCCTGGCCTATCAAAGAATCCCCGGTATCACCAATGGTTTAACCAATATGGCCAACACTTACTCGGCGAACATCAGGGTAGGGTTTGTCAGTAATATCAGTGAGAAGATTGATTATAACCTGTATTACCAGGTCGACGGGAGTAAAGTGTTCAATTCCATTCAGCCCGGTTCCAACAGCCAATACTACATGCAAACCCTAGGCGTAAAGCTGAACCTCGTTACCTGGAAGGGGTTTGTGTTCCGGAACGAGACCTATTTTCAAAAGTACAAGGGGGCAAATAGTGAATACGATTCAGATTTTACCCTTTGGAGTATGGGCATCGCAAAGAAATTTCTCAAAAACGAAAGTGGGGAGCTCGAGCTTTCGGTTTTTGATCTTTTAGGTGAGAACCAAGACTTCGACCAAACTGTGAATGCGCGTTATTTGCAGGAAACGCAAACAGGGGTTTTACAGCGTTACTTTATGCTTACATTCACTTACCAGCTACGGCATTTCAGCAAGAGCTAGCCAGCAATTGACACCAAAAGGGCGATGAGGTTCAATGGATTTGGATTCTAAAAAGTCGGGGTGACTGGATTCGAACCAGCGGCCTCTTCGTCCCGAACGAAGCGCGCTACCGAGCTGCGCTACACCCCGTTTTATTGTTTGCTTATTCTTTCCCTGTCCATAACGATGCTTATGTCAAGAACAATACAATATTACGTTATGCTAAAGGGTACAAGCTCTCTTGGTAAACAGAGCGGGCGACCGGTCTCGAACCGGCGGCCTTCAGCTTGGGAAGCTGACGCTCTACCAACTGAGCTACACCCGCTTACAAGAGTAAAGTTAGGGCTTTAAGCCCAATTTTTGGCATGTTCTGACTTACTCAGTGTGAAATAGTAGATCAAATGGGCTTAAAGAGCTATTGATCAGCTTATTATCCAAAACCTTACTCAATAGGAGACCAGGTCGCTTCGTCAATAAATCTTTTTCGTGATCTTGTTTTCAGAAAATAGTTGGCCAGGGGAAGCAATTTACAAGGGATTATTAGGAGAGTCCTCAAGTCACTTGCGTATACCGTCGATAGCGTGCCACTATTTTCACCGACAGGTAACCTTCGGAGGTATATAATTTGCGTTGGGTAGTAACCGTAATGGTGTCATCACTTTCGATCTTTACCGCACTAGGATAAACAAAACGGGTGTCCACTATCCCATTGGAGATCATAGGGGTTTTATTGAGGAGTTCTATGGCCGTAAGATCCTCATTAAATTGAAAGGCATCACCCAAAGCATAATGGGCATACGAAATGCTATAATCCGGATCATACCGTGAGGAATCAAATTCTTGTCCTGTATTGGATATGTACTCAATCGGCCAATACTCCGTAAACAAATTTAATTCGTCATTAATGCGCAATTCAATTCCGGATTTACTGATCTCGGGATTTTCATCAAAAAGATAAGTATTGCCAAAACCATCCATATTAAGGTCAACGGGGGTGTCTGAAACCGCAGAGATGATCTCATATTTGCCATGAAATCTTCCGTGTAGCTCCTCACGAACCCCGCTGTGGTCATCTTCATGGCAACTGGTCCATAAGAGTGGGGTAGCGAATAATATAAGTAAAAAGGTCCTTTTCATATGCATTTCAAGTTCGGGTGAGTCATGCTAACTCAAGTAACAAAAACATTGCCAAAGCTCTTAGTTTGTTTTATTTAAACTAGGACAAGCTCGGCCCGGCTCGCCAAGCATCCTAGCAGAGTCATACAATCCAAAATTTTTAATGATTAAGAGCCATCCACAAAGACCCGGGCTCTAGCTTAAGCTCTACATTATTTTCCAAATCAATAAACACGCCTTCGTCAAGCCCTTGATGTTCTTGAACGGCCCTGTCTTCTTCATCGGGGGCCATAGTGGAGCTTGGCCTCACACCGACGACATTTCTTCTCAACAGTGTTGTGCCAGCGAAATAATCTCTTGTTCCAAACTGTAGAGCCCTGTTTTCCAACCAGTAATAGGATTTCGCAATGATCATAATGTAAAGGTTTAGTATTGAGTAATGAGTCTTGAGTAGCAAACCTGGCTCAAGACTCAAAACGAGTTACTAGTTAGAAATTGAAGTTATCGGGGTCAGGACCCAGTCTTTTTCCTTGGTCTAATGCCTCGATCGCCGCCATATCCCCGGGTGACAATTCAAAATCGAAGATATCGATGTTATCTTTGATCCTATTGGGTTTCACGGATTTCGGGATAACGATCACTTCTTTTTGGACCAGCCATCGCAGGGTAACTTGTACAGGGGATTTACCTAGTTTCTCCGCTATAGACCTTATTGCAGGCAAATGGTTTACCTCACCCATCATGATCGGTCTCCATGCTTGTAATTGAATATGGTGCAATTTTGAAAACTCTTGGAGTTCTTTTTGCTGCAGGTACGGATGCATTTCCACCTGGTTGACCATGGGTTTGATCTCGGCAGTAGCCATAAGGTCTTGCAGGTGATGAATTTGGAAGTTACTCACCCCAATAGCTTTTGCTTTTCCTTCTTTATACAATTTTTCCAAGGCACGCCAGGTCTCCTTATATTTCCCAGCTACGGGCCAATGTACCAAGTATAAGTCCACATAATCCGTTTGAAGAAGTTGGAGACTTCTTTCAAAAGCGGCCAACGTTTCCTCGTAGCCTTGATCACTGTTCCACACTTTCGTCGTGAGAAATATGTCCTTACGAGGTACCCCGCTTCTTTTGATCGCCCTGCCTACTCCATCTTCATTTCGATAGGCTGCGGCCGTATCGATCAGCCGGTAACCATTTTCCAATGCGGTAATTACCGCATTTTCCACTTCTAATCCGTTTTGTGCCTTGAGCACTCCCAAACCCACCTGGGGTATGATCTCACCATTGCTCAAGGTCACGCTTTTTTGTTGTTCTAAGATTTCCATTGTATTTATTATTTAGTAGTGTGTTTTTTCCATTTTTGAAGTACCGGGGTGACCAGGTATTGCAGTGCCAATACCATCAACCCCGATAAGATCAAGGTGCGCAAATAGATAGGATATAGGCTTAGCCATTGGTTAAGGCCATACATGAGTCCCGTGATCAAGAAGTAGACGATCAACCAGGTCCTTATAGTACTTTTTATTGTCTTCATGATTTCCATTAGTTTACATTACAATGATACGAGGCTTAAAAGCCCTTACTTTGCACTCTTTCTGGCTTTGCTGACACTTTTTATGGATAAGGGTCAATTGCTAGCCCGATTACGCCAAGACATGATAGACCTCGATCATACCGGCTGGTAAAACGTATGCAAATAATGGATAGGAAAGTGCTTTTGGGCTATGGAGTTGAACATCTACTGTACACGGGATGGCCTCTTGAAACCTGGACTCGGTAATCATTTATCACTTTGATGTTATCCGGGGGTAGTTTTGGCAAGTAAGCTTAGTGAACCTTAGTGCCTCGGTGGCGAAGCTTCCTCGGCCACAAAGGCACTAAAGCTCAAAGAATCACTAAGGGACCTTCTTTACTAGTTGATCTAACCCTATTTTCTTATCGAGTCCAGGTTTGGAGGTAAGTTGATTAACTAACAGGCACCCGCGAAATAGGCAAAGCGACTTGGCCTTGGAGCCCCGGCTAAGGCTGCAAAGCCTGTAAAAAGGCATCATTAAAAATTCAAGTGGCATAAGGAGGGGAGACATCCAGGAACAGCGCGGCCCATTTGAGGCCTGTGGGTAGGCAACCCATAGGGCCTGGACGCAGGAATAGGTAAGCTATAAAAAACTTAACGCCCTTTTGCCCTCTCTCCTACCAGTGTCATCACTGTGCTTACCACGGAAGCCACCATCTTTCCATCCGACCGGGAGATATCACAACGGTACACAGTAATGGTCCTTCCCTGCTGAATTGGCACAGCATGTGCGATCAACCTGTCTTTCCAAGCGGGTCTGAAAAAGTTGATCTTTAATTCCAGGCTTGTGAAGCTCTCATCTTCTTTAACGATTGTAGAATGTGCCGTACCAATGGCAGCGTCTGCCAACTCACACATGAGTCCCCCATGAACGGTACCTTGTTGGTTCCCATGAATAACTACATCGGCATCTATCTGTACCTTGGCCTCCCCGTAAGCTATCTCTACGATGCGCATTTTTAGCGTTTTGGAAATAGCGGTGGGATATTGCTGGTAAGTAACAAATCCTTCAACCTCCTCGCCCGAGACAAGCTTTTTCAAGTAATCTAACGTAGGTATTTTTTTCATGGATGCTCCGCAATAAATGATGTATAGGGTAACGGCCCTTAGTGCTAAATCAAGCCATTGAAATATGAAAGTGGAAACCTGGCATCAGAAATAGGAAAGTAGAAATAGGAAGATATGATTTTTTTGACTTGTTGGTAATAAACTCCTTGATCTTCATGCTGAAGAGCTATTAAATTCAACTGGTGCTATGTTTTTCAGAGGTCACTTTTTCCGTTTTTTTTCATATTTCAGATTTCATATTCCAGGTTTTAACAAACTGTCTTTTGCCCAATAAACTTGACAAAATTAGTAGGAGTATCCAGTCGCTGGTCCATATATCGCCCAATGACAATGGACCAGGCCGACTGAACACGATAGACTAAAAGTCCATTGGCATGATAATGACAAAGAAATGGCTTGCCATCCTCAATTTCCTTGATGTAGATCAAGACTTTTCAGTCGAGAGAGCGTCTCAGGCTGGATGCCTAGGTAAGAAGCGATCCTGTATTGAGGAAAGAGCTGCTCTACCCCTGGGTGAAGCAGCACCAACTGTTGATATCTTTCCAGCGCTGTATTGCTGATCAACGAATTCTCACGGGCACACTTACGAATGAACAGCCGGTCTGCCACGTATTTGAAGAACAATAACCATTCTTTTGATTGGGTCAATTCCTGGTATTTTGAGTAGGAAAAGGCACAAACTACAGAATCTATACTCGCTTTGATCGCTCCATGGGCCGGCCGCTGGGTAAGGAAGCTACGGTAGTAAGTAATGAATGCCCGGGGTAAAAATAAGTCGGTGGTAACATCCTCCTCACCCGGCACATAGGCATAAAAAGCGCCTTGCTGGACAATACCGATGTACTTACACACCCTTCCTTTTTTTAACAGGAAATCATTCTTCTGTACATGGATGTTTTCCGAATGATCCCAGAATTCAGCGCTGAATGACACAGGCAGACCTAATTCCCTAACAATATGTTCAATCTTATCAATGCTCATACCCTTGTTCTTTTAATGTACATCTCAAATTTTCATGCCGGCTCTTTCCATTTTTTTAAAGCATGCAGGTAGGCACTAGGACTGGAATAGCCCAGTAAATACGCCATATCTTTGGTCTTTATCTTCTGTCCTTTGGACAGGTACGTGTGAAGCTCTTCTTTTATATCATTGAGGACCTTTCTAAAGGTGGCATTTTCACCTTCCAGCTTCCTTTGTAAGGTGCGGTTGGTCATGGCAAACTGGCTGGCTACTTGGTCAAGGGAAGGCAATTCGGGGTCGCACATGTTCAATATCATACTCCGTACGGAAGCCGTGAAGGTTTTATACCGTCTACCCGGTAAGGAGATCATTTTTAAAAACGACGGCAGGAGAACAGCGATCTCTTTCTTTCTCTTTTTGTTGATCTCAATATCCATGATCGAATGATCAAAGGTAAAACTATAGGTTTCCCCTGTACGGATGGGAGTTCCATACCACTTCTCATATTCTTCCAGCCGATGATAGGGTAGCTCCACACCCATTTTTTGTTCCCCAAGCATAAGACGGAGCTCCCGGTGGACAAAAGTGAAAAATGTGTCCATGACCTGCTCTTTTACCCGGGTACTTTTTACCTCACAATCCATTTGCAAAACAAATGAGTTGGCCTTTCCCTCACTGTCAAACGAGAGTATGGGAAAATTACTGGCAGCATAATCAGACCATAACTGTAAGGCTTGGCCCATTTTAGTCGCGGCTAATGACACCTCGTAGACTGAGCCCAGCGCTGCTAAGTTCAAAAAAACACCAAAATGCAATCCGAAAAAAGGATCGTTAGAACAACGCAAAAGCCGCTCGTATTGGTTTAAATATTCGTCCATGGTCACAGGGCTATTCTCTTTATGCATTTCTGTGGAAAGAGATGCTAGGCCCCGGCAGCTGGCATAGGTCATCAATTGATCTAGGTAAACCGGTGGTATTTGCATCCTGTAATTTACAGAAAAATGTCGCAAAATATCAATATCTCGATCTGCGGGTCGAGTAGTTTTGGCGTGTTACTCAATCAAAATTCTACCCAACATGACATCACAAGCAGCGATCACTTCTTTGAATAAAAAGACAGCCATATCTGCCATTGAAAGTGAATTCTTATTCCAGGTACGTATTCCCCTATACCCTGCAATTGACCTGGGGCAAACCCCGAATGGTCACCGCATGATCTTGATGGCGAAAGATGGCACTTTCGAGGGGCCAAAACTACGTGGAAAGGTAATATCTGGTGGAGATTGGGCGTTGGTTCGAGGTGATAGATCCGGCGCATTGGATGTACGGCTCAACTTGAAGACGCACGATGGAGCACTGCTATTGATGACTTACTACGGCCGGATGATGGCGGCTGAAGAAGACTTTGAGTACGCACTCGATTTTTCCAAACTCGACGACCCGGAAGGCGCCAGCCGGTATTATTTCCGCACGAATCCCTTGTTTGAGACCAGCGACCCGCGCTATGCATGGCTTAACCATATCGTTACCATAGGGAAAGGGCGAACCGGTGATAATGGGGTGATCTACGATGTTTTTACCATAAAATAATCTCAACAAACCTTAGTCTTCAAACAATAGAATCATGATAAAACCTGGACACAGCATAGCGGATCTTTACAAGGCGGTAACACCAAAACATTACGAAATCAAAGATGCCTCCATTGCCGTAAGGGTATATGGCCAGGGGCCTGCTTTAGTCTTGATCCACGGGTTCATCGTGCATGGCTATACCTGGCGCAAACTGCTGCCGGAGTTATCGAAACATTTCACTTGCTATGTCTTAGACCTCCCGGGCTTCGGCGACAGCCGGTGGTCAAAAAAAACTGGTTTCACATTCACTGCCCAGGCGGACCGGTTAATGCAGTTATTCGATAAAATGGGGCTGGATTCATTTCACATCCTGGCACACGATACGGGCGCCTCCATTGCTCGTATGGTAGCATCCGCAAGGCCCGGAATGATCGCAAAATTGATCTTGATCAACACGGAAATACCCGGCCATCGGCCTCCGTTCATCCCGATGTATCAATTTTTAGCGCTATTGCCAGGGGCAAACATGATATTCCGTTCCCTACTGAAGATGGGGTTCGTGGTGCGATCCCCGTTATTGCTCAAGCAATTTTTTTACGATACCTCTTTATTACGGGACCGTGAAAATATAGATCCCTACCTTTTACCATTAAAATCATCACAGGATAAAATGTTTGGCATGCTGGGATACCTTAAAGGCATAGAATGGCACGTAGTGGATGGTTTCAAAGAAACCCACAAAAAGATAGCAGCAAAAACGCTCCTTATTTGGGGTGAAGAGGACAAAACTTTCCCTGTTCGGCTGGCTGAAAACATGACGACCCAGTTTAAGGCCCCATGCCGTTTCACCAGGATACCAAAAGCCTCGCTCATGCCCCATGAAGAACGCCCGGGTGAAATATTAAAATATGTTATTCCATTTTTACTTGCTTAACGCGGTGCGCTAATTGGATTAAGCTGACTTTGACAAAACGGGTTCGCGTTTGTAACGCGGACCCGTTGAGTACCAAGGGCACTCACGCCAGCATTTGTAATACGGGTATTCAAAATCAAGACGGAAAACTACCCCTCCATAAAACCGGTATAACGGCCCTACTGATCAAACGTATAGCAACAAGCATAATTCCCGCAACGATGTTTAAAGGAAACAAAAGAGGATTTTAATACACGCCCTCATCCCCCCTTCTATTACCACGATAAGTATACAAACGCCTGTAATTTGTATACTCTTTACTCGCAGGCACCGCGGAAATTTGTCTTGTAACAAATACAAAATCCATGAATCCTCTCACACCAGGTTTAGGTAAGGTTTTACTTATGGGGTGCGCAGTTACTACAAGCTATGCTCAAAAGCTGGCGGAGCCCTTAGATAAACCTTCAACATTTTCAGGGAATATCCTAGCTGCTTCGGACGCAGATATGCTGGGAGGCGCTTACGCCGACGGGGTATTGAATAAAATCGAGGGTATCGAAGACGAGCTTTCCTTTATCCAAGTTGCCAGCGGCAGTCCATCCGTATTAAGCAGTCATTTTGTAAGCAACTCCGTAATCTCCTGGCCTTCCATTATTGCCTGGCATACAGGGCGTAACTATGCCTACGTAGCTGAAACCCGCGGAATGTACAAGGGTACGGAAAATAAGGTAAAGAACGTATGGAAAGAAATGCCTACTGGGAATAAGATCACCGTTATCGATTACCAAGACCCGTCCCATCCTAAACCAGTCCAAGAAAAAATTATTGGGGAAAACCTCCAGGGGGTAAGCCTAAATGCCAATGGCTCACTGCTGGTGGCGGGCTCCACGGAAAAAGGAAAAGAACTGGTGCTGGCACGGTTGGAAGATGGGAAGATCGGGGAAGCTTTCTATTTCACTAACGATGAGATAGATCCGAAAGAATCCAATAATTCAGGGATCCGGACAATTGAGTTCCATCCTACTAAAAATGTCATTGCGGTCAATTTGAACAATGTGAGCTTAGTCTTCTACGAGGTACAAGATCAAAACGGCAAGCTAGACCTGGTACCACTCGGAGCTTCGCAAAAAGTAGCTAAAAATTGGAGCGTTGGCAACTGGCATCCGTCGGGTGATTATTTTATCCTGACCGATGTAGCTTGGGGAAAAGGAGCCCTAGGCGCTGTTTTCAATGGCAAGGGAAGGTTAGTTTCTGTCCGTTTTGATCGTACCGGTGCACATAAGGTCGTTTCGAAGATAAAAGTGGGGCTGAGTCCTGAAGGTTTTGGACTAAGCCCAAACGGGCAGTATGCCGTAGTGGCAAATATGAGAAGGACCTACATGCCGCCGAAAGGCTATTGGTTCGTATCCAAAAAGGATTATTCTTCCCTTACCTTGGTTAGGATCAATCCAACGACGGGTGAGCTTACCCGGTTAGGTAACGACTACGGCTTTAAGGGTATGCTCCCGGAAGATGCCATATTTGATGCAGAAAGTAACTCCATTGCCGTAGCTGTATTCCATGAAAGAGAAGACCTGCAACCCAAGCAAGGATGGATCGATTTCTGGGAATTAGAAGGAAATACGCTGGTAAAAACGAAACATCGCACTTATGTTACCCGGGGTGTACACAACTTGCTATTGGTAGACTGAACCCTGGACAAGATATTCCCGCTTACTGACAGTTATCCGCCTTTAACTTTCACAATCCAACTCAAAAAAACATGAAAAAGAACATCATTTTTATTTTCGTATTAGGAATGACCCCATTCTTAGGGGCATGCGACGATGACGACGACGGCATGGACAACGGTAACAATGCAGCATCGAATGAGGCTATTGCACAACAGTTTTTAGAGGAATTACAAGATGAAAACGCTAACCTGCTTACTCGTTTTTCCTCTACCCCGGAGGTAATTTTAAAAATGAACCCTAACGCCACCCAAGACCCCACGACCTTCATTGGGGAAGAGGCCGTAGCAGGCTATTTCAATACGATCTTTGACTTGTTTTCACAAATCACTTTGCTGGATACCAGGACCACCCCTGCTGCTGATGGCAATAGCATATTCGCCCAGTTCAATGGAGATTTTACAGTGGACGGGGCAAATACGCCATACAGAAACGTTTACATCATCCGCTTAGACTTTAATGCCAATGGAGAAATTGACGTCATCGAGGAATATCTTAATCCTGTGATCAACGGGGAATTTCTCGGGCAACCCCTAGGATCTTGCCAAGAGGTCATTTGTGACTAAAGAAAAGGTTGTAATTTTTCCATACTTCAATTCCATGGACTATGCAGAACTTTTACTTCCCGGGCATATGTTTATTGAGCCCATCTCATGGTTTAAGTCATTTACATCCCATCAATATTGTCAAATAAAAAAGACGTGGAAAAAACTTATCATATAAAGACGGTTCATGATCTGCAACGCCTCGCCGGGATGGAGCCCAACGAACATCCCTTGTTTGCTGTTGTAAGATTGGAAGACCTCCCCGAGCTCCCCAGCAGCTATCCTACTTCCATGAGTTACGGGTTCTATTCCATCGGGCTGAAACGGAACCTAAAAGGTTATGTAAAATACGGGAGACAAGTCTATGATTTCCAAGAAGGCTTAATGGCCTTCTCCGCCCCTAACCAACGGGTATCCTATGAAAATGACACGGCGGTAGGCGCCTCCGGGTGGCTTCTTTTCTTTCATAGCGAGTTATTGGCAAAACATCCGCTGGCAGATACGATCCACAAGTATGGGTTTTTCAATTACGAGGTAAGCGAAGCACTGCATCTTTCTAAAAAGGAAGAAGGTATGATCGAAAGCATTTTTGAAAACATCCACTTAGAGTATCATCAACCGATCGATAAGTATAGCAAGCCGGTGGTGCTTTCCAACCTTGAGCTCTTGCTTACCTACTGTGACCGTTTCTATGGCCGGCAGTTCATCACCCGGAACGAAGCGGATTCCGACCTGCTCAATCGATTTGAAAAGGAGATCAGGTACCGGTTCAGCGAGGGGTCATCTACGGATTCAAAGATCCCCTCGGTCACCGATCTTGCAGGACAGCTCAACGTTTCCCCAAATTACCTGGGCGACTCACTTAAAATGCTCACCGGGAAAAGCACCCAAGAGCACATCCATTTTCACCTCATAGAAAAAGCAAAGCAGAAGCTTATTGCCACGGATAAGTCGATTGCGGAGATCGCCTATGAATTGGGGTTTGAGTATCCTCAGTACTTCAGCCGCTTATTTAAAGAAAAAACAGGCTTCACGCCCAAAGAATTTAGAAAATAAAGCAAGACAAAAATGAAAAAAACGGTTTTACTGACGGGTGTAACGGGCTTTTTAGGCTCACACACTACGATAAAACTTTTAGAGAAAGGCTACCGGGTTATCGGTACCCTCAGGGATATGGATCGTGCGCAGGCAATACGATCCGTTATTGAAAAAAATACCCGAAATATCGATTCATTAGATTTTGCCGAAGCCCACCTCGAAGATGAATCCGTTTGGGATAAGTTGATCCAAAGAGTAGATTTTGTCCAGCATATTGCCTCTCCATTCCCAAGAGAACTACCAAAACATGAAAATGACCTAATCTTGCCGGCCAAGGCAGGGACTCTAAATATAGTCAAAGCAGCCGCCCGAAATGGGGTCAAACGTGTGGTGATCACTTCCTCTATCGGCGCCATAGTATACGGAAAACCGAAGCATCAAAGAAATGGCACTTTCACAGAAGCGGATTGGACAGATGTAGCGAACAAGCAGGATAGCACTCCCTATTTCAGAAGTAAGACCCTAGCCGAAAAAGCGGCGTGGGAGTTCATAAAGAAAGACCCCAGCGGCTTAGAGTTATCCGTAGTATGTCCGGGGGCCATCTTGGGCCCGGTACTGGAAAAAGACTTCGGCACCTCGGCCAACCTGGTGATCAAGACCATGGATGGCAGCTCTCCTGCACTTCCCGATCTTGGGTTTGACATCGTAGATGTACGATCCGTAGCGGATCTGCTCATCTTGGCCATGGAAAAGCCAGGGGCTGCGGGAGAAAGGTTCATCGCTACGGCAGGGTATATGAAATTCAAAGAAATTGCACAGGTGGTCAAATCGGCCTATCCAGGGAAAAAAATACCGACAGGCAGCCTCCCTAATTTTGTGGTCAAGTTATACTCCAACATTGATAAAACCCTGAAGCCGGTACTGATCGACTTAGGAGTATCCCGAAAAACAGGCAGTAGCAAAGCGAAGGATGTATTGCACTGGGAACCGTTATCCAACCGGGAAGCTGTACTTTCTTGTGCCCAAAGTGTGATAGACCTTAAGCTGGTGTAATGAAATCAATCATTATAAAGCCCAACCTAGATTGGGCTTCGTTACTTATGAGAGTCTCGTTGGGTGGCATGTTCTTTTTGCATGGGATCGGCAAACCGTTGATCATTGGAATGGCCCAGGTCAGCCAAGGCTTCATTGAAAAAGGCTTTCCTGTATGGACCAACTATGCTGCTACCCTTATCGAGATCATTGGTGGCCTTATGCTAGTCTTGGGCATCTATTCCCGGTGGGCAGCTGTAGCACTTTTACCTGTCACCCTAGGCATCATCCTTTACCACTTTCCTTATGGGTGGGTATTCCACAACCCCGGGGGAGGTTGGGAATATCCCCAATTGATCTTAGTAAGCCTGGTGACTATTTTATTTCTAGGAGGAGGTAAATACTCCGTGACCAGGGATCTTTGATCCATACATCTCGCAAACCGGGCGGCGAAGCTAGATACCTGGATTCGATTAAAAAATGAACGTCATTCCGCGCCGGTGGCTGCAGGAGGGCTCATTGGGAGAGCCGGAATCTGCCGTGTCGTAGAACGGAAGCTAATCCCCAGCTTAAAGCCTGTGAAAGTATGCTAAACCTCATGTTAAGCTTAGGCTACAATGATTTTAAATCGAACTAAGATTAGAAAGGACTCCTACTCCCGGTGATTTAAAAACGCGTACAATGCAGAAAAATCCTTGTCGCCATAGCCTTGTTGTTTCGCTTGGGCGTACAGTTCCTTAGCTGCATTTAGGCTAGGAGCAGCCACTCCACATTCATACGCCGATATACTGGACAAGTGAAGATCTTTCTGTATCCATTTCAAAGGGAAATTAGCTTCATAATCGCCTTTCTTCAGCTTGGGTCCCAGGGCGTTTATGACCGGCGCTACTACCGGCGTAGCGGTTAAGACATCAAAAAGCGTAGCTTGATCCAGCCCCATAGCCTCTCCCATGACCAAAGCTTCGGCAAAAGCCGCCACAGACTGGGCCAGGAGCTGGTTGATCAGCATCTTCATCGCTGCTGCCTGTCCTACCGCTCCCAAATGAAGGGTTTTCTTCCCCATGCTATCGAATAAGACATCCACTTCTTTCTTATCTCGTTCGGCTCCTCCTACCAAGAAAAGAAGCTCTCCTGCCTCGGCCGGACCTTTGGTACCTACGACTGGCGCATCTAAATAGCGAACATGGTGTGGGCGGGAAAGTATCTCCGTCTCCCTGGAAAAAGAGGGATTTACCGTGCTGCAGTTCACCCATAAGGAGCCTTTGCTAAGGCTGTGCAAAAAGCCCTGCTCCCCCAAAGTCATTTCCTGTACCACGCCCGGGGTAGAAAGCATAGTGATCAGCACGTTCACTTTTCCTGCAACTTCTCCCGGGGTACTGGCCCATGTGGCTCCATTTTCAACCAATGACTGCGCTTTTTCATAGGTCCGGTTATAGATCACGAGGTCATACCCTGCCTTTTGTAAGTTCATGGCCATCCTGCTGCCCATGATCCCAAGGCCTATAAATCCAATTTTCTCCATTTGCTTGTAATCATTTTAATTTTTAGAGGACAAACCTTTTTCCCCAATACATGACAAATGTCCTGGAACGATGCTGGGAAAACTAACAGGAAAAGTTCAAGAATAACACTAACGCGTCATTAACTTCATGGATCAAGGTAAGTGACCAGGATCATTTTAAACCAGGAATTGGAAATCGGGGATAGAGGAATAGTGGCGCCCGGGGAAATCCAGGTGCAGTAGAAATTTGATGAGCTTCCCATTTCCTATTTCATATTTCTGATTTCTCCTTTTTTATTTTCTACTCCGTAAGGTTATTCCTATGCTTTGAAAGGATATACTGTTTAGGAGATACGCCCACCCTCCCTTTAAATTCTTTGATGAAGTAGGAAATATTCTCGTACCCCACCGCGTAGGCCAACGACGTCACACTGATCTCCTTTTGATCGAGGATGGAAAGAGCTTTATCTAACCTCTTTTCTTTTAGCCATTTTTGTGGGGACATATCATAAAATGCTTTAAAATCACGTCGAAAAGTACTTTGGCTGCGCCCTGTCAGGTAGGCATAATCCTCTATTTTCAAGGGTTTATCAAAGTTGTTTTCCATAAAGGTTTTAATGTTGCGTTTTTGAGGTAGGGTTAGGCGGAAGAGGAAGTTGGCAAAATCCTGCTCCTTCACCAAACTGTTGAGCAGGTGGAGGAGTTCCAATATCTTCAGGTCCAGGAACTGTTTATCGCGAAGCTGTTGTGTTTGGTAGAGCTGCAAAAAAGACTCGGCAAAAAGGTCCAAGCCTGGGACCGCTCCTAGTTTAAGATACCCCGGAACACCCGTTTTTGAGATCTCGGTAACCTTAACAGTCGCCAGGAATTGGTGAATAACAGGATCGTTAAAATAAAAAAGTAAGCTTTTGAATTTGCCTTTCGCAGGTACCAGGTCAGTAATATGATACATTCCCCGGGGAATAAAAAGTACTTCTTTTGCTCTCACCGTGATCAGCTCCTCATCGTAGGTCTTGATGTGTTGTTCTCCTGATAAAAGAATGGAGATAACATGATTGGAAATATATCCTTCTCTCTTTTCCAGTGAGCGGCTAAGTTCCTTTTTAAGTACGCAAGTGTTACCATCGCGCAGGATGGTGGTCACTTGGGGGTCGTCAAACAGTCTTTGTGGTATTACGATCATTCTTTTTGCAACAAATCTCCCGGGAGAAGTAGAACCGAACTAGCTCGTATCGCTGCAAACTATTGATTTTCGATCAAAAAAATCCATGTTGAGGGCTTTTGATCATTGTATTTTCCAAACCAGGGATATGAACTGCAAGGTACCAAGCTTATGAGAACTATGCCGCCGAGCGTTGGTGCTTTGTCATACCGCCCATGACCAGCTTCATCACTCGTACTTTACCCCACCTCGGCAACATACTTAATGATCCTACGAGGAACTTGGAAAGGAAACCGGGCAATACGGTGTTTTTACGTCCCAGTGCCTTTAGGATAGGTAATCCGACATCAGCTGGCTTTAGGGCTTGCCCCATTTGCATTTTTGCACGGTCACCAAAACCTGTATTTACCGGGCCCGGCGCTGCCGTTAACACCTTCACACCGGCAGATCCTAACTCTACTGCAAGTGCTTCTCCTAAGGATTGGACATATGCCTTAGTGGCGGCATAGTGTGCCGCATAGGGCGCTCCCTGGAATCCGACTATCGAACTCAGTAAAATAATCCCTCCTTTGCCTCTCTCTTGAAATAGTTTGGCAAAATGATGAGTTAAGATGAACAAGGCAGTACAGTTCACTTCCAGCATGTTGAGCTCGTCTTCTAACGAAGATTTAACGAACTCACCAGAGGTTCCGAAACCTGCGGAAGCCACGTATAAACCTATGTCTAGTCCTTCGACTTGCTGGATCACCTTCTCCACCTCTTTGCGCTGCGATAGGTCGGCATAGAGGACTTGGATACCTGCGTCATAGGCCTCCAAAGATGCCCTGGCCTCATCCAACGCTTTTTCATTACGTCCCACTAACACCAAGTTCAGCCCTGCCTCCGCCAGCCTCTCGGCTATTTCGCGGCCAATACCGGATGAAGCCCCCGTGACAATGGCCCAGGGACCATAAGATCTTAGTCTTTTTTTTAAAGATGCTGAAACTGCCATAACATATTATTTTATATAAACTATTCATTTTCCGTCCCCCCGATGAGAAACTAACCTCCCCGGTTGAGTAAGGGAATTACAAATTTAATGGAGGGCCGGATCGGCAAACGATAACATTTGTTTACGTTTTTACCTTGCTCTCTTTTTTTAACCTGCTCAGGTGTACGGATGTGATGCCCAGGTAGGAAGCGATCATGTGCTGCGGTGCCCGGTTATGAATGTTAGGAAAGATTTCAGTGATTTCGTCGTAGCGTTCCTTGGGAGTTTTAGTATAAATATTTTTGATACGGTTATCTAAATATACGAAATAGTATTCAGCGATAAGACGGCCCAGCTTCTCACCTTCCGTCATATTCTCGTACCCCCACTCTACTACCTTCCTAGGGATCACGACCACTTCGGTAGGTTCAAGTGCTTCTAATAGTTGAATAGACTTAGTGCCTTGCAAAAAACTGGCATAATCTGCTATGAATTGGTTTTCCAAGGCAAAATGGATCGTGTTATCTGTTCCCTGGCGGTCTACGATCACTACCCGGATAATGCCTTTATTGATGAAGCAAACATGATCAGCCCTTTTGTAGGGCTCGTTCAATAAATCTTTTCGCTTGTAAGTACGGGTGAAACAATCCTTGAGAAAAACATCCAATTCAGCCTGCGACACCTCGATCATTTGCTTCATGACCTCTCTAATTGGGTCGAATTCTCTCATACGCAGTTATATTCCATTCACGTTTTCTGACTTTGGCATTGCCTCTTCCTCCTGGTGTCGTCACCGCAATGGCGATAGATGACGGTCTTTTCTTCCTATTATACCGAGATCACGTCATTTAATCCACTATACACCAGGACCATTATAACGGCGTACGCTATCTAAAGTTTTTCACCCTGGTCTTCACCCTGGTCTTAGGTTAAGCGTAGCGGTCCTAAGACCCTAAATCACCAAGAGTGTCCGTTCGGCGAAGTATTATGACCTACCCTCCATTTTAACCCAACATTCTACAGCTGGGAACTTAATTTAGCCTACAAACAAAATAGTAAATACTAAGTTTTTAGATGATGGATGCAAAACAACCTTCGTCACACCACTGGTCTTAGGTTAAGACTGTCTAAACTGTTTTTGGTCACCTTGATAGGATCAGCAACATGTATCATTCTCACTCCGCTCCTTTTTCGCAAATATTCCTAACCGTAAGAAAGATGAAACAAAGAAGTTTTACTTTGGTCTTATCCCAGGTTTACCTTATTTCGCATTTAAAGTCCTGGTTTATTTAGGGTTACCACCTTACCTTCACTGGGATACATAATGTCAAGAAAAAAGAACAGCGTAAAGCTAGTGTCGTGTCAAGCCTCAAATGATGGGTAAGGCAGCCGTAGATTTTGTGGAAGGTCAAGGCGCAAAAAACGCGCATAGCCATAGCTACGTAAGGCTTTTTGTAACGCAGAGATCCCGCAAAAGATACCCCGGATTGGCCGTTATTTGAGGCTTGACACGACACTAGTTATAATGTTCAGCACAGCGCTTCGTATTTTTTTACCTAGTCCATCAAACCAATGAAACAAACTTTAAAATTTTTCCAACTCATTTTTTTACTTGTATTAGCGGCCCTGGCAGCCTGTAGTGACGATGATGAAGAGGTCAACCTGGCCCCGGAAGCAGCAGATCAAACTTTTTCACTAGCCATAAACAGTCCGAGTGGCACGGTAGTGGGAACAGTAACTACTATCGATGCAGAACAAGATCCGCTTACTTTTTCTATCATAAGTGGTAACACGGGTGATGCCTTCACGATCAACGCTTCTACCGGACAGATTACAGTAAATGCCCCATCAGCCCTGGCGTCAGAGACTGACAATACTTTCGTGTTGACCGTAGAAGTAAGTGACGGGCAGAACGAGATTTCTGTGACCATTACCATTAACCTCGTAGACCTAAGCCCGGTAGTAGCCGACCAGGCTTTTTCTATCGATGAAAACAGTGAAAATGGAAGTGATGTAGGCACCCTAGTGGCCACTGCTAACCAAGCTTCTTTAACGTTCAGCATCGTCTCGGGCAATACAGGTGACGCCTTCGCGATCAACGCTTCTACAGGGCAGATCACGGTCCAAACCTCTGCCGCCTTAGATTTCGAAGTCACCCCGTCTTTTTCATTGGTTATTAATGCAAGCAATGGCTCCCTTGAAACAACAGCGACCATTACGATCACGTTAAATGATATCGCACCTGAACCATTCACTACCCGGCAGCAGATCATCGATGCGCTTAACTCCAGTTATGATCAGCTAGAAAGCTACGTTGAATTCACCTATTTATTTGACGCAGTCTATGCCAATAGGATCAATGCACCCAATGCAGATTGGAATGCCATTTTTTCCCATAGTCAAACTGCCGAAAATGCGAAGGTAAGCCAGTTGTGGAATGATGCCTTTGCCGTGATATTTGTATTAAACAATATCATCAGTAGCGCAGAAGCGGTACTACCTGCGGGGCAAGAGCAGGATGAAATTATCGCCCAGGCATTGGCTATCCGGGCTTACTTACAATTCCAGTTGGTCAGCTGGTTTGGTAGCATACCGCTGGAAACAAGTTTAGTATCGAGTGACCCTGCTTTTAGCTCGTCATCTGAGGCACTTGACCAGGTAAAAGTCGATTTGAACGTCGCGATCAACACTTTACCCGCCTCTTGGACCGGTGATAATGAGGATAACTTTACGAAGGGTACTGCCCAAGCTTTGTTACTACGGGTTTACACCTTTAACGAGGAGTGGGCTGAAGCGGCTCCACTTGCCCAAGAATTAATCGACAACACATCCTACTCCCTGTCCCCTACCACAAACAATTTCACAGCTACCGATAGTGAGATCATCTGGGGTTTTGCACAAACGGGAGAAGCTGTTTTTTCCGGTGCTTATGACCGCGGAGACTATGTTCCTTTGGTACGGTTGACAGAAACCTATTTAACCAGTGCTGAAGCCTATACCTTTTTAGGACAATCCGTGCAAGCAAGTGATGCACTCAACGCACTAAAAGACCGTGCCGGGGAAGCTCCTGTAGGCACTGGGCTCAACTCTAACGATTTTTTAGAGATCACCTTCGATCAATGGGAAGCCGAAATGGACCTTGGGGGAGTTTCATTTTCCACCTTAAAAAGATTTGGCCAGGCTACGACAAGGTTGACCCTGCAAGACACTCAATTAATACTCCCGATCCCGCAGGATATTATCTTCAGTTATTCCAGTGCAACACAAAATCCAGGGTACTAGGATTCGCCAAGTTTCTATCTTTGGCAGCTAAAACGCTAAGGAAAAGAGCATGAGCAAAGGCCCGGCGGTTCATGATCGACGGGCCTTTGTATTGATCACCACCTGGATGAGGACACTTTGTAAACTTCCTATAGCATACTTTTCCTTCACTTTAAACTGGTCCGTATTTGCAACGCGGACCCATTGACCTGAACTCGATTAAAAAATGAACGTCATTCCGCGCCGGTGGCAGTGGGACGGCTAATGGCAAGAGCCGGGATCTGCTGTGTCGTAGAACGGAAGCTAATCCCCAGTTTAACAACTCTGAAATTATGCTGAACCTCATTTTAAGCCTAGGCAACAATGATTTTAAGTCGAACGGAGGTCATTGAGTACTACAGGGAACTCATGCCGGCATTTGTAATGCAGGTACCCAACGAATCCTCTAATCAAGGCGAAAACCTCCATACGTAAAGCCAGCATGAAGGCGTTCCTTATAAAACGTATAGCATCAAACATAATCTCCGGGGAGTGTTTTACGAGAGGAAAAGGGATTATAGTACTCGCCAGGTCAATAGGTCTAAAACTCAAACTCCCCCCCACACAAGCCTCACTATCACGATCAATTTTCCCGTTTTGTCATCCCGGCTTCGAGCAATTTTTATAAAATATCCTGTCCCGCTGCGACGATAAACGATGATTCTTTATTCTTGTTTTCTCGAAACTTAAGTTTAGAGTTCCTTATATTCAGACAGTAAAGCTAGTACAATGCACCCGTTTTTCACCTTTTCTATTGTGGTCCTTCTCTTGAGCTGTACACCAAAAGAGACGGCTTGGGACAAGGAAAAAGTAGGTCACGCCATCGAATACGCCCAAGATATCGGGACATTTTCGTTCGTAGTGCAGGTCGGGGGTGAAATCATGATCAGCTATGGCGATATTGATAAGGTCAGCAGGGTCCATTCTGTACGCAAGGCCATTCTCAGTGCGCTGGTTTTCCAAAACCTTAATAAAATAGATCTTAACGCCACCCTGCAAGAGCTCAAAATCCAAGACGCTCCTATTCCTTTAACGGACCTCCAACGTACAGCAAAAGTAATCCATTTATTGAAAAGCACTTCCGGTATAAATCATCCCGCAGGTTCGCAAACTGCCGGCATGCAAGCTTACCGGGATAGTTTGTTAGGGGATGAACCCAATGTCCCGGGGAGTAAGTGGGCGTATAATAATTGGGATTACAATGCGCTCACCACCATATTAGAACAACAGGTGGGCTTGGATACCTATGAAATCTTTAAAAAAGGCATCGCT
The DNA here is from genome assembly GCA_028280565.1 of Fulvivirga sp. Classification (GTDB taxonomy): domain Bacteria; phylum Bacteroidota; class Bacteroidia; order Cytophagales; family Cyclobacteriaceae; genus Fulvivirga. The sequence continues at coordinate 85,388 of JANQLQ010000260.1, forward strand.
AAACCCCTAGGGGTGAAAAATTACGAAGTGATCTACCGAGCAGATACTTCATTGTCGCAACATGCAAAAGCGGGATTCCGGTTATCCACCCGTGATATGGCCAAGTTTGGACAGCTTTTCTTGGACCGGGGTAACTGGGAGGGCAAACAACTAATCCCCGGGAAATGGATTGAGGGCATAACCACAGATTTCACGCTGACGGGCAGGCCCGGCAACGAAAGATACGGGCACGGGTATTTGTGGTGGATCCCCACGAAAGATTACGCTGGGGGAATACCTAGTGGCAGCTACCTGGCTACCGGGGCCTGGGGACAAAGGATTTTGGTAATTCCCGGATGGGACATGGTGATCGCCCATAAGACCATGACCGAAGTACCCGCCAAGCAGAGGACACCGGTAAGTGCGAAGGAATTCGAAGAATTAGTACGTTTCATCGCAGAAGCGCACAACCGCTAAAGTACGGTCTAAAAAATGACACTAGAACCCGTAACGCCACTGGAGAGCTATGAATCACCCCGCAAGCCTTTTTACCTTAAGCACTCTAAACTGGCCCCTTCAGTAGGACACATTTACCCTATTCAATGGGTCTCGAAGCTCCCTATTCGAACCTTTTTGCTCCAAACACCTAGCACTGGACCCCGGCCTTAGGGCTTTTGCCCCAAGCTTGAAGCCCTGGAATGCCCGTTTGAGGCATTTTGCTCCCATTGCAAAGACATCCACAGGTCCCTCTCCTGCCATCCTCCCACCAAGTGACACTCAATCTCCCGGCAAGTGGGGCCTCTCCCCGACCGTTTTGGATCCCTTATTCGTCAGAAGAGAAAATCAAACAAAATGACGATTATGGAAACTTTAAAAAACAAAGTAGCAGCAGTTTTCGCTGCCAATGGAGCCATTGCCAGTGCCGTGGCCCGATCTTTAGCCAATGAAAATGCAGAAGTATTCCTTTCCGGGAGGAACCTGCACGCCGTCCAGTCTTTGGCTGAAGAGATCAACGCAAAAGGTGGAAAGGCACATGCATTGCAAGTAGACGCTATGCAAGAGCAGGAGATTGAACATTTCCTAGGTAACATAATTGAAGAGAAGGAGCGCTTGGATGTAGTTTTTAATGGCATCGGGTCAAGGGCCGGGCAACTGCAATACGGTACCCCCAGTACTCAACTCCCCTTCGAAAAATTTATGGAAGCATTGGAAGTATCATTGGGGTCGCAATTCCTCACCTCGCGGGTAGCGGCCAAACATATGATACAAACGGGCACTCCCGGGACGATCATCACCCTTTCTGCCAGCCTATCCCGTATCAAAGTGCCTTTTATGGCTGGCATTACAGCCGCTTGCGCCGGCATAGAAGGCCTCACCCGCACCTTGGCATCTGAATTTGGGCAAGCTGGGATCAAAGTGATCTGCCTGAACTCTACCGCATTAGTAGAAACTCGTACTATCCAAGAGACTAACAGCCTCAATGCAAAAACCGTCGGTATCGCCGAAGAGGAGTTTTCTGAGCAACTGAAGCAGGGATATTTGCTAGGTAAAAGTCCATCCCCGATCGATATTGGACAGTTTACTGCTTTTTTAGCCACCGAAGCAGGAGCCTTGCTCAACAGCCATGTGGTGGACGTTGATTTTGGGGCGTACAATGTGATCTAAAAAATGCAAGAGACGATGAAAAAAATAACTCAACTCGGAAAGTGGTTTTTTGTTTCCGTTTTTGCCGTATTTGGTTTCTTACACTTTGGCCCTTTGGAGTTCAGTCTACCCTACATTCCTTCTTACCTACCCTATCCTGCTTTTTGGGTCTACTTTTCCGGTGCAGGGCTCTTGGCCTTTTCGGTCAGCGCATGGGTAGGGAAACTGGATAAATTAGCCGCTTTGTTACTGGCCCTTATGCTGTTCCTTTTTATAGTAATGATCCATATCCCGGGAGCGATACAGGGGGATTTCATACAGCTGATCGGGATATTTAGAGATACGGCCATGATGGGCGCGGCATTGATGTATGCAGACCGATACGCCAAAGATAGCCGGTATGTGGGTTGACTTACGTGTTTTTATTTTATTAACTTAGAATTTATCACGAAGTGGAAGAGGACCTATTAAAAAAAGCGATCAATGGGGATATAAAGGCATTCCAGGCGTTGTTCCTGGAATTCCAACCCCAGCTAAAATCTTACCTTTACCGGTTATTGGCCGATAGGAATGACGTAGAAGACCTGTCACAGGATACGTTCGTAAAGGCTTACGATAAGCTTTCGACGTTCAAGGGCACTTCTTCGTTAAAAACATGGGTATTCCAAGTGTCAACAAACCTTTGTTATGATTTCCTGAGAAAGCGGAAACGATGGCAACCCGATGCGCAGGACAAAGCCAAAACCTTGGCCATGTCCAGCCAGGAAATAGCCGATGCCTTTGTGAAGGTACACCAGCATTCTCCATACGGACGGTACGACGTTAGCGAGCATATCGACTTTTGTTTTACCTGTATTTCCAAAACACTCACCATCGAACAGCAGGTGGCGCTTATTCTTAAGGACATCTATGATTTCTCCAGGAAAGAGATCGGGCAAATCCTAAATAAATCGGAAGGCGTAATCAAGCATTTGCTGTTTGACGCTCGCAAGCTCATGATGGACATATTCGACCGGCGATGCGCTTTGGTCAGTAAAAACGGGGTCTGTCATCAATGTACTGAGCTGGCAGGGATCTACAACCCTAAACAAACTGAAAGAGAAGAGTTAATGAAAATAGAAATGGTGGCCCAGGCTGAAAAACGAGATCGAAGCAGCCTCTACGAATTACGAGCCAGGTTGGTGGCGGAAATTGACCCGTTAAGATCCGGGGGATCGGACATGCAGGATATTATAATGCAGTGTACTCGCCAGGCGATTGGGGAAATTGACACTATGGATCCCTTGTAAGGAAAAAACAAAAGTCGGAACTCGTAAATACTTAATCCAAGTTATCGGCTCGTATTTGCCGAGCCAGTAACATACACAAGTCTTTTATGATACAAACCAATTATACCATGATTTCAAGCGAAACATTGCAGTTTTTAACGGACCTTAAAGCCAATAACCATAAAGCTTGGTTCGATGAACACAAAGCTGTTTACCAAGATGCGAGATCTAACTTCCTCCAAGTCGTGCAGGAGTTGATCGATGGGATCTCACAGTTTGATGCCTCCGTTGCTTCATCGGGGCTGGAAGCTAAGAAGTGCATCATGCGAATTAATCGAGACATCCGTTTTTCAAAGGATAAGTCGCCATACAAAACCAACTTTTTTGCTTTCATTAACAGGGAAGGCAAAAAAAGCCCTTTTGCAGGGTATTATTTTAGCGTGGAGCCCGGTGAATCTTTTTATGGAGGAGGTATCTACATGCCGGAATCACCGATCCTTTCCAAGATCCGGCAAGAGATCGACTACAACCTCGACGAATGGCAAAACATAGTTTCCGGGAGGGCTTTTAAGAAGACTTACGGAGCGGTTAAGCCGTCGGGTAAACTCACCCGGCCCCCCCGGGGCTATAGCGATGACAACCCGGCCATAGACTGGATCAAATACAAGGGATACTACACCCAAAAAATGATGTCCGCCCAAGAACTTCATAATGAAGACCTGGTAAAAAACATCTTACCAGGGTTTAAAGCCCTAAATCCTATGATCGATTTTATTAACCGGTCTATCGAATGAGTTAGTATTGAAGCGGTGCTAATGCCGATGAGTTTCGTGATTTTGACTTCCATCCCCATTGAACTGGTTCGTGTCTGCCACGCGGACCCATTGAATGCCCGGAAGTCAAACGCAGGGAAAGCCGACTGGGCACTACCACCGTAGAAGCTACAGGACAGCGTAATACTTCCTGAACACGATCTTGGTGACCGCAAATACGAACAATAAAAGTATTGCCAGTACTATTGCAAAAAGGGAAACCAGGTTTTCACGATAGCTATTGGCCACAAAAATGGCCAGCAAACCCCAGACCCCAACAAACAAATACACGGCATTAGCCTTTTTCGTGATGTACATAACAAACACGATGCCTACAGCCACTGTCAAAATAGCCACCGACCATATTTGAGGAGTCAAAAAAGCTTGGCCTGTCCATCCTACTTCGGTCAATAGAAAGGACGTAATATTGATGGGTGTAGCCAGTGTGATCCATCCAAAGTAAAGGGCTAATGGCAATTTGATCCAAAGGCGCTCCCGCCAGTCTTTACCTCGCTCCCCTAACTTGAAAATAACAGCAAGCCGTATCAAAGTGTAGAGCAGAATTAACATGAATGTTACCGTAAGCCAGAACTGGTTTTGGATCACTCCCACAAACCAGGCCGCATTCGCCAAGCTGTTGACCACGATGTATTTACGCCCGGTTACAAACCTAGGATCGTCCTTATATTTGGGCGAAAGCTGGTAGACGCCAAGAGCAATAAAGCCTATGTAGATCAGGTTCCAAGTAATAAAAGCGTAACCTGCGGGTTCTATGTAAAGAGGGATCGGGGGCTGATCCATATTGCTGTTTACGTCAAACCCGAAAAAGACGATCATAGCAATGGACGTAAAAAACATAAAGACAGGACCAAGACAAGCCAAGACAGGCATTACTTTTTTCATGTGTGGTGGTAGTTATTAGGTTGTATTATTATCTTCAAAGGACAATCCCGTTTTTACATCAGCCCTTTCGAGAGGAGGGTCTCAGTCATGGCTTCACGGAATGATGCCTCGTTATATTCACTTACCGGGCCTTGTGTGCGGTACTTTATATTTCCTCGGCGATCTACTACGAAAAGGTAGCAGCTTTCTTTATCCTCAATCTCCAGCATTTCAAAATAGGGGGAGCGATGGCCGTAAAATGTAACCGTGTTATCATGGAGGTGTGCAGGTATCCCATCCCTCATCCAATTATCAATTTGCCAGGCAATAGGCAAATAAAGCGTACTGATCATGGGTATTTCGTAGTAGCTGACCCCTTTTCGAGGTTCATATTCGTCCAGGATAAGATTGGCCCAAGTATTGACCAAAGGTTGCGCCTTCTGCTCAAAGGCTAAAATAAGAATGTTGACCTCCTCATCGAGATCTGCCGGAAAGACGACTTTTCGGCCTTCCAGTGTTTCTCCTTTTAGCTCGGGAAACATACCCGGAGAAGGACGCTGGAAATCATTTTTGTAGAGGTTTATCGCAATGGCGATGATTGGCACATTGATCAATAACAACAACCGGGTGGTAAAACTATTCGCTCTCATTCACGTATTGATCAAGGGTTCATCTTTTATGTCATTTCCAGGATTCTCACTTTTCGTTCGCTGCAAATAAGCCAAGATCCTTTTCCTCATATGAATATCAAAACCTGCCTCTTTAAAACCCTACGACCGTCTCTTTGTTTAAAGAAAATGCCAATTTTAATGTAAACTCTTGATCGAGAACGAGATAATTTAACCCAATCATGACCAAAAATGTATGGGTATGCTTAAGTGTAAAACCAAAAAAGCTAGGTCAAATCATTTTACGGCCATTGCTCACCCTTGATCTCCGTTAGAGAGACCCAATGAGCAGTGGGTCGCTCCTTAGGGCCTAAAGAGGTCAAGAGTAACATCGCGAAACCCATCCAGCAGCAACTGGGGCATAAGGATAGGTGGACAAGACCATTCAAATCGCCCATTTCTAACCTGTAAATATTGGGTCCTTAAACCTAGATAATGAATTAAACTCTATTACAAGAACAAATTGCCTCAATATCCAGCACTTAGGAACCTGGACTCGATAATCATTTATCACTTCGATGCTACCCGGGGTAGTTTTGGCGAGTAGGCTTGGTGAACCTTTGAGCTTTAGTGGTGCTTGGTGGCTAATCTTCCCCGGCCACCAAGCACCACTAAAGCACAAAGAATCACTAAGGGACCTTCTTTACTATTTAATCCAGCCCTATTTTCTTATCGAGTTCAAGTTATGAGCATTTTGACACTCACCATAACGATGACTATGCCTCCGTGTCAAAATACCCCTAAGCCCCTTGATATTCTTGCAATTTGTCTTTTCGTGACGAATTTAATTCATTATCCAGGTCATATGGCCTCACCCACCCTGTCCAACACGGCTCGGGGGTTATTCTTCCACTTGCGGTACCCTGCCGGTAGCCTGGTATTCGACCATCCATCCCGGGTATTCCTTTTCTAGCTGGCTGACCTGGTCTAACGCTTGCAAATGCTGGGAAGCCAGTTTTATTTCGGTAGCTGTTAGATTATCCTGTAGCTGCTTCTTAGTTTTTGCCCCGATGATCACACTTGTTACCGGGTCTTGATGCAGAAGCCAGGCAAGGGCATTAGCAGCGATAGAATAGCCATTCTCCTTTGATAGGGAGTCCAGCACCTCCACGATCTCAAAAGCTTTGTTTTGATTGATCGGGGGAAAATCGAAACTGGTCCTCCGGGCATCGGCAGGACCGGTCTCATCCTTCCTGAACTTGCCGGTCAAGAATCCACCGGCCAGCGGACTCCAAGGGAGAAGCCCTAGGTTTTGATCCTTGATCAAGGGGACCAGTTCCCTTTCCAGGTCACGGGTAGCTAGCGAATAATAATGCTGGCAAGAAACGAAAGGATCATAATTTTTTAATTGTTGTATGCCTAACGCCTTCATGACCCGCCAAGCGGCAAGATTGCAGCAGCCGATGTATCTCACCTTGCCGGATCGTACCAGGTCGTCTAACGCTCTCAGGGTCTCTTCCAACGGGGTAATGGGATCATCACCATGAATTTGAAGCAGGTCTATATGGTCTGTTCCCAGCCTTTTCAAACTATCTTCCACTGACTGATGCAAATGGAGCTTGGAAAGCCCTACCTGGTTCACTCCCTCCCCCATTCTCATGTAGGCTTTAGTGGCCAGCACAAGGGTGGAGCGGTCCAATCCTAAATTCTTGATGGATTGCCCGAGTATCTTTTCCGATAACCCGGAGGAATAGACATTAGCCGTATCGATAAAATTGATGCCTGCTTCCACCGCCGTTTTAACTAAATCATCTGCCTCTTGCTGGGTTTGTTTACCGATAGCTTCCCACCTGCCCTCTCCGCCGAAGGTCATGGTGCCGAGACATAACTCTGAGACATATACCCCGGTATTGCCCAAGATTTTGTAGTTCATCATAAAATAATATGGTTTAACATTTTCACTTTTAAAAAACATACTCGGTGCCACCCATGGATATGGATGCAAGACAGGCCCATGAGGGACTAAGCCTTGGCCTTCCCTTGCACACATAACAAATTAAAATCCCATATCGATCGTGAACACTCTTTTTAGATTACTGCCGGGAACGGGTTGAGGGTTTTATTATTCGGCTCAAATTATTCTACTATTTGGCTCATGCCTCACTGGAGCCAGAAAATGAGCTAAATAGTAACACGAAATGACCCGGTTAGTAAAATCCCACTCCCCGCCAGGGAAGTTCAACCTGGCGTTAAGCACCCTTTATACAGAAGGCAGCGGGCAATCAAGGACACAATCCATGGACTTTAAAGGGCAATACTTGGTTTCAATATCCGACGCAGACATGCTTTCCTCGGCGTATGTGGACGGAAACCTTGTATGCTCACAAGGGAACGATTCACAGTCAGCGACACAGCAGATTCTTGCTCTCGCGCATCGCTCACCCTACAAGGACGGCAGGAATGACGATAGAGAAGGTTCTTTTCGTTTTGATGAATATACCCAATGGGCTCCCTTATTGTCAAATAACTGGCTATCAAATAATTGAATATAAAAAAGTAACACCCGCATTGACATACATCATGGGTCTATTTCCACCACAGCCACAGCTTCCATTTCAATTAACCACTGCTCCAAAGCCAAAGAATGCACACCTACCAACGTACTGGCTGGCATGTCCTTATCTCCCATGATCTCTTTTCTCACTCCACGAAAAATGTCTAGATCACTAGGTTTATAATCTACAATGTAGGTATTCATTTTAACGATATCCTTGAAAGTGGCCCCGCCTTCAGCGAGTTGCTTCTCAAGGTTGGCCAACACCGAACGCATTTGTGCTTCCAGCCCTTCTCCCTCACCGATCTGCCCTGAAATGTAGAGGGTTTTGACGTTCCCAGTAGTCACACTAACTACCTGCGAATACCCACTGGCAGGATTGATAAATTCTTTTGACAGGACCGGTTGTTGATCTGTCTTGGTGGCACAAGAAGTCAAAAAGGAATAAACAGCCAATGAAAATGTGAATAATAGATTTCTCATGATCTTTTTTTACAATGATACATCACTTCATTGATACCAGGCGAAAGCAGGAGTTATACCACAAGCCATGGACTCACGCGCGCTAAGTTATTGCGGCATCATAACCTCGACATTCCCTGCTTAAGGACCAGGAACGAGAAGCAAAAATCATTCATTCAAATGCACAACGGGCCATCTTCATCGCTGGCACCATCCCTCACTCTTCCAATATGTCCTGGATGATCTTAAGATGATGACGGGTATGGATCTCTAAAAATCTCTTGGTTTGCTCCACATCCAATTGTCCTAGGGCACCATGGTGGAAGTTAGCGTTTGCAGGTAGATCCTTCATCCGCTTGATCGCCACCTTTACCGCTTCCAACTCTGCAAGGATCTCCTCTCGAGCTACTTCACCTATGGGCCGGGTTGATTTGGGAGCTCGTCCGCGCCCCCTGGGCAAACTGCCCGAGAGAAATACTCCAGAACGAAACAAATTCACACTGCCTTCATAATCCGCCGGATCTGAACTTTCTAAGATCTCACAGGCCTGGGTGATCACTTTTAGAAGATGCACCAGGTGCCACCCTACATTTACCGAGGACACTGCCGGGGCCAGTGTATCCTTGTATTCGATGTACTTTTCTACTTCGTCTAATTCCACCTCTAAGAAGTTAATCATGTCTTTGCCGGCTCGGCGTACAAGCTTGCAAAAAAATTACACCCCCCAAAAGGCTGTACACCCTCCAAACTTGCATTACTTACGGTCATTGGGGTTGACACTTACATACAGGGAAAAAGAAAACGTCGGCCGGATGTCAAATCTTATGGTCTCTATTACCTCGTTATCGAGATCGTACAAGCTCAAAACGTTCAGCGGGGAGATCCCCACGCTTCCATTGGCATATACTGGCCCAAACAACCGCTGTGAGATACCCATCGAAACGTTCAAATGGGTATAATTATACGAGTCGGCCGTATCTTCCACATTACTGGAAAAGGATATGCGGTCGTTGTCCAGGCGTTGCTCAAAGCGGATACGGGTATCGTTTCTCACCAGGTTGTACTCGACAATGGACAATTGCGGGGCTTCCAGGTTGAACAACCACTTCCCGCTTTTGGAAGCACCTTTGTAAATGAATACCGGTATAGGAAGACCTACCTCGCTGACAAATACCACGGAAGCCCCAATGAGATTCACTGAATCCTTATTGATCAAGAACCCAACCCCAAATCGATAAAAATTATTATCGATGTTAAAACCCACGCCGTCGTTTAAGCCCTGGCTCATGACGCCTATCCCCAGTAGATTCCACTTTCGGTTCAAAGGAAAGACTCCTTTAAAAGAAAGCCGGTGTAATTGGGCCGTTAACGGCTCTGTCTCCACTTGGGGCCATTGCTCGAAAGACTGGCCAAAAGCTTTATAGCTGTATTCAGGTAAGATCAACCCACCATTCTTTAACCACAGCGGGTAGCGTACGTTAACGTCCACCCAGTTGAGGTATTTCCTGTCTTGATCTTCAAACGCCTCCCGGTCTGCGCTAGCCACATGGGTGGAAGATATGGATTGGTACCGGATCGTTAAGGGCTCAAACGACTGGGCCCTTCCCTTAATGATCACCATAAAAGGGATCATAACTATCGCTACTACGTACTTCATTGGCACATTTAACATTTTCAAAATCGGTTTAATACGGGGATGGCAATCACTACTTTCAAATCTCTCGGCGTAAGCTTCCTACCCACGTACCCTGGTAAACCATTTGTACAGGACAGGCACAACTCCCAATGTTAAAAGCATAGAAGAGACCAGGCCTCCTATCAAAGTCCACCCTAGCGGTGACCACAGAGAGGTACCGGAAAAAGTTAGCGGGATAAGGCCTAAGATCGTGGTCAGCGTTGTTAAGAGGATCGGTGTAAACCTGCGCTCCGAGGCCTTCAAAATAGCAGGTACCTTATCCATACCTTCCGCAATGAGCTGGTTTGTATAGTCCACCAAAATAATGGAGTTGTTAACCACGATCCCTACCAAACTGATAAAACCCACAAAGGCAAAAAAGGAAAACGACCACCCCGAGATAAACAGCGCTACGAATGACCCGGTAATGGCCAATGGGATGGCTGAAAAAATGATCAAAGGCTGGGTCAGCGATCGGAACTGCAATACTAAAACGGCGAAGATCCCTAGCAGGGCTACAGCCAGTAGTATGCCCAGGTCACCAAAGCTCTTCTGTTGTGTTTCGTACTCCCCGCCAATGTAGTAGTCATATCCTTCGGGAAAAGCATAAGCGTCCAGCTTGGGGAGGATCGACTCGGTAATGGCTTTTGTGTTATCGGGATCGTTGACATTCGCCGTCACCCCGATCGAACGGATCAAATTGAAATGGGAGATCTTGGCAAACTCTGCTTTAAACTCCACATCGGAAACCTGCTTTAACGGCACTTGGTGGCCGGTCCGGCTGGCCAGGTAGATCTTGCCAAAATCATCAATGGTAGGGCGATCTGCAAAAGGGACCCTTACCACGAGGGGATACGTTTCATCATCCTCATCCAAAATAACCTCGTCCACCTCTATACCATTCAAACTGGCTCTCACGGCCTGGTCAATGTCCAGCAACGACAGGTGATAAAGGGATGCCTTGTCACGATTGACATCTACTTTGATATCCGTTTTGGCCAGCGCCATTGGGTTATCAACATCCTGCGTGCCTGGGGTCTCACGGAGTATATCCTCTACGTCATAAGCGATCCGTTTAAGTGTATCCAGGTGCTCACCCCTGAGAATGATCTCCACCGGTGCCTCAAAGGGAGCACCGTTTTTCAGCTCACGGAAGTTGATCCTGGCATCTGGGTAGTTGGCAAAAGCGGTGCGGAACTGTTTTAACGTTTGATAGAATCGTGCAGGGTCCCACGCTTTGAAATTGACCATGACCTCTCCATGGTAAGTCTTGTACTCCTCAGGGATACGATTGTAATACACCTGCGGATTCCCATGCCCTACATTCACGGTATAACTTTCCACATATTGAGTGGTATCCAGCACATTTTCCACGTAACGGATGGCCTTGTCTGTCCGGTCTACGTTACTGGAGTAAGGCAGGTCCACGGAGATCAGTAAAAGCGTTTTATCAGCCGTAGGAAAAAAGCTGACCCCAATTTTAGGGAAAAGAGAGACCGCCCCCAGCAGCAAGACCAGGCCTGCCGTGATCGGCACCCACCCTCTTTTGAGTGAGAATTTTATAGCCGGTCGATAATATTTTTCGATGAACCACTCAATCCGCCGTGTCACCCAAGTGCTTGTTTGTTTTTCTTTTGATCTTTTCAAGGCTTTGCTGGAAATGATGGGTGTGAACGTAAGCGCCAAGAGTAATGACGCTGTCAATGCATAGATCACTGTTAAAGGGAGGCTCCTAAGGTACTCGCCCGGTCCACTTTGCAAAAAGGCTAACGGGGCAAATGCCAGCACCGTCGTTACAGTAGAGCTTATAATGGCATACCCTACTTCTTGGGTACCTTTCGCCGCTGCTTCCACCAGGGAGTGGCCCTCACGACGAAAACGAATAATATTTTCGATCACAACGATCGCATTGTCTACCAGCAGCCCCAAGGCGATCACTAACGCGGCTATACTGATCTGCTGTAAGGCATAATCACTGAAATCTAATACGGTGATGGCAATAATGATGGAAAGCGGGATCACCGTCATCACGACCAATGCTGAACGCCAACCTAGGAAAAGCAGGATGATCACCCCGACTAAGACAATCCCCTGCACGAGGTTACTGATAAAATCATGGATACGATACCTCACCGCCGGGGCTTGCTCAAAAGCGGTTTCTATCGCGATCTCGGCGGGTAATTTTTTAGAAAAACCAGCGTGTACTTCCTCCAACTGCTGGGTAAGGACAAGTATGTTAGACGTATTTTTTTGGTAGACCGTTAAGTAGATACAACGTTTTCCATTATGCCTGGCCATCCAGCGCATATCCTCATAATCGGCGTTCACCTCAGCGAAATTCTTAAGGTACACAATTTGGCCGGCAGAAGAGCGGATAGCGGTATTCCTGATCTCCTCCAGGGTCTCGTAGCCGCCGGTGGATTGAATGTTGAAGCTTAAGGTCCCTGATTTGATGTCGCCGCCGGGTATGTTCACATTATTGCCCCGTAGCACCCCTAATACCTCGCCCAAGGACATATTGAATTGGGCCATTTTTTGAAAATCCAAGCTGATCCTGATCTCCTCTACCGGGTAAGCTTCTACCTCGGCTTTTTTTACAAAATCAAGTTTTTCCACTTCTTCTTCTAGGTCTTCGGCTATGTCGTACATCTCCGCGAAGCTTGCCCGGTCTGAAAGAATGGCATATTGTTGTATCACCACCCGTTCCTCTGGCTTAAATTGCTCAAAGTCCAGGTCGTAAATATCTTCCGGCAGTTCGCCCCGGATGGAATTTATTTCTGCCAATATTTCATCGTATTTGTCCTCGTAGTCAATACCATACTCCGCCTCAATTTGGATCACGGCCAGGCCGTTGGTGATATCGGTGCGTATTTCGGTGATCTCATCAATTTCGTCAATGACCTCCTCTAGGGGATCTACCACGAGCTCTTCCATATCTTCCGGACTCGTACCGGGATAGACCACGACCAGGGTATACTCCGGGATCTCCAAAAAGGGATCTTCAGATTTGGGCATGGATAAAAAGGATCGTATGCCGATAAAGAGCACCAGGCCCACCAGCACGTAGATGAATTGGTTGTTTTTGATGGCCAATACAGGAAGTCTCATGGTGCTGTGGCTAATATTTCTATGGTATCTTTTTCGCGTAAGTAAGCCCCGCCCTCCAGTACTACCCAGGCAGGTTGGAGAATGCCGAGATCTTGGGATACGGTAAAATAATCCTCGTGTATACCCGAGACGGGTAATACCTCGCCGTATACCGTTTTTTTATCATTTGTAAGGTATACCTTCGCCCATTTTTGATCTCCTTCCACCAGCGCCGTCATAGGGATATTGTAGTAGGGGACCACCCCGGAAGGGAATAAAGAAACCTTGGCCACGAAACCATTTTTCAATTCGGAAGAGTACTGTCCTTCCAAGGTGAGTTCTATAGAAAAAGTACCCGTGGCTGGATTAGCGGCCTCAGAGATCTCTGTTACCCTAGCGCTATATTTTTTTCCCGGGAAAGCGTCAAAGGCCAGCGAAGCAGTATCCTGCAACGCCACTTTTACCACATCTTCATCTGCCAGGCCGATATTGATGACCTGTGCCCCTCGATTGCCAGAACTCCCCAAAATAAAAAGGGGCTGCCCGGCGCTGACTAGCTCGTTAGGTTCAACAGATCTTTTTAACACCTTTCCATTGACCGGGGCAACGATCTTGGCGTAACGAAGGTTGAACTCCGCAATATCCAAAGCGGCCTGCGCCACTTTAAAAGCCGTATGGGCGTCTTGTTTCTGCTCCAGGGTAGCCACCGTATCGGCATAGAGGCTCTCTACACGCCGGAGGTCACGCTTTGTTTTATCAAAATTGTTTCTCGCCTGTACCACCTGCGCATTGATCTCGGCCAGGTCCAGCTTGGCCAGCAATTGGCCTTGCCGTACATATTGTCCCTCGTCCACGACCACCGCTTCTACCACTCCACCTATTTTAAACGAGAGCGTCATCTCGGACTCAGAAGCCAAAACACCGCTGGCCACGATGGCAATGGGCGCTTGGGTAGGCACTAACTCCTTCACCCTGACCCGCTTTACGTTCGGTTTTCCAAGATCCTCTTCCTGTACATAATTCTTCTTACAGCCGGAAAGCCAGGTCATTAGCAGTCCGAACAAAACAGTTGCAATAATTCGATACATCGTCGTCATTTTAAGTTTACAGCGGCATCCAGGGAGGCCTCTTTCATTTTTAAATTGTACTTGGCTATAGATTGGTTTAATTGTGCAGTAGTATAATTGGTGCGGGCCTCATTGTACTCCACCAGCAGCGCTTGGCCTTGTCCATATTTTTTGCCCGTGATCCGGAAGTTTTCTTGGGCATTCATAAGCTCCGCCTGCCGGGAGTTCAACGTTTCTATAGCTTCTAACAACTCGTAGTAGGCCTGGGCTACCTCTAAAGAAATTTGGTTTTTTAAGTCCGTTAAGTCCGAGTTCAATTGTTGCTCGCGGATGATCGACTGCTCGATCTTAGCCCGGTTTTGAAAGCCTTTGAAAATGGGCCAGGTAAGCCCTACCTGCACAAACCAAAAGTCCTGCTGATCATCAAAAGTATAATCAAAACCCTGGTACCCCACGTCCCCTACCAAATTGACCTGCGGGACCAGGTAACCTTGGTTAAGTTTCACAAGGTTGCGGTTGGCTTCTATTCCATATTGCAGTTGAGAGATCTCATTTCTCGTGCTCAACGCCTGCTGGTCCAGTTCAGCCAGTGCCTCTACCTGTGGAACATCGATCATAGTGGTATCCACCAAAATGGGTTCGTTAAGCCCCCGGCTCAGCAAAAAATTGAAATAGATCCGCGAGGTATTCACCTGCTTGCGTGCAGCGGCAATTTGGCTGTCCATTTTGTTAACCTCTGCTTGCGAGGCGTAAATGATCTCCTTGGTGGCTTTGTCATTAGCCACCAGCTTTTTACTCACCCTAAGCAATTCCTCCAACAGCTCACGGGTGTCCAATAAGATGTCCAGTTGTTCCAAAGCAGAGAGGTGTTTGTAATACCCCACCTTGATCTCCCTTACCAGTTGATTCTCATACGCTTGTTGCTTTGCTCTTTGCGCAGAATACTGGGCACTTTGCGCTTTGTAATTGTAATAAATGCTGCTGTTTAGAAGAGGTTGGATCAGCCTGATCTTGGTCTCATGGAAGTTGTTGGGAAGCAGTTGCTCATCTACATTTTCAATATCGGTAGGAAAGCGGTTCTCTCCCAAGATCTCGTTCAACCCTTGGTAGGCAGGGTTGACCAGGTCACCAGCGGGGACGCTGATGAGCCTTCCCCCTTCCGCCCAAATGTAGGACGCATCAAAAGAGACATTAGGCATAAAACCGCCGCGCGCCTCTCGTTCTACCTGGTACTGGAGCTGGGTAGCCAGCTGCTCCCGGATCAATTGCTGGTTATTTTCCAACCCGGTTTTGATATACCCTTCCAGTACCCCCTGCGATCGTAACTCGAAAGCCTGGCTACTTAAGCCGAGGATGATAATAGTAATTAATCTCATTTTGTAATGAATGTTATATTATAATGATCATTATATTTTTAGATAAAAAAAATTATGCTTTTACAATCCCGGCCTTTATCTCCTTTTTCATTTGATCAGCGGCGTCTTTCATGATGGACAGGTCTTGGAACGATTTGGCTAACATGATGGACCCTTCTAAGGTAGACAACAGGTAGAGGCTATATTTTTTAGTGTCTACCGGGATAAACCGTTCCTCCTCGATCCCTCGTTTCAAAATGTCTTCTATAAGGCCTAAAAGCCTACTAAACGTTTGGTTGACCCTGGTTCTCATCCATGGAAGTGTGTCGTCTGCTTCCACGGCCATATTCAGAGCAGGACAACCCCCGTCGAACATTAAATAGATCTCTTTCGAGGGGAACTCCAGCACGCGATAAAGCTGTTTTTCAGGGTCTTTTTCCTTTTTAACACACCCTAAATAACCCTCTAGCAGTTTATCCGCACTATATTCAAAAGCCTGTGCAGCCAAGTCATTTTTACCTTCAAAACTCCCGTAGATCGCTCCACTGGTCAATTTCGTCGCTTTGGTAAGATCAGAGACTGAAGTTCCGGCATACCCTTTTTCATTGAAAACGTGGGCCGCTTGTTCAATCACCCTTTGCTTGGTTCGCTCACCTTTTGATATTTTTAATTCGGCATTCATGAGTTTAACTATTTTCTCTAACTGAAAAATATAACAAGTGTTACATTTTACAAGTATTTTTTTTAAAAAACATTGATTGCTATCCAGTAACCGACCGGCCTCAATGATAGCTGGCACACGCGAAACGTCATGACCGTCAGTTTAAGGACTTCCCATTGCTACTCCTGGCCTGGAGGGGACCAACCGCGCGGTGGATTGCCCATTTAGGAGATCAAGGGGGTGAGCGAAGGCAATAAAAATCGCTTAAACTGACAACTATGGCGAAACGCAAGCAACTGGTATGAACGTGATCTAAAACACCAGCAAATTTCCAGCCTCAAACGATTTACAGTTACTTTTCCGGGCAATTCCGTATAAAATCACAGGTGATATAACCTCCAAAGAATCAAATTTTACATTCATTTGTAGGCAATAACCACCGAATTGATAGAATTTCAACCATCCAAAATGTACTCCCTCCCATGATAAGGCAAAATCGCTTTTACCACTGGATCAAGCTCCAAAGGCGTTATCGTAGTGCCCAGGTAAAATGGGCCGAAAAGCAAGACACAAGAACAGCTCGCAGGGTCGATATTTTGGGCAGGCGGCTGCACACGCTTAATCTCAAGTGGAAACTCGGCATAGCCATTCCTGCCCTTTCGGCGTGGCTGGCTATGATCCCTGCCAAAGAAAGCCTGGCCCAAGGCAATGTATTTCCTGCCACCATTGAACTTCCATCCCTTACCGGTTCCAGTGGTTTTATGGTGGAGGGAGCAGCAGTAGGTACAGGATCAGGACAGTCGGTCAGTAATGCAGGAGATGTAAACGGGGACGGGATCGATGATTTTATTATCGGGGCTTCTAAGACAGGAGGTTTCATAGGTGAGTATTATGGAGCGAGCTACGTAGTTTTTGGAAAGACCGGGGGATTTACCTCCCCAGTAGAGTTATCGGCATTGGATGGAAACAATGGCTTCAGGATAAAGGGAGCCTCCACCCGGGATTACTCGGGATTCTCCGTAAGCAACGCTGGGGATGTCAATGGAGATGGAATAGATGATGTGATCATAGGGGCCAGGAGACCTCGCCAGGATTCAGCCCCCGGGGTAAGTCATGTAGTATTTGGTAGTCGTGATGGATTTGCCGCCGACGTTGAATTGGCCTCGCTGGACGGAAGCAACGGTTTCACAATCAACGGGGTGGTCCGGAGGGATGAATTAGGGTTTTCAGTAAGTAACGCCGGGGATGTGAATAACGACGGGATTGGTGATATGATCCTCGGGGCCCCTGCGTCTTTTGATAGTAATAGTGGCTATGACGGGACCGTCTATGTGGTATTTGGCAGTAACAGTAGGGTCGATGCCACGGTAGACTTGTCCTTACTAGATGGGAATGATGGTTTCAGGATAAACGGGGAAGGTAGTAGAACTAGGTTCGGTCACTCAGTCAGTGGTCTTGGAGATGTAAATGGGGATGGCATCGATGACATTATCATCGGGGAACCTAACCCGGGTTCCGGCAACACGGGGGGGATGAGCTATGTTATATTTGGGAAGCGTAGTGGGTTCCAGCCTACCATGCAGACCTCTTCACTAGATGGAAGTAATGGTTTTGCAGTAGAAGGTAAATCACCTTTTTTCAGGTTGGGGTTTTCCGTGAGTGAGGCCGGCGATATGAATGGAGATGGGTTAAATGACATTGTCATAGCTGCTCCTTACCAATCCGGGTACGGCAGCCTTTCCGGGGAATGCTATGTGATCTTCGGGCGCAACGAAAACTTCCCCTCCAGTTTGGACCTAGAGGTATTGGATGGAAACTTGGAGGAGGGCTTTACCATACGAGGTCCCTACAACTTACAAGACCAAGGGGAAAGATCTAATTATTCCGTGAGCAGCGCCGGGGATATCAATGGAGACGGACTAAATGATATTATCCTCGGGGCCAATGGAATAGAGTCTTATGACGATAAATCCGGTTCCAGCTATGTAGTGTTTGGCAGTAAGCGTGAATTTATCTCTCCACTGGATGTAAGAGAGTTGGACGGCGTTAATGGCTTTATCTTGGAAGGAGGGTTTTACGACCGTTCGGGGGGATCCGTTAGCCTGGCCGGGGATGTGAATGGCGACGGGGTGGATGACGTAATTATAGGCGCAACAGGAGCTAACAATGAAGCAGGAGCAGGTTATGTGATATTCGGCAGAGACCAAACTGCAGAAGCGCCTTTTGTCAATAGGCTGATCCGAAACTCCACGATCCTCCTAGGTCAATCCTTCAATTTTACCATCCCGGCAAATACGTTTAGCGACCCAAATATGGAGGATGTGCTCACCCTCGCCGCTACACTTGAAAATGGAGATGCCTTACCTGCTTGGCTTACGTTTGATCCGAGTACGAATACCTTTACCGGCACTCCAAGCGATAGTGATCTCGGTAAAATTTCTGTCCGTGTTACAGCCACCGATGAAAGTGCACAAAGTGTGAGTGATGATTTTGACATCGACGTGATCATAAATACACCGCCCGTACTCCCCTCTATTGGACCAATAAGTGGTTTAGTAGGCGAAAACATTACTTTTGATGCAGCAGCCGTAGACAACGATGTTCCGGCTGACCGGCTCAACTATAGGTTGGATAACATCTCAAGTGGCAAAGGGATGTTCATTAATTTTACCACAGGTGCTTTTAGCTGGAGACCTGCATCATCCCAGTCAGGCAGCCACGAAGTTACTATCACCGTCAACGACCGCTTTTTTACAGATTCGAAGGTAGTGACCATCCTCGTTGATTTTCCTAATAGGGCGCCTGTATTGAGCATAATTGAACCAAAAAACGGGGAAGAAGATAGTGAGATCAGTTTCACAGTGGAAGCAACTGATCCCGATGGAGATGCACTGACCTACAGCCTAGACGCTACATCAATGGCGAAAGGAATGATCATGGATGAAGCCACCGGGGAATTCCGATGGACACCGTCCGAGTTGCAACAGGGTACCCACGAAGTGACCGTCTCGGTAAGCGATGGAACTTTAACCACAACAGAAATTGTGACCATTACCGTCAATGAAGTGAACGTGGCGCCGGTTTTAACTTCGTTCGAGGAACAAATTGGAGATGAGGGAACGACTTTTACCTTCACCGCCGAAGCCGTTGATGAAGACATCCCGGTAAATACGCTAGTTTTCCAGTTGGATGATACCTCCCGGGATAAGGGGATGATCATAGATGAAACCACCGGGGAATTCAGATGGACACCGTCCGAAGCACAAGATGGAACCCATGAAGTGACCGTAAGCGTAAGTGACGGGATCTCAACAACATCAGAAATCGTTATGGTGAGGGTCAACGAAGTCAATGTAGCTCCTGCCTTAACCGCTTTCAAGGCACAAACTGGAGATGAAGGTACAGCCATTGCTTTCACTGCTGAAGCGGTTGATGAAGATATCCCGGCAAATACCTTAACGTTCCTGTTAGATGATGCTTCCGTAGCCAAAGGCATGAGTTTGGATGAAGTCACAGGAAGGTTTAATTGGACTCCCTCCGAAGCACAAGATGGTACCCACCAGGCTACCATAACGGTAAACGACGGGGAGTTTGCGGCTTCCGAGGTAGTGACGATAACCGTCAATGAGGTGAATACTATGCCTGTATTAGAAGAGATAGAGGCACAAAGCGGGGACGAAGGCACACAAATTAGCTTTGAAGCATCCGCCACCGACACGGACCTACCGGCAAATACCCTGGTGTTTAGCCTAGATGCTGCCTCCCTCGCCAAAGGTATGACCATCGACGAGGTCAGCGGTTCATTCAACTGGACCCCCGAGGTAGCCCAAATAGGTACACATGAGGTGATCGTCGACGTAAGTGACGGCATCAGTACCGTCTCTCAAACGGTGATCATTACCGTCAATGATATTATTACCGCCCTAGAAGAGGATATCAACACGGTGATAAAGATCTATCCTAATCCCGTGGAAGATCATTTCCAATTAGTAGTCACCAATCCCTACATCGGTAAGGTTGACATAAGCATTACTGATCTACAGGGCCAATATTTACTTCAACAGGAGTCAATAAAGCAAAATGAACAACTAGAAATACGCTTGGATATTAGTCATTTCAATGCGGGTATTTACCTTGTAGAGATTAAAGGGGAGGGTAATAATCCCCTGGTGAAAAGAAGGATCATGAAACGATAGGTTGAACGCTCGTAAGAAACGAGTCCTTACGTCAAAAATCAATTTTCATAAGCCTTGGTTCGACTATCACATCGTCCAAACTAACGGACCCATAATGTCAACCGAATTGTCGCCATTCCTTTGTGTAGCTTTGAGCTTCCGTTGCGCACCCCTGTGAATAACTGCTGCACAAAGCCCCTGGAGAATGGTACAAAAAGACAAAGGGATAATTTAACTTACGAAAAGTCAAAAGCCCAGTAATTTAACGCGAGTTGGGTTAATCAACCCACCTATAATACTTCACTTGAATGCTAAGTATTGAAAACCAGCTTTTAACCGAGGAGGACACGGGGTAATCCCTGTGGCTCTCGGCGGTCTTCTCCGTTTTCTACGATGTTAAACCATTGACTATTATGAAATTAAACCCAAAACTAGCGTTAATTTAAAACAGGCATAAGTCGCCATCCTCGAAGTTATTGATCCTTCTTATTCTCAAAAATATGCTTCCTTTTGATCCCGAACTTTCGCATTTTAGATTCCAAGGTAGCAGGATGAATATCCAAGATCTCCGCGGCACCTCCCGCACCACTGATCTTCCCATTGGTGTACCTTAACGTATCCAGGATAAGGTCTATTTCTGCTTTTCTGTAGGTTGTTAACCGTTGCAGTTTTACTGGTGCCCCATTAGCCGCTGCAGCGGGCATCTTTTCAAGAACGATATCCAACAAAGGGGTTTTAGAAACGATCATAGAACGCTCGATAATATGTTCAAGCTCACGTATATTGCCGGGCCAGTTATAATCCATCAGCTCTTTCAAAGCAGGATCACTCAACTTCCTCACTTTTTTACCGATACGCTTGTTATGCTTTTGAATGAAGTATATTGCCAGCTCCGCGATATCCTCCTTCCTGTCCCTCAAAGCCGGCAGGTGAATGGGAAATACATTCAACCGGTAGAAAAGATCACTTCTAAACCTGCCTTCTTTTAATTCCAGTGGCAAGCTCCTGTTTGTAGCTGCGATCACACGTGTGTCCGTTTTGATCACCTCGTTTCCTCCCAATCGTTCAAATTCTCTTTCCTGTAATACCCGCAACAGCTTGACTTGGAGTTCTAAAGGCATTTCACCGATCTCATCCAAGAAAATAGTGCCCCTATGGGCCAGTTCAAATTTGCCGATCCTCCGATCGTGTGCCCCGGTAAATGCTCCCCTTTCATGACCAAAGAGTTCTGATTCCAGTAATTGTGCAGGTAAGGTGGCACAATTCAGCTTGATGAAATTATGCGGTTTCCGTTGGCTATAGTTATGTAAAGCACGTGCAATCAATTCTTTCCCGGTCCCTGTCTCCCCGGTGATCAGCACGCTACTGTCAGTACCCGCTACCTGTTGAACTTGTTCAAATACATACTGCATGGCCTCGCTGCTCCCGATGATCTCTTCAAAATTGTAATTGAACTGCAATTCTTTTTCTAAGTATACATTTTCTTGCGAGATCAATTCGTTCAGGCGAAGTACTTCTTGATAGTTCAGTTGTTTTTCCACGGCTAATATAAAAGAGGGCTTAATCCGCTCAAACAAGGCTAATTGCTCTTGCTGATAGGCATTTTCCATCTTGCTGTAGAATGAAACATACATAGATCTCTTTTGGTCTATGGGTATAGCAAGCGCCATAAGGCCCCGGATACCAAAAAACTTCGCCATACCTCCTTTCACAGGGTTAGATCTACTGGCCTCTATAAAGTCAGCGCCATTTAGAATGAGAGGCTGTTCTATCGGGTGCTTTTCTACCGCTTGCTGGAACGTATCCCTATCCATCCGTATCATTTTCAAGAAAGAAGCCACATCCAGCATACGATATTCGCCTTGGCCAATGCGCTCGTAACCTAAATTGGGTGTACCGGGCGAGCCACCCATGATCCCGAACGAAACAATATGGAACGGGATATCTTCTTCCAGCGCTCGCGTTACACCCAACAATTTCTCTTCCCAGTTTTCTCCTTCGTTCAACGCATTCACCAAAGCCACCTTTAGAGTTTCTTCTTTCTCACGTTGCCGTATCTTCTCATTCGCCAATATATTTGCCACAGCTATAGATATCTGGTCGGCTACGTTGGCAAACAAATCGTAATAAGGAAGAAGTCGCTCATCCATTGTCTTATAATGAAACAATAATGACCCGATGGGTTTGCCCCCTTGGTTCAGTGAGACCCCTAGTGTTTTCTTAACGCCCGCAGCATCTAACATCACAAGCGGCTTAAACTCCGGGTAGTGTTCTAATAGCTCTTTTAGAACAAACTCCGAGGGACGAAAGCTATGGAATATTTTTTCCTGCGGAGAACCTTTGTATTTCTTTTTTCCTGCCACGATCCCTTTGAAATGTTCATGTTGACGCATTTCCATTGGCGCTTCAAAAGCGAGCGGGTAATAGTGGTCTTCGTCTGTATCGATCACTAAAACTACTGCATCATCAAAGCCGAAGAGTGGTTTAAGCTCATGGGTCAAAAACTCGGTAAGGTCCTTAGGATCCCGGGTAAGGGCGATCTTATTACTTATGCTGAGCAGGGCTTCTTTTTCTCGCTGGTGATTATGGATCTCTTCATAGGCCAGTACGTTGCTCACCGCTACGGCGAGTTGGTCTGCGATGGCCTGGAACAGGGCAAACTGCTCTTGGTCAAAAAGTTCTTCTTGATCATCGATACAAAATAGGCCAAAGTGCTTACCATGTACCTTCAGATCTGTCACTAAATGATATCGCGAGGAAGGTTTCTCATAATGTCCGTTATACTTGTGATCGGTGAATCGTGCATACAACTCATTCGGATCGACCAAAATGGGAGCATCCATGATATCAATTTCATGTTTTATCCATTGTAGGTAGTGGTTTTTTGAGGATACAGGATGGCCTGTGGCTTGATCAAATAGTTTTTTCGACTCAATACCTTGTCCCTGTCCAAGGGCCCAATCCACGTAAAGGTCTGCTTCCTTATGATATACTAGCAGGCACAGTTCACGAAACCGGAAGATAGGCCTGGTCATGTCGAAGATCACTTTAAACAGCTCCCTCCTATCTTGTATGCTAGCTATCGCCTTACTGACCTGGATCAATATCTCTAGTTCTTCCCTTTTCATAAGTTATATATGGCCATTATATAGGTGTACCAAAGTCATCAACTAGCCAACCGGTCCATCAAGCTAATACGGGTGAAAAATCGTATTTCTACAGGTAAACCTCAAATTGATAGTAAATGTTCAACAAATAATAGTTTTACTATTAAAAAAGGTGGTGATCGATTTTAGGGTTGGTTTCCCTGAAATAAAAGGATTACATATCAGGAATTCATTAAATATCAGGTTGCCAAAAATGACCCGTACACCTTCATTCATTCAATATCTTAATATAAATCATTGATTAACAGCAATATAAAAAAAGACATGCAAGAATGCATCCCGGGGCATACCGTTTGAGATTGATATTTTTCATAAAAGCCTGAGTACATTTTGCCGGATTCACCGCTTTACACTATTCTACCTAGGCAGGACCACCATCAACTGCTCCAAAAGCTTTCACATGCCTGTAATGAACCTGTGCCTGTTGCTAATGCCCCGTATCGACTCTGTTATCTAAGTCATGTCATTAAAAACGACCGGGCAGCACCGGAAGATGCCGAAGTGATTATCAGTGTAGCTGCTAAAACTTTAAAGCTAGGTTCACATGGGAGGGTCAAACCTGGAAACACCTCGTTCTTTTGGAAAAATGGAGAATTTGGCCGTTTAGTTCCTGTGTCGTCGGTTTCCTTCCGTTTTCAGCTTGAAAACCATTTAAATGACCCCTTGAGCCGTTCTTTAGGGAACCAGTTGAAAATAGCTCTTAATGAGCCGAATTCGCCATTTGGGGACCGGTATTACATAAGTTCGTTGCTCTTTACTTTAATGAAACACTTACTATTGCTTGAACAGACCTTTTGCAAAACACAGGCTCATAACCAGTACAAAATTACGCCTAGGCAGTTTGATAAGATCAAGGTTTACATACGAGATCGCATCGGTGAAAAGATCCGTACTTCAGACATGGCGCGTATCCTTAATTTAAGCGAAGGATACTTTTACGAGGTTTTTAAACATACCACTGGCAATACACCTCATGAATTTATTACCACTACAAAGATAGAACATGCCAGAGAACTGCTACTTAGTAGCCATGAGTCCATTATACAGATCGGGATGGCTTTGGGGTATGATAACCCCGGTTATTTCGGAAAGGTCTTTAAAAAGATCACTGGAAGTTCACCTAGTCAATTTCGTGAGCAGTATTCAAAATTGAGCAATGACGTTCAACCAATCGTATGAAACTTGATCAAGCTATCATTTCCCGTGAGTCGCGCAAAACACGGTGATCGGTAATGTAAACATGCCTTAGCGGCATTTTATGGAATCTCTTATTTTTACAAGGAACCGGATCATGCTAAATTTATCAAAAAGCTAAGGGTACTGTTCTCTAAACATCTAAATCTTGTCTAAAAACAAAAAACAAGACTCAAAAGCCATCAAGCAGTATTCACTCAAAGGTGAAGGATCTACTGACGGTTATTTTAAGATGGATCGGATGGAAGACATCTTTGATCGCACACAAGGAAAAACGAACGATCCGCATCGACATAATTTTTACACCATCGTATGGGTAAAACAAGGTACTGGAAAGCACCTCATCGACTTTAATACCTATGAGATCCGGGATAACCAAGTATTTTTTTTAAGTCCCGGCAAGATCCACCAGGTCCACACACCCACCCGGCCGTTGGGCTGTGTGATCAGTTTTTCAAAAGATTTCCTCATGGTGAATGATATCAGCGAAGATTTTATGATCGATGTTCACCTTTTTCGGCAATATGGGGAAACCCCACCCCTTGAGCCTAGCATCACCATGAGCCAGAAGTTAGGAAGAATTGTAGATGATATGTACGAGGTGTTCCGTGGAGATCTTGTCCACAAAGAAGCAGCATTAGGAGCGCTCATGAAGCTTTTTTTGATCCATAGCAATACCATCTGCAACCTGCCGCAAGAAGATAATACAGGACTCAATGGGGCACACTTGGTCCGTAAGTTCAAAAAACTAGTAGAAGCTGACTACAAGACAAAACACAAAGTGTCAGAGTACGCCTCTTCACTTTTTATAACACCCAAGTATTTGAACGAGGTCTTCAAGAACCTGGCCGGCCATGCCCCAAAAGACTATATCTTAGAACGTATAAGTACAGAAGCCAAACGCCAGCTACTCTTTTCTACACGGACCATAAAAGAGATTGCCTTTGATTTGGGTTTTAAAGAACAATTTCATTTCAGCGCTTTTTTTAAAAAGCATATCGGGGTTTCCCCGAAGGAGTTTAGGAATAGTATGTGATGGATGATTAACAGCCCATGGTTGACCCAGGCATACATTACATAACATTATCCACTACACATTAAAAAACCTGCACTCGATAATCATTCATCACTTTGATGTTATCCTGGGGTAGTTTTGGCGAGTAACCTTGGTGAACCTTAGTGCATTTGTGCCTTTGAGGCGAAGCTTCCTCCGCTACGAAGGCACAAATGCACTAAGGGAACTTCCTTACTACTTAGGCTTCCTTAAAAATTCAATTAGCGTATGGAGGGGAGACCTCCAGGAACAGCGCGGCACATTTGAGGCCTGTGGGTAAGCGGCCTATAGGGGCTGGATAGCGCGTTCTGCGGGGAAAATGGGCTTGGTTGCTGGCGCCTTTTTCTTTTGGTTCGTTTTCTTTTGGGCGTGCAAAAGAAAATGAACACGGGCTTAGAACCACAAAATCTCGCTTAAACTACTCATTTCGAGGTTCGCACTACCCGAAACATCTTAAAAATATTGCCCAATTTGCTAATTATAGACGTTTATTATCCAATATAATTTTCAAGAATGCCCTATTTAATCTAGCCCTATTCCTTATCGAGTCCAGGTTAAAACATCCGAAATTTTTACAAATCTCACCGAAATTCTTGTACTACCCTTTGCCATCCCCTACCGTTTTAATGTTTAAACGACAATTAAAATGGACCGGAAGAAATTCATACGAAACACAGTAAAAGCGATGGTCGGGGCTGCGGCTAGCGGGGCTGCCCTAAAATCAGAAAGCAAATCACAACCCGGTGTTTACACCGAAAAAGTCGGCTTCAACCACTTGCCGCCTAGAACTTCAAGTTTATCCACTAAAAAAGAAGAAACTATGAAAACAATATTGCACACTGCAGATTCTCGAGGTCATGCAAACCATGGCTGGCTGGATTCTCATCACACCTTTAGCTTTGCAAATTATCACGACCCCAAAAGGATGCATTTCGGGGTTTTACGCGTACTTAACGATGATGTTGTAGCACCCGGCAGGGGATTCGGCACACATCCCCATGACAACATGGAGATCATTTCAATCCCTCTTAGCGGGGACTTAAAGCACGAGGACAGTATGGGGCACAAAGCCATCATCCGGGAAGGAGATATACAGGTCATGAGCGCGGGTACAGGGATCTTCCACAGCGAATACAATGCTAATGACCACAAAGAGGTAAAATTTTTACAGATATGGCTGTTCCCAAAAAATAAAAATATAGAACCCCGGTACGACCAGGTATCCATCCAGGAAATGGCAAAAAACAACAGTTTTTACCAGGTATTATCTCCTAATGCCGATGACCCGGGTGTGTGGATCCACCAAGATGCCTGGTTCCACTTAGGCGACTTCGATAGCGGTATCACCCAAACCTATCACGTCAAAAAGCAGCAAAATGGAGTGTATGTTTTTGTCCTTGAGGGAGAAATAGATATTCACGGCCAAAAGCTGTCGGCCCGGGATGGGTACGGCATTTGGGATACCGGGCAATTTGATGTCAAAACAAATAAAAAATCAAAAGTACTTCTCATGGAAGTTCCCATGAACTGAACTCCCGGCAGGTAGAACAGGTACAGCACAAAAACTGAGGATATCGTCAGCACCTGGGAATTAGAGAAGTGTCACAGGGAATGACCCCCTAAGTTTGAGCGTGTATGATCTACTCCATTAACCAATACAGACCAAAAAAAAGAACAAAATGAAAAAGTCAGTTTTAACCTTAGCAATGTTAATGATCGTTTCTTTAACATTCGCTCAATGGAAACAATACAATCCTAACCCCAATAACGATCCGGCTAACGCCTCTAAAGAGTTATTGAACCCTACTAACCATACACTATTACTGATCGATCACCAAAGCCAAATGGCCTTTGCCGTAGAGTCTCAACCTATTGAAGAGCTCAGGAACAACTTAGGCCTAGTAAGCGAAACCGCTAAACTATACGATGTTCCCACCATAGTGACTACAGTAGCCTCTAAGTCATTTAGCGGGCCTGTTTTCCCCGAGATCAGGGACATCTTTACGGATGACAGCAAGTACATTGATCGCTCTACGATGAATTCTTGGGAAGATACGCGCGTGGTAAAAGCTGTAAACGATCATAAAAAGAAAAAGCTTGTAATCGCAGGTTTATGGACTGAAGTTTGCACACTGACCGCTGCCTTATCCGCCTTAGAAGATGGGTACGATGTATATACGATCACTGATGCCAGCGGGGGGATCTCCCAGGAAGCGCATGATATGTCTATCATACGAATGGTACAAGCCGGGGTAAAGCCCATCACATCACTGCAATACCTCCTTGAAGTACACCGGGACTGGGCTCGTGATGAAACCTACAATGAAGTAGTCAGGATCTCGAAAAAGTATGGTGGGTCTTACGGGCTAGGTATAGACTACATCAAAACGATGAGCAAATGGATGACCGGCAAAGAAGCAAGCGAGGCTGGAAATAAATAATACCAAGCCATATAAAAGAAACAATTACGTTCTTTTCATAAAGACGCACAAGTTGTAAGAGGCAAGAAAAACGGTTAGTATACCCTTCTTGCCTCTTCTAAAAAGTAAGAAAAGTTGGGTTACCCGGTAATGCTGACCTTGCTAGCCATTCATAACCAAAATTTCAAAGACCTTACCTGGTCTATACTTCACTTTTAAAATCACGACATCATGAACACAGTAGCAAAAGCTATCATATTGGCTTGTTCTGTACTGGCAGGCCTATCTTGCCAGCCTGCACGGGAAGTCAAAGATGCGGCGGATATGATACTCATTAATGGGAAAGTCACTATCATGGACGATCAGAATACAGTGGCACAGGCCGTAGCCATAAAAGACGGTAAGGTCATGCGCCATGGCACCACGGAGGAGCTAAGCGCTCTAAAAGGGGACAGTACGAAAGTGATCGACCTACAAGGCAGGACCGCTATACCCGGGCTCAATGATTCGCATTTACATCTCACCCGGGGGGGTAGGTTTTACAATACCGAGCTGAGGTGGGATGGGGTGAGATCCTTAAAAAGAGCCTTAGAAATGCTAAAAGAACAAGCCGACAGGACGCCCGAAGGGCAATGGGTGCGAGTGATCGGGGGTTGGAGCCCTTTCCAGTTTGAAGAGCGCAGATTTCCTACCCCGGAAGAGATCAATGCAGCAGCGCCCAACACCCCGGTTTTTGTCCTTTTTCTGTACAGCCGCGGATGGCTCAACCAAAAAGGGCTCGAAACTTTAGGGATCGATGAAAATACCCAAGCGCCGGTAGGAGCACGTTTTGAGAAAGGCGCCGACGGCAAGCTCACCGGTGTATTACTGGCGGAACCTAATCCCGGCATCCTGTATGCCAGGATCGGCTCTTTACCACCACTGGCACCGGATGAAATGCTTAACTCTACTAAACAATTCTACCGCGAACTTAATCGTCTTGGGTTGACCAGTGGTATAGATGCCGGTGGTGGAGGGCACAAATTCCCCAATGACTACGTAGGCACGGAGACACTGGCCGAAGCCGGGGGAATGCCAATTAGGCTATCTTATTACTTATTCCCTCAAAATAAAGGCAGCGAATACCAGGAATTCCAAGACTGGATGGCGACCAATGAAGTGTTCCATAACGGGGCTCTACACCTGGATCATGGCTATGAATTGGAAGGCGGTGGTGAATTCCTTGTTTGGTCTGCCGGTGACTTTGAGAACTTCTTAGCGCCTCAACCGATGCTGGAAGAGCGCCAAAATTGGCGAAGTGAGTTGAAAGCAGTAGTCACTTTACTCGTGAACAAACAATGGCCATTTAGGATCCATGCCACGTACGGTGAAAGTATCGCTAACCTGCTCAATGTCTTTGAAGAAGTGAACGCAGAAACCAACAATGGGTTTAGCAACATCCGTTGGGCCATTGATCATGCGGAGACGGCCGGGGAAGCAGAATTAAAGCGGATCAAAGCCTTAAACGGTGGAGTAGCCATACAAGCGCGCATGGCGTATGCCGGTGAGTATTTTGTGGAGCGATATGGTGAAGAAAAAGCCATGTCTGCGCCGCCGATCCGTAAAATGTTAGACATGGGTATCCCCGTAGGTGCGGGAACTGATGGCACGCGGGTGGCAAGCTATAACCCTTGGCCGGCATTGTATTGGTTGGTCACAGGCAAAACAGTAGGAGGGCTAAAACATATGGATGATGAAAATACCCTCAGCCGTACAGAAGCGCTCTCCCTTTACACCCAAGGCAGTGCCTGGTTCTCCCAAGAAGAAAATAGCAAAGGTACACTTGAACCTGGTAAGTTTGCAGATATTGCTGTGCTTTCGGGAGACTACTTTACAGTGCCAGAGGAAACCATCAATACTTTACAATCGGTATTGACCATAGTGGATGGGAAGGTGGTGTACGCCGCCGAGGAGTTTGCCGCTATGGACCCCGGCATAGAGGATGTTATACCTGGCTGGTCACCCGTCAAGTACTATGGCGGATACCAGCACCAATAAGACCTTAATCCCAGCCCCAGGGAGTGGGTCTCACTCCCTGGGGCTGGCTTTCGGTTCTTTTAACCGTGCATTTTCTTACCAAATTTTAGTGATAGAATGAAAATCATGCAAGTATTTGTATTCATGGCCGCTGTACTATTGGCCGGGGCAATGCTGCCGGTACAGGCCGGGTTGAACCATAAAATGGGAAATGCAATAGCTAGCCCCGAATATGCCAGCTTTATCTCATTTCTTATAGGAACTGTTGGTCTGTTAGGTTACCTATTGTTCATCAAACAAGACCTCGGCGTAATTTCCCAATCCATAAACGCGCCCTGGTATTCCTGGGCTGCAGGTCTCTTAGGAGCATTTTATGTGACTACGATCATTATCATGACACCACGATTGGGCGTAGCGCTCACTTTTGCCCTCATTGTAACAGGCCAAATGCTGATATCCGTGATGCTAGACCACTTTGGGCTTCTAGGCATGCAGGTCCGCGCCATCAATTGGGGGAAAGTTATGGGAATAGTGTGCCTAATTGTCGGTGTGATCATCATCCGAAAGTCATGAAAACGAGGGTTAAAGCCGTGATCATATTGGCCAGTGGTTTGCTTTGGATCAATAACGTTTTGGGCCAAGAAAATACAACCTTTCCGGAGATAGGGCTCTTACGTGCAGAAGAGGATTACAGCCGCCTGGCAGAACAAGAGTCAACCCGCCTCATCGAACAGCTCAAATATATACCACTGGGAAAACGCTCTTACCTAAGCATGGGAGGGGAAGCCCGTTACCTAGCAGAACGATTCCATAATAATGGTTGGGATGAAGCCTCCGGAAACGTAGGCTGGCTGTTACAACGCTATGTATTACACACGGATTGGCATTTTGGTAATTTCCGAACGTTTGTCCAACTTCATTCTGCACATCAAGGCCTTACCGATGAAGCGCCTCGTGGAGTGGATGTGGATGAACTCGACTTTCACCAACTTTTTGTAGAGTACAACCTACCTATAACTGCCGGTCAAAACTTGAAGGGCAGGCTGGGCAGGCAGGAGTTCTGGTTAGGTTCTCGCCGGTTGATCTCCATGAGAGAAGGGCCGAACGTGCGATTGGCCTTTGACGCCGCACGGCTGTTTTATGAAAGGCCCGGTTTTACAGTAGAGGGCATGTACGCACGGTTAGTCGAAAATGAGCAGGGCGTTTTTGATAATCGATCTACCGAGGAGGAACAATTTTGGGGCATTTACAGTGTTACAGAAAACCTTATAGGCCCGTTTAACACAGACTTGTATTACTTAGGCTTTTACAGCACCCTTCGTGAATATGATCAAGGCCAGGCGGATGAAACGCGCCATTCCATAGGAACACGGATCTGGAAAAACGGGGCGTTCAAAGTCAACGCAGAAGCTATCTACCAATGGGGCAGTTATGGCAATGGAGATATCAGCGCCTACACGGTTTCGCTGGATATCTCCAAAAAGACCCGGCTGCCCTTGAATCCTACTTTTGGTATCAAATCAGAAATTGTAAGCGGGGACCGGGATCCGCTGGACGAAGACTTACAAACTTTTAACGCTTTTTATCCTCGTGGCGCTTATTTTGGCCTGATCGCCTTGATCGGCCCGGCCAATTTGATTGACGTACACCCCTCTGTAAGTGTGGGACTCACTAAAAATGTAGGATTCACCTTTGATTGGGACATCTTTTGGAGACATAAGACTGCCGATGGTATTTATGGGCCTAATAAAGCGTTGGAAAGATCAGGAGAAGGGTCCAACAGCAATTACATTGGCCATCAACCCGGGTTTGAGATTGCTTACGAACCTAACCGGTATTGGTCTTTTTCCTTAGAGGGTTCATGGTTCATTGCTGGGGATTTCTTTGAAGACACAGGAACAAGCGAAAATGTATTGCATTTTGCCAGCTCTGCACGATTCCGGTTTTGACCGGGCATGGTCTGTTCGTTACCAGTGAATGGTAATCATCCTTTAACCTTGGTTTGTAAAATGAAGGAACCGGGATACTAAAAACAAGGAAACAAGAAAATGGAGACCAGGATTGATCACTGGCCAGCCCTAATGCAAACCTGGATTTACTACTCAATACTCACGACTCAATACTAAAGACTGGACATTGCCCTAGGCTGACTGCTTACAATTAAATCGTTGATTATTAAAAAATCAAATCCAATAAATTAGAACGAGTTATGTGATATTAGGAAATCAATAAGGATTTTGTTTTCGCCTGCCCTGTCGAGAACCTGTCGTTTGGGCAGGCGAATTGATTATTGACACAGGTGGTTAAAACCTCAATACAAACTCAATCATTATAAAGTAAGGACTAAAAACGAGGTCTTGAAGTAAACATTGTCCTTGATTGAAGTATTCCAGTTTACCCAAAGGAGCTACGCTAGTGCAGCATCCGTCTTATTGAGCCATGCTTTGGCCTCCTCTAAGTCATCAAATTGCCTTAACTCAAAGTTTTCGATTTTCATAATGGCATCACGGGTCGAAAGCTTGGCAAAGATATTCTTAGGAAGCACGATAGCTTCAAACAGCAACCCTCCTTGGATCAATTTCGGCATGATCTCTTGGATCATCCAATCCCTGGAACCATCGAAAGAACCCTTCATATTCCTCAGATCAGCAAGCCATTTGGTGATCCCCCGCGATAAAATTTGGTCGCTCATGAATAAAATAACATTCCGAAAATTGTCCTGTGTACCAAATGTTCCTTCCCACACATACGCGATCGTGTTCTTCTCTTGGTCATAATGAACCGAAGCATAGATTTCATTTTTGACCGTCTTAAACTCTTTTAGTAGCATGCAATCTTAGGTTTGATCTGACTTAAATAATTCAAATTTTAAATCAAAATATTAATAATTAGTTAAATCTCAAATCATACTTGGATGAATAGATAAAAAGATGATAAGCACGTACGAAAATAAGTCTTATTAGCAGGCTTGTATCCAGTTCCAAATGGCAGTTAAGCTATTTTTTCAGTCTCGTTCCCAAAGTCGGCAGTCGGCAATGGGCAAAAGGTAACCCTCATTTTTCTACCTACTGCCTTTTGCCGATTGCTGACTGATCAAGAACTCCTCAACGGGGAAACAGGATCCATTATCGACACCTCAAATGAAAGTTAAACTATGATCATGGGTCATAAACGAGAACGCCCGGATTACAAATCCTATGGCCTCGATAAGTACGCATTACGCTCCGCTAAATGCGCACTAGGTGAAGAGTTGAAATTCAAGTGGCGTATGGAGGGGGGACATCCAGGAACAGCGCGGCACATTTGAGGCCTGTGGGTAAGCGGCCTATAGGGGCTGGACAGTGCGTTTCGAGGGGAAAATGGGCTTGGTTCCTGGCGCCCTTTTCTTTTGTTTCGTTTTCTTTTGGGCGCGCAAAAGAAAATGAAAACCGGGCTTAGAACCACATAATCCCGCGTACACTGCTTATTTAGAGGATCGCACTATCCGAAAAATCTTAAAAATGTAGCCTAATTTGCCAAAATTAAACGCTTTACTATCAAAGCTAATTTTCAAGGGAGCCTTACACCACGGAAGGAAAACTTGGGAACCATGAGACTGCCAGTACCGTATTGCGTTAAGTTAACGTGAGTTTTGGCGTAACACGAGTACAGCAAAAAAACTCCCTCAAATGCAACTATTGAAAACCAGCACTTTACCTCAGAAGACGCGGTAAATGCCTAGGGGAAACAGGGTAATCTCTTATTTTTCGGTCCCATTGTTAGAGTCGGCAACAGGCAATAAACAATAGGCAACCCTCTATTTTGCCTACTGCTCTTTGCCTATTGCTGACTTGTTTTTGTTCACAGGTTACTTTTTGAGCACCGTAAATTCCACTCGCCGATTCACCGCTCGCCCTTCATCGGTTTCATTGGTCTCTAAGGGTTTGGTCTCTCCATATCCTTGTGCTACCAGGCGGAACTCATCCACCCCATTATCAATCAAATAACCGACCACGGCCTCGGCCCGCCCTTGTGATAAGTTCAAATTGTAATCATCAGATCCCTTGCTATCAGTATGACCAGCAATCTCTACTTCTACAGAAGGATTGTTAGCCAGGAATTCCACTACTTTATCTAATTCCACAAAAGATTCTGACTTAAGCGTAGTCTTATCAAAATCAAAAAAGATGTTTTCCAATCGTACAGTGGCGCCAATCTCTATGGGCTCTAAGTATAGATCTTTTGTAAGTAACGTCACGCCATCACTTGAATAATTAACACTATCCTTGCCGTTGAGGTATCCTTCGGCCGAAGCGGAGATAATAAACCATCCCTTTTTCTCCAGTTCTGTTTCAAAATATCCTTTTTCCACCCGTTTGCGATACACTCGCTGTGCCCCTGTTTTATATCGAATATCCACACGAGCGGTCAAAATCTCATCCGTTTTGACGTCATACACCGTCCCGGAAAGCAGCACATTTTGTTGAATGGGTGCCAGTTTAAAGTCCTTTAAGATCACCGTATCGTTGACGACGTTGGCCACAGATAGCTTTCCTTGTGCGGGATGATAGCCTTGGCTCTTTACCATGAAGCCATAGTTTCCCTCGCCCGGCAGTTTGTTCGAGTAGGTACCCTCCCCGTTGACTGCCAGCAACGTATCACTGGGCTTTGACTGGTAAGACATGAATATTTCCGCGCCTATGGCATCTCCTGTTTTTTTATCGGTAACTAATCCTTTTAAGGTAATGGTAACGGGTCTTTCTTCCAATTGAAAAATATCGAGGTTACCGCCATCGATGGTCCGGCCGGATTGTGTGGTAAAAATGTTACCGTACCTATCCACTGACATGTAGCTATCGAAAGCGCGGGTATTCAATGGCCTGCCGACGTTGACCGGCGCCGACCACTTTGTCCAGGTGGCATCCAACCGTGTTGTCTTCCAGATGTCCATCCCACCGACACTATTTTCTTTTCTGTTGCTGGCAAAATAAAGAGTTTTATCATCCGGTGCCAGGTAAGGTGCAAAATCATCGCGACCCGTGTTGACGGGGCTGGATAGTTTTGCGGGCCTGGACCAACTGCCATCTCCCAGCTTACGTGTCATGTACAGGTTACTGAAACTGGAATTTTCTTTTTCGCTAAAATAAAGGATCATAAAATCACCAGTGGATGACATGGTGGCGCCGTAGAATTTGCCCTTATTCATTTGTTTAAAATCTTTTACCTTTATTTCCTCCGGGGCGGTCCAGCTGTCTCCAGACCTATAGGTAAATGAAAATCCAACGGCATTTTTCCCGGGACCACCGCGGATCAGCAGGGTATTACCATCCGGCATAACGGTAAACACTTGGTTGGTTTTACTCCTGTTCAGGGGTTTCCCCATGTGTTGGGCCGGTCCCCAATGCCCGGTTTCATCCAATTTAGAATACCAAATGTCTTGACTCCCATCCTTGCCATAGGTGTTATCCGGATGGTTGCTAACAAAAAAATACAGCGTCTTTCCATCAGCCGAAACCACTGGGGCAGCTTCATGGTAACCAGTATTTACTTTGCGGCCCAGGTTCACCAAACTAAACCTGCCATTAAACTCTTGTGCCAAGGTGAGCGAACTATAGAATAAGATTAAAAAAAGAGAAATATATTTCATCTTAAAAAAATTTGACACGGTAAATATAAAAATTCAAAATTTTTAAATAAAACCCTGCATCGCACTACCTGGCAGTCATGTAAGTTTAACCTGTAAAGTCATTGAAAATATGGCGATTCCAAGTGAGTATCACATTTATGAATAAATCATTAAATCCCCCAACCCGGCGTATCTTTTCTGAAAATTATTCGTTAACATTGAAGTTATGAAATATCTTGTCATCTTCCTGTTTTTGGCGGCGTTTAGTGTCTCTTACAGCCAGGACAAAAAGATAGAGATCACAGGTGAGATCATCAACTCTGAAACCAAAGAGCCCGTGCCTTATGTGCATGTTGTAAACGAACGGCTCCACCTTGGGACCACCAGCAATACTCAAGGTCGATTTTGGATCACGATGGAAAAGCAGGATACGCTTCTTCTTTCTGCTATCGGTTTTGAAAAATTCGCTTTCACTTTAAAGGAAGAGGTGACTACGGATAAGCTCGTCGTCACGATTGAAATGAATACCTCCACCATGGAGCTCCAACCCGTAAAGGTATTTGCCTATCGCGATGAAGAGGCGCTAAAACGTGCCCTGATCGAAACGAAGGTCCCTCTCCAAGAGCAACAGCGGGGAATACAACTGCCCGGTTTTTACTATGGCCCTACCAAAGCAGTGAAACCGTCGGCCTTTGGTAATCCTATCAGTTTTATCGCCAGCAAATTTAGCCGTGAGGTAAAAGAGCAAAAAAAGCTAAAGCAGTACCAGCAAGTGTATGATTACCAAGAGATCATTAAAGCCAAATACAACCAAGCTGTAGTAATGGAACTCACCGGCTTACCGGAAGAAAAAGTAGAAGAATTCATGGAGTTCTGTAAGTTGGAGGACTCTTTCCTAGGCCCGGCGTCTGAGTATGAAATTGCCGTGGCAGTAAACAAATGTATGGTTGATTTCTCCCAAATAACTCTCTCTCCAGATAGCATCGATAATTGATTGCTCTAGGAGTTACTTAGAAAAATTAGTTTTCATCAAAAAACATCTTTGTTGGTCTTCTAAAGACACTTAAATGGTTGTTTCTTAAAACAGGAAACCTCACATTTGGCGGGTCATTAAATAGGGCACCATTGAAAATTCAAATGGCGTGTGGAGGGGAGACATCCAGGAACAGTGCGGCACATTTGAGGCCTGTGGGTAAGCAGGCCATAGGGGTTGGATAGCGCGTTTCGAGGGGAAAATGGGCTTTGTTGCTGGCGCCCTTTTCTTTTGTTTCGTTTTCTTT